>JAPOVI010000083.1 GCA_026708265.1 Acidobacteriota bacterium
CCGGGTCGGCCCCAGCCCCCACCGTCCCAGGAGCTTGCGCCGCGGCACGCACTCTGCTGGCGTTCTGTGGCGCAAGCTCCTAGGCTTGGGCGGTGATGGCGCCGACGATGGCGTCGTAGGCGGCGCGCGCCTTGGCCCGCATCTCGTCGTCCGTGGCGTCCTGGATGGGATGCGGCACGTAAACGGCTCGGCTCGCCACGTCGGGCATGCCCAGGGCGCCAGACTGCCGCTCCGCCGCGTCGACGAACTCCGACGAGGCCACCATCACGGTGGGGATGCCCCGCGCCTCGTAGTCGACCAGGTCGTGCACACTGCACGACGTGCACGACCCTCAATCGGCGAGGGCCTGGATGACCGCCTTGCAGCGCTCCGCCACCTCGGCGCGGAGGTCCGTCGGCGCGGGCCGCGTGAAGGTCGGCTTGCGCAGGCGGATGACGTCGACGCCCGGCTGCCGGGCGCGGAGCAGCGTCTCGAGCTCGTCGCAGAAGACGTCGCCGCGCGGCTTCGAGATGTCGACGATCCCAATCGCCCCGGTGAGGGCGGTCGGTCGGGAGGCGAGCTGCCGGCCGATCGGCTGGCGTTCGTCGGTCGGATCGAGAATGACGGAGTCGTCCATCCTGCCTCCGGAATCGAGTCTGGCCACTGTACCACAGCCCGCGCGGGGAGCCGGGCGGCATGCGGCGAGCGGACTGCTTCCGTCCGGTCGGATCGCGCCCCATTCCGATCGCGCCCCGTTCGGAGCGCGCCCGCGCCCTCGACCGGGCCGAGAGCGGCCCGGACCCCCCGCAGGCGGTCCGCCATCGCCGGCGCGAGTGACCGTGCTCCGGCGAGTGCGGGGGAACCTCGTGCGGTCGCGGCGAGGTGCGGAGGCGCGACCTGGGATGTGCCGCGCGCCTGCCTACAGCGCGGATCGCATCCAGGCGGTGGCGAGGCTGTCGGCGTACTCGTTCCAGCGGTGTCCGGCGTGGCCGGCGATCCAGCGGAGGCGGCAGTCGGGATGGGCCCGGTAGCGCTCCAGCAGCTCCCGCACCAGGTCGAGGTTGCTGATCGGGCCGGTCTTGCGCTTCCAGCCCCGCCGCTCCCAGGCGGGTGCCCACTTGGTAATCGTGTTCACGCAGAGCTGGCTGTCGGTGTGGACGTCGGCGGCGGCGGCGTCGGGCAGCATCTTGAACGCCTCGATGAGCGCCCGGAGCTCCATGCGGTTGTTGGTCGTGTCCGGGTCGTGGCCGTGCGCCTTCGACACGATCTCGCCTCGCTCGACCCAGACCACGCCCCAGCCGCCGGGGCCCGGGTTGGGCACGGCGCTGCCGTCCGTGAAGACGCCGGTGACGGGGTCGCCGGGGTACTTGGCCAGCACCTCGTCGAGGGTGAGGTTCTCCTCGGACCGCGTGCCGGTGCGTCGGGCGCGCGGGGCCGCGCGGCGCGCCGCGCGTTGCTGCCCCCCCGCGGCGCGTTTCTTCGGTGAGTGCGCGCGGCAGTACCGGGGCCGCCAGCCGGGGTAGCGGTCGAGCGCCGCCTGGGCGACGTCGAACTCCGCGTCGCATACCTGGCAGCGAAAGCGTGGCACCCCGTGAGCATACGACAGCGGGGCCAAGGGGTACCTCGCGCCGCGACGGCCGTGATACAGTGAATGCACACAATCCCTGCATCGCGGAGGCGAGATGGCGACTTCGATTCGTCTGGCTCCCGAGACCGAACGGCGGCTCGACTTCCTGGCGACCCAAACCGGGCGCACCAAGGCGTTCTACCTGCGAGAGATCATCGACCGCGGTCTGGACGACGCTGAAGACTACTACCTGGCCGCCGAGGTGCTGCAGAGGATCCGGAAGGGCGAGGAACAGGTCCACGCCGCGGACGACGTGAGGCGTGACCTTGGCCTGGACGATTGAGTACACCACCACCGCCCGGTCACAGCTTCGCAAGCTCGATCGCAAGGCAGCGCGACGCGTTCTCGACTACATCGACGTGCGAGTTGCCCGGCTGGGCGACCCGCGCAGCCTGGGCCAGGCCCTCGCCGGTCCCATGGGTGGACTGTGGCGCTACCGGGTCGGCGGCTGCCGGGTCATCTGCGAGATCCGGGATCGGGCGCTGCGCGTGCTGGTGGTGCGGCTCGGGCACCGCCGCGACGTGTACCGCTAGCGCCGCCAACCCGTCGCAGGCTCCGGGTCGGCCCCAGCCCCCACCGCCCTGGGAGCTTGCGCCGCGGCACGCACCCGGTTGGCGTTCTGCGGCGCAAGCTCCTAGCGGCCCCGGCTACGGCGCTACCGGGGCGTCGATGAGGCGCGTCACCGCCTTCGAGCCCAGGCCGCCGCTGGCCCAGCCGCCGACGGCGGCGGAGAACTTCCCGGCCGTGCCGCCGGCCACCGCGATCAGGATGTTGTCGGCGCTCGCGAACTTCGGGAACGGACGGTCGAGCGCCTCGGCGGTCGGGCGGCCGTCGGGGCCGACCCAGTCCCTGGGCAGCGCCCGCACGCCGGTGCCCTTCTGGCACTCGTCGTTCGGCAGGACATCGCGCAGCCTGCGGGCCGTCACTTCCTGGATGCGGGCGCGCAGGTCGTCCTTCGTGTAGCCGTCGCGCTCGAACGTGCGCGCGTGCTCGGGGGAGACGACCAGCAGGGCCTGGTCCATTCCGTGCAGCTTCACGTGGGCGATCGCTTCGAGCGAGTAGCCCATGCTGGCCCCGAGCGAGGGGGCGCGGCGCGAGAGCTGGTCGCGGATGGCGCGCGGCGCCTCGGCCGCGAAGACGGTGACCGTGCTCTGGTCGCGGTCGAAGCCGCGCTCGACGTGCAGCGGCTCCCAGCAGCTCAGCTCCTCGTTCTCCGCGATGCAGGCGCCGAGCTTGCCCGGCTGACCGAGGGTCGACATGTCGACCTCGCCGGGCCGGCCGCCGCCGACGTTGCGCACCACGAGCTGCAGGGCGCGGCCGATAGTCAGGTTCGCGCGCGTCCCCTGACCGAAGACGTTGCGCCCCGTGTTGAGGCCGATCGCGTGGCGGATCGGGCCGTTGACGATCAGGAGCGGCCCGACGAAGTAGGTCGTGGCCAGCACCCCGTGCAGGTTGAAGGCGTCGGTGCAGGCCGCCTCCACCGCGGCGATGACCACCGGCAGGTACTCCGGCTTGCAGCCCGCCATGACTGCGTTGATGGCGACCTTCTCGACCGTCGCCGGGGCAAGGTTGGGCGGAATCTCGGCGACCACGTCCCCGGCCGGTCGCGACGTGCCGCCGAGCATGCGGGCGACGCGCGCCTCGGTCGGCGGCACCACCGGGAGGCCGTCGGTCAGGCCCTGCTGGTCGAGGAACTCGAACGGATCGAGGGCCGGCATCCGCACCCGCCGAGACGCGAGCGCCCGCGCGTCGCGCCGGGCCGCCAGTCGCCGGGCGACGTCCGGGTCGTGGACCTTCGACCCGCAACCCGGCCGCATGGCGGGCAGCGACTCTCCCTCGCGCTCGATCGCCGGCGCCGCCACCCCGCAACGACCCGCCGCAAGTTCGACGAGCCCCTCGAGATCCGTCTTGGCGAAGCCTTCGAAGCTGGCCAGGACGCCGGCGTCCCCGTCGACCAGCACGAGCGCCGGCACGGCGTCGAAGCCGTACTCCTCGGAGACCAGCAGCTCGGCGTCCAGGGCGCGCGGGAACGTCAGCCCGTGCCGCTCGCTGAACGCGGCGGTCAGCGCGGCGTCGTCCTGCGACACGCCCAGGACACGCAGCCCCGGCCCGGACAGGGCCTGGTGCACTCGCTCGACGAGCGGCGCCGTCAGGTCGCAGGTCGCGCAGTCGTGCTTGAAGAAGAAGAGCAATGTCGCCGGTGCGGCGGGTCCTTCGGCGTGGCGGCCGAACCCGCAGGGGGCACCGGTGGTGTCGCGCAGCGTGAACGAGGCCGCCTTCGTGCCGGGCGTGGGAAGCGTGGACATGACGGCGCTGAGTATAGGATAGAGATTGCTGGCTCCATCCGGGGCCCGGTCTCCGCCCCGAGGCATCCGGCGTTCCACGATGGTCTCCGTGCAGCATTCGAGCGTCGCAACCGGGCGCCCGGCGCGTCCGCAACCGAGTCCGGCGCCCCCGGCGCCGGACGACGTGCCCCAACTGCCACCACGCCGACGACGAGGGCCATGACGAAGGCCATGGGCTCCGCGCTCGCCGGATCGCTGGCGGTGTTGCTCGGCGCCGGGGTCGCCGGCGCGGCGCAGGGGCCGGAGGAGCCGAACGGCGCCGATCTCCTGCGCGTGTTCCTCGACTGCGGCCGGTGCGACGACGAGTACCTGCGCCGCGAGATCCGCTTCGTGAACTACGTGCGCGATCGACAGGACGCGCAGGTCCACGTGCTGGTGACCCGCGAGGGCACCGGCGGCGGAGGCGATGCGTGGACGCTCCACTTCTACGGCGGCGACGAGTTCGCGGGAATGGACGACGAGCTGGTCTTCTACACCTCGCAGGACGACACGGACGACAGCGAGCGTCGTGCGCTGGCACAGACCCTGCGCCTCGGCCTGGTGCGCTACGCCGCGCGGACGCCGCTCGGGCAGGAGCTCGCGGTCGCGCCCCGCCGCACCAACGCGCTGGGGGTGCGCCGGGTGGAGAATGCGCAGCCGCGGGACGATCCCTGGAACTTCTGGGTCTTCCGCACCCGGCTCAACATGTTCTTCGACGCGGAGGAGCGGGAGTCGACGCGGTCGCTGAGCGGATCGGTGTCGGCCAACCGCGACACCGAGATGTGGCGCATGCGCGTGGGCTTCTTCACGAACTACCGTGAGGATACGTTCCAGCTCACCGATTCGACGTTCTCCAACGCGCGGCGCAGCTCGTCGCTCGACGCCCGCTTCGTCAAGAGCGTCGGAGAGCACGTCGGCATCGGCTTCGGGGGGTCGGCCATCAGCTCGAACTTCCGGAACCAGGCGCTGACACTGCGCGGTGCGCCCGCCATCGAGTACAACTTCTTCCCCTACTCGGAGTCGACGCGGCGTCAGTTCACCATGACCTATACGGCCGGCTACAACGCCTTCCGCTATATCGAGCCGACGATCTTCGACGAGCTCGAGGAGCGGCGCGCCAACCACGCCGTCCAGACGTCGTTCGTGGCCAACGAGCCGTGGGGCGAGAGCGAGCTGACGATGGAGTTCTCGCAGTTTCTCGACCGCCCCGGCCAACGCCGGCTGGTGCTCTACGGGGAGATCGACGTCCGCCTCTTCCGCGGGTTCTTTCTCCGCCTCGACGCCGACAGCTCGTTCATCGGCGACCAGATCTACCTTCCCCGCCGCGACGCCACCGACGCCGAGATCCTGGTCCGCCAGCGGCAGCTCGCCACCAACTACGAGTGGCAGTTCCGGATCGGCTTCACCTACTCGTTCGGGTCCATCTTCAACAACGTCGTCAACTCGCGCTTCGCGGGCTCGAGCGGCGGCTTCACCCGCGCGTTCTGACGCACCCGGTCGCTTCAGTTCCGCCGTCACGTCGCGCACCGACTCCAGCTCGGCAGTCCATCTGATGTACGGCGTCGGTCATTCCGTGTCCGATCCGAGCCGCTGAGCCCGCCGACGCGCAGACCCGGTCGATCCGCGCCAGGAGCCCGGTTGCGCACCGCCGGGCACTTGGCACCCGTCGTGCAGGCCAGTCCTCCGGCCGCACTTCCCCGCGGCGCGGAGACGACCAATGCTCGGACCCTACACGCATCGGATCGACCCGGTCCTCCTCGACGTCGGCGGCGTCCATCTCTGGTGGTACGGCCTCGGCTTCGCGCTCGGCTTTCTCGAGCTGCACCTCTTCCTCCGACGGGGCAACGGGCCGCTTCGACTCTCGCCGCGCGAGGTGTGGAGCCTGAGCCTCTTCGTCGCCGCCGGGGTGCTGGTCGGCGGCCGCGCGCTGGAGATCGCCTTCGACGAGTGGCCGTTCTACCGGGAGCACCTGCACCTGGTGCCCGCGTGGTGGCTCGGCGGCATGGCGACGCACGGCCTGCTGCTCGGCGGCACGCTCGGCGCCGTGCTGTTCGCGCGCCGCTATCGGAAGCCAGTCCTTCTGGTGGCCGACGCGCTCGCGGTGCCGGCCGCATTCCTCCTGGGCATGGGACGGCTCGGCAACTTCATCGACGGCCAGATCGTCGGCTCGGTGACCGACGTCTGGTGGGCGGTGGAGTTCCCCGACGCGGAGGGCTTCCGGCATCCCGTGGTGCTCTACGACGGCGCCAAGAACCTGCTTCTGGCGGCGTACCTCCTCCACGTGGGCCGGATGAACCGGACCCCGGGCGCGGTGGCGGCGCGGTTCGTCTTCTGGTACGCGTTCCCGCGCTTCTTCCTCGATCTGTTCCGGGACTATCCGACCCACCGGCTTGCCCTCGGTACCGGGCAGACGCTGAACATCGTGATGGCCGGGCTCGGGGCGGCGGTCTTGTACCGCTCCCGCCTGCGGCGGCTGGGCCGGCTGACCCGCACCGCCGGTTGGGGGGTAGCCGCCCAGGTAGACACGGGCCGGCGGGCGGCGGACGCGCCGCCGCTCGTCGCGCAGCGCCTCGCCTTCGCCGGCCTTCTCGCCCTCTGCCTCACGATTCCGAGCAACTGGACGCAGGACATCCCACGGCGCTATGGCGCACGGCACGCGGGGCTGGCGCATTCGTGGCTGTACCCGAGGATCGATACCGCGCCGTCACCCGCGCGCGGAGCCGAGCGAGGGGCGGAGCTACTTCCCGCGGGCGTCGCTCACGGTGTACACCAGGCTGACGATGCCGGTCTTCTCGTAGGTCCGCTGCTCGGTCAGCGTCAGCCCGACTCGTGAAGTCGGTGCAGCGATGACGGGGATGCCACCTCCCAGGATGACCGGCATCACCGCCACCTCCACCGTGTCGACGAAGCCCTCCGCCGCCAGGCTGCGGAACAGGTCGCCGCCGCCGAAGAGCCAGATGTCCTTGCCCGCTCCGTCGCGGAGCGACCGCACCACGTCCCGCCAGTCCTCACCGACGATCGTGATGTTCCTGTAGTCCTTCTGCTGCAAGGTTCGCGAGAACACGAAGGTCCGCATGCCGGGTGACGAGCCGTCCCTTCCGCCGGTGGCCTCGAACGTGCGCCGGCCCATCAGGTAGGTGTCGAATCGATCCGCGGCCGCCTGGAAGTCGATGTCGGGATCCATGACGATCCAGTCCGCCTCGCCGCCGGGTCCGGCGATGTACCCGTCCAGGCTCATGGCGCAGCCGTAGCAGATCTTCCGCATCGGACCTCCCGGACGTCCTACTCGAAGACCTCGTCCACCGGAAGCTCGAGGCCCGGAAGGACGGTCCCGCCGCACAGCACGTCGCCGGCTGCGAATCGCCGCGGCTCGCCGTGCGTGTCGTGGACTCCCACCGCGCGCTCGGCGGGATCGACCACCCAGACCACTCGGACTCCGGCGGCGAAGTACTCCCGGAGCTTGCGTTGCACCTCTACCGGCCGGTCGGTCGGGGAGAGGATCTCGACGACGATCTCCGGTGCGACGTCCAGAAACCCGTCTTGTCGGGTCCGGGCCGCGTCCCGTTCGTGCGAGAGGAAGAGCACGTCGGGTGCCCGCACGGTGTCCGGATCCCGGCTCGTGAATACTCCCACCTCGCCCGCCATCACGACTCCAAGATTCCGCGATCGCGCGAAGCTGCGAAGCGCGGCGGCCACGTTGACCTCGATCCGTCCGTGGGTCGGGTTGGTCGGCGTCATGCGGATGACACGGCCGCCGACGAGCTCGCACGGATTGAGCCACGGCATCCGCAGCAACTCGTCGCCCGTCAGCAGGCCGCGCGGTTCGTCTCCCGAGTACGCACGTTCCATGCCTGTTCCCCCGCACGCCCGGTGCTCGCCAGGAAACCGTCGCCTGCGGCTCCGATTACCGCTCAGCCCTCCCTACGGGATCCGCGCCGTTCCAGGCGCGGATCCCAGCAGCCCGCGGCCGGGGTCAGCAGAAGGCGCGGATCGTCTCGATCAGGACGTCGCGGCAGATGCCGACCGAGTCGATCTCGACGTACTCCTCCGCCCCGTGCAGGCCGGCGCCGCTGGGCCCGAACAGCACGGCCGGGATGCCGGCCCGGCCGAGGATGGCAGCGTCGGTCCAGAACGACATGGCCGTCGGCCCGGGGTCGAGGTCGCGGCGGCGCAGAGCCCGGCCGAGCTCGTGGCAGACCGGATGGTCGTCCGGAATCTCGTGCGGCGGCCTGGTCAGGAGTTGGCGCGCCGACGCGTCGAACTCCGCGTCGTCCCGGCGGAGCGCGTCCAGGATGGTCCGCGCGTCCGTCAACCCCGCGTCGGGCGCCTCGCCGGTCACCGTGCGCCGTTCGAGTCGGAGTGTGCAGCGATCGGGATAGACGCTGAGAGCCTGCCCCCCGTGGATGGTCGACGCGTGGAGCGACGCCCGGCCGAGGCGCGGGTGGGTCGGGCCGGCCTCGAAGGCGGCGTCCGCGGCTTCCAGGCGCGCGAGGACCCGGCCCATGTGCAGGATGGCGTCCCGGCCATCTGCCGGCCGGCTGCCGTGCGCGGCCCGACCGCGCGTCGTAACTTCGACCCACTCGAAGCCCTTGTGGGTCGTGGCCATCCGCAGATCCGTGGGCTCCGTGACCACGGCCCCGTCGGCGGTGTGGGCCCCGACCAGCGCTTCGGCGCCGGCGCTCGCGTGCTCCTCGTCCGCGACCGCCGCCACCACCAGCCGGCCACGCTCCAGGCCGCCGCGGACCGCAATCTCCGTCGCCGCGTCGACCATCGCCGCCACGCCGCTCTTCATGTCCTGGCTGCCGCGCCCGTAGAGGCGGCCGCCCCGCACGACGGGGTCGAAGGGCGCGGCCATCCCCTCGACGCCCACCGTATCCATGTGGCCGCAGAGCATCAAGGTCCGGCCGGGCGCCCGCCCCTCGACCACGGCAACGACGTTCGGCCGCCCGGGCGCGACCTCGGTCACCTCGACGTCGATGCCTGCCGTCGTGAGCGCCGACGCGATCCGTTCGGCCACCGCGGCCTCGCCGTCGCCCCCCGGGACGAGCGCCGGGTTGACGGAGTCTAGCGCGACGAGGTCGCGGAGCAGGCGAATCACGGGGTCCAAGTGGTCAGTCCTGCGAGTGCGGCCGGCACGAACGCCCGCCCCGGTTGCACAGCATATCGACTGCGCTATGGGGGATGCGGTTCTCTTTCAGATGCGAAATCGTGGTTCGTGGTGGCCAGCCCCGGGTGGCGGCGCAAACCGTCGTGCTCGTAACCAGGAGTCAGATCGGATCGAAACCGAGCGTCACACGGACGGTCGCTTCCACTTCCGCGAGCTCCTCGACGGTGAGCCTGGCAAGGCGGCCGCGGACTCTGCGCTGGTCGAGAGATCGCATCTGGTCTCCGAGAGCTCGAGTTCGCTTGCCTCTCACCGACACGATGGCCTCTCCGGGGTAGAGCGACTCGACGTTGCTCGTCAGAGGAACGACGACGACCCGTGTGCCGAAGCGATTACAGGCGTCGTTCGAAATGACCACGGCGGGGCGGGTCTTGCCGATCTCGGTGCCCCGGGCCGGGTCGAGTGACACCCAATGGACGTCGCCACGGTGCGGATAGCCCTTCATGGCGGCCAGTCTTCGACTTCGGTTGCTTCCCAGGCCTCCGCCAGTTCGTGGCGCCATGTCTCGCGCGCGGCGGCCTTGTAGCCGGCTTCGAGCGCGGCCCGATCGGGATGGAGGCGAGCTCGCACGGCGTCGCTGATGAACCGACTGATGCCCTTCGGTGGGCAGGCATCCCGCAGCCGGCGATAGAGGACCTCGTCCATGGTGATGTTGAGTCGTACGGGCATGATCACACCTTGAGGAAAGCGGAGGGCGTCATCTGCGCCAGTGTCCCTCCCCTGGCCGGCGCAGGCCCCTGATCCTGTATCCTATACAGGATTACCCTGTGGCGCGACTCCCGTTGCGCCGCCGTCGCGGGCGGTTCCGACAGGCCCCGCCGCCGCGTGGCGTGAGGTGTGAGGCGTTCACTCAGGCTTCCGGAGCACGACCGGCTGGCCGTGGGGCGTGTGGCGGTAGGCGTCCGCCCAGGCTTCCTTGCGGTCCCGGAGCGCCGGCGAGTCCGTGAGGCCCTTCGCGGTGACCAGCCGTTCGAGAGCCGCCACCCAGTGGTGGTAGTAGCGCGTGCCGTCGTCCGGTTCCCCCCGTTCCTCGGCCGCGCGCAACTCGTCGGCCAGCGCTCGGGCCCACTCCTTCCAGGTGAAATGGCCCTGGTCGGAGAGCTTCACCGCGAGTGCGAAGGCCTGGGCCTGCCACGGGGCCGAGAAGACCGGGCCCTCGTCGTCACGTGGCAGTGGTGGGAGGGCTTCGAGGCGGACGGCTTCGACGGCTCCGGCCGGCACGGCGCCCGGATCAGGCGGGCTCAAGATACGCCTCCCACATCTCCACGGCGACCGAGTCGCGGGCGGAGGCGCGGTCGCCCCAGAGCTCGCGGGCGGCGAAGCGGACGGTGTAGACGTGCTGCGGCGTGTCGCCGAGGCGCTGGCCCCGCTCGTCGGTGTCCTGCAGCGCGTAGACCCCGTGGTCCCGGATCACCGTGCCCCGCCGGCCCCGGGTGTAGCGCGGCAGGCGGGTGTGGCCGCGCGGATGCAGGTTGCGCACGCGAACCTCGTCGCCCGGACCGAACCCCGCTTCCACCTCGATGTCGAGCAGACCGGCGCCGAGCGATTCGGTCGCCGGCGCCGGCAGCAGCTCGGGCCGCGGCCGGGACCGGTCGGCGTACCCGCTCGCCAGCTCGTCCTCCGTGACCAGCCCGCTCCCGAGCAGCCGGTTGACCCAGACCGTGAACCAGCGCTCGTAGTAGGGACATCCGCAGGTAGTCGGCCGGAGGGAGGCTCTCGAGCGCGAAGCGGAAGCTGCCCCAGTCGCGTCCCCGGCCCCAGCGGCCGAGCGCGCGGGTGAGGCCGTAGACGCGCCGCTCCCACGGCTCGTGGAAAACGGGCTCGTTCTCCTCGGGCCGGACGGGGCCCATGCCGTCCATCCCGCCCATGTCGTGGATGCCGTTCATGCGCCGCCTCCGCCATCGTCTGCGCCGGCGGCCGGCTGCGGCGCGGAGACCCGGGCCACGCCGATCATGGAATCGCGGGTGACGATGTCCGCAAGCTCCGTCTCGCTGAGCCCTTCGGTGTTCGGCGGCCGCTCCGGCAGCACCAGGTAGCGGACTTCCGCCGTGCTGTCCCAGACGCGGACCTCGACGTCGTCGTCGATCGCGACCCCGAACTCGTCCAGCACCGCCCGCGGCTCGATCACGGCCCGCGAGCGGTAGGCGGACGACTTGTACCAGACCGGCGGCAGGCCGAGCGTAGGCCACGGATAGCAGGAGCAGAGGGTGCAGACGACGAGGTTGTGGACCGTCGCGGTGTTCTCCACCACCACCATGTGCTCGCCCTGCGCGCCGCCGAAGCCGAGCTCCGTGATCGCCGCCGTTCCGTCCTCGAGGAGCCGCGCCTTGTACTCGGGGTCGCTCCACGCGCGGGCGACGACCTGCGCGCCGTTGCGCGGGCCGATGCGGTTCTCGTAGGTGTCGACCACCGCGTCGAGCTCGGCCGGGTCGATCATCTCCTTCTCGACGAGGATCGACTCGAGCGCCCGCACCCGCAGGGCGATGTCGTCGGGCACCACCTGGTGCTCGTGATCGTGATCGTGGTCGTGATGCGCCATGGGATGCCCCGCGGCGCCGGCCGCCCCGGCCCCGCCCGCCACTCCGGCGCCGGCGGCGCCGGCCGCCGCCTCCTTGAGGAACTTCCGACGTCCGACGCCCTCCGACTCCGATCGCTCCATGATCCGTCCCTCCTGCGCCGGCCCGCCAGCGCGTGCCCCCGTTCGCCCGCCCGCCTGACGTTCCGGCGGCGGGCCGCCCCGCTCCACCCCCCCCGCGACCGCGCGGGCGACGCGGCGTTATTCGGGCAGCGCGAGCGCAATCAGCTCCGGCACGCGTCCGCCCCCCACGGTCAGCGCGATGTACTGCCGGCCCTGCCACAGGTAGGTCATCGGGGTGCCGATGGCGCCGCCGGGCAGATCGATCTGCGCCAGTTCCTCGCCGGTCGCCTTGTCGAGCGCCACCAGGCGCGGACCGTCGTTCGTGCCGCCCGCGGTCAGGGCGTAGATCAGGATGTCCGGCGTCAGCAGCGGGCCGGCCCGGCTGCTGTCGCCCCCGAGCGGCGGCAGATCCAGGTCGCGCAGCAGCCGGTGGTTGCGGTAGCGGTCGCCGTTGCCCATCGGTTGCATCCAGACATGCTCGCCGGTGTTGAGGTCGATGGCCGTCATGCGGGAGTAGGGTGGCTTGAAGAGCGGCAGTCCCTGCGGCATCTGCGGTCGCGTGCGGGTCGGGCCGCGGCGCTCGATGACGTCCAGGGTCGCCCCCTCGCCGGGTTCCGGCTCGCGGTACTGCATGACCGAGTAGGCGTTGTTCGACGGGACATACAGGATGCCGGTCTCCGGATCGAACGCCGCGCCGGACCAGTTGGCGCCCCCGCCGGCGCTGGGCCGCTGGACCGTGCCGTCCCACATCGGCGGTGTGAAGATCGGCCCCAGGCGGTAGCCCTCGACCGCCTCGATCGCCATCTGCCGGATCTCCGGCGTGAAGTCGACCAGGTCGTCGACGACCGCCCCCTGGTACTCGAACGGCGCCGGCCGGGTCGGGAACGGCTGGGTCGGCGACGGCCGCTCGCCGGGGACGTTGGTGTCGGTCGCGACCGCGCGTTCCTCGATCGGCCAGATCGGCTCGCCGGTCTCCCGGTCGAAGACGTAGGTGAAGCCCTGCTTGCTGATCTGCGCGAGGGCCTTGACCGGCCGCCCGTCGACCACGACGTCGACCAGGTTCGGTGCGGCCGGAAAGTCCCAATCCCAGAGGCCGTGGTGCACGGCCTGGAAGTGCCACTCGCGCTCGCCGGTGTCCAGGTCGAGGGCGACGACGCTCTCGGCGAAGAGGTTGTCGCCGAGTCGGTGCCCGCCGTAGTAGTCGGGCGCCGGGGTGTTGGTGGGGAGGTAGAGCAGGTTCAGCTCGGGGTCGGCGCTCATGAACGACCAGACGCCGACCTTTCCGGTCACGCGCCAGGAATCGCCCTCCCAGGTGTCGTTGCCGTACTCGTCACCCTGCGGAATGGTGTGGAACGTCCACTTGGTGCGCCCGGTCCGCACGTCGAAGCCGCGCATCCAGCCGGGCGGCGCCTCCCGCGTGATGTTGTAGGACGAGATGGACTGCGGCGTGATGACCGTGTCGCCGACGACCAGCGGGGCCGACTGCACCGAGTAGAGCAGCGCGTTCAGCCAGTCCCGGTCGCCGCGGGCGGCGCGCGGGATGCCCTCCGTCAGGTCGACCCAGCCGTCGACGCCGAAGTCGGGACACGGCCGGCCGGTCTTGGCGTCGACGCAGATGAGGTAGCCGTTCCCGGTCCCGAACAGGATGCGCTCGTTCTCGCGCTCCGGGCCGTCCGACCAGTACGCGACGCCGCGCTGGTTCCAGCGCGCCGTCATCGTGGTCGTGCCCTCCTCGTAGGTCTTCGGGTTGTAGACCCAGAGCGTCTCGCCGGTCCCGGCGTCTATCGACGCGGCCTGCGACGTCGGCATGTTGATGAAGAGCCGGCCGCCCACCATCAGCGGCGTTGCCTTGAGGTTCGTGACGTAGGGCGGCTGGGCGTCGCGCCAGCGCTCCGGATCGCGGCGCAGCAGCTCCTCGAAGATGAGTCGCGAATCGGCCCACCACTCGCCTCCGTCCGGCGTGTCGATGCTGAGGAACGCGTCGGCGGAGAGCCAGCGCCAGGCGATCTCGAGGTCGCCGAAGTTGCTGCGGTCGATCTGGTCGAGCGGCGAGTACTTGGTGCTGCCGAGGTCGCCGCCGTAGGTGGGCCACTCGCCGTTGGCCGGAGCGCCGCGCTGGGCGAGCGCCGGCCCTCCTGCTACGGCGACGAGGGCAAGGGCGAGGAGGGCCGGAGTGAAGATCCTGACCGCCCCGGGCCGTCCGTGTCGCGTGCTGTCGCGCATGAAGACCTCTTCCTGAGTCGCCTTTTCCGGCGCCGTCCCGGGTCGGCAGCCGGAGGCGCCTGGGGACGTGGCGCCATCATAGCGCAGCCGCCTACGCCCCCCAGCGGTAGTTGAGGCGCGCGTAGTAGTACCCGCCGCTCAGGCCCCAGGGCGTGAACTGGCTGAAGGGCAGGCCGAAGCGGGCGGCGAACAGGTCCATCCGGTCCGAGAAGGTGTCGAAGACGTTCTGGCCGCCGACGGCCAGCGTGACGCCCGCGGCGAGCGGGACCGTCGCCTCGAGGTCGACGATGAAGCGGCCGCCGAGCACCTGCGCGTCGGCGCCGCGCGCCGAGCGCGCGTCGAGGTGGTCGACCCACGACCCGTAGTAGTTGAGGCGACCGAGGAGGCCGACGCGCCCCGCGCGCTGGTTCACGGCGACGTTCCAGCGCGTTTCCGGCACGCCCCGCTCCAGGGCGAGGACGTCGCCCGGGCTGAGCAGAGCCGACTCTTTCGTCACCTCCGTGTCCGTGTGGTTCAGCGCGAAGCTGAACACGGTGTCGCCCCGCAGGCGCGGGGGGGTGTAGGTCGAGACGACATCGACCCCCCGCGTGCGGGTCGAGAAGTCGTTGATGAAGAAGCGGAAGAAGGCCAGGGTGCGCGCCGACGTGATCCCCTCCGAAAGGAGTTGCGCGCGCTCCGCCGCGCCGAGCGTGAAGTTCTGGGACAGCGCGAGGCGGTTGTCGACGTCCACGTGGAAGTAGTCGGCGGTCAGCGTGAACGGTCCGGTGTCGACGACCAGTCCTGCCGTGGCGTTGGTGGACGTTTCGGGATCGAGCGGCCGCCCGCCCCGAAGCTGTGCGGCCCGGAAGGTGGACGGCACGGTCGCGCTGTCGACCAGGTCCAGCGTCCTGGGGTTGATGGTCGACTGCACGTTGAAGGTGTTCTGCTGGCCGGGCGTCGGGGCGCGGAACCCCGTGCTGACGCCGCCGCGCACGGAGACGGCGTCGCCGAGGGCGTAGCGGGCCGACAGCTTGCCGTTCGTCGTCGTGCCGAACACGTCGAAGCGCTCGACGCGCAGCGCGCCTCCGACCGTCCACCGGTCGTCGGGCTGGCGGAGCTCGACGTCGCCGTAGGCGGCGACGTTCGCGCGGGTCCACGTCCCGGCCGTGTAGTCCGGGAACCCCGGGAAGCCGTTGGACCCGGAGACGAAGCCCTGCGGTGCGAACGGCCCCACCTGCCAGGAGGCGAGCTCTCCCTCGCGGATCGTGAAGCGCTCGTCGCGCCATTCGGCGCCGGCGGCCAGGTGCACCAGCTCGGTGGCGGCGTAGGAGACGTCGAAGTTGAGGTTGACCTCCGCCTGGCGGTAGAGGCCGGGGTCGAAGTCGCGCGGGGTAGCCGGGCCGAGCGAGGCGTTGACCGTGTTGAAGAGGAAGAAGTCCGCCTCGTGCGAGCCGTAGCCGGCGCTGGCGTCCCACGTCAGTCCGGCGTCCGTGGTCCGCCGCAGGCCGGCTACCGCCGAGACGTCCGTGATCACGCCGCTGAACCACGGGGTGAAGCCGCCCGGCGCGACCTCCTGCATGGAGAAGCAGTTCGGGTCCGCGCGCACCTGGGCCAGAGCCGCCTGGTCCGTTCGGTGGTCGGTGATGGCGACGGTCGGGCAGTTCGCGGAGCCGTCCCGAACGCCGTCCTGTGCGTCGAGCACATCGCCGATGAGGAGTGTCCGGCCGCTGTCGAGGCTGAAGATGTTCGCTCGGGTGTTCGGATTGCGGAAGTAGAAGCTCTGCGTCGACGTCTTGTTGGCGTAGTTGGCGTGGCCGTAGAGCTCGAGGCCGTTGGCGAACGCGCGGCCGAGGTTGCCGAACAGCTTCAGGTCGTCCTCGGCCGTCGGGTCGCCCCACGGCTGCGCCGGGTCCGCGACCGCGGTGTTGCCGGCCGCGATGAGCGCCGCCGCGTCGGCGCGCTGCACGCTGCGGTCCGTCGGGTCGGAGTTGCCGTACTCGAAGCTGAGGTTGGCGAAGCCGGTCTCCCCGAGCGGGAGGCCCACGTTGCCGGCCATGTTGTACGCGTCGCCGTCCCCGGCGCGGTAGGTGCCGGTGTTGAGCTCCAGGCTGCCGCCGGCCCGATCGTCCTTGAGCAGGAAGTTCATGACGCCGGCGATGGCGTCCGATCCGTACTGCGCCGACGCCCCGTCGCGCAGCACCTCCACCTGCCGGAGGGCGATCGAGGGAATCGTCGAGATGTCCGGCCCCTGCGTCCCGTCCGTCACGCCGCCGAACCAGACGAGGATCGCCGAGCGGTGGCGGCGCTTGCCGTTCACCAGCACCAGCGTGTGGTCGTGGGCCAGGTTCCGCAGGCTGGCCGGCCGCACGAGCGACGCTGCGCCGCTGATGGGGTGCGTGGCGACGTTGAACGACGGGACCAGCGTCCGCAGCCGGTAGTCGAGCGAAGCGGCGCCCTGGCTGACGACGTCCCGGAACGGAAGGGCGTCGATGGGGACGGGCGACTCGGTCACCGAACGCGGCTGCGCGCGGCTGCCGACGACCACCACTTGCTCCTCGAGCTGCACCGACAGCACGGCATCGACGGTCACGGAGCCGCCGGCGTCGAGCGCGACTTCGCGGCACACTTCCGTGTGGAAGCCGGGCAGCGTGAACGTCACGTCGTACGCGCCCGGCGCAAGGCCGGTGATCGCGAACGCGCCGGTCCCGTCGGTGACCGCGACCGCGGTCGAGCCGTCGGGCTCCGCGCCGCGAGCCTCGACGGTCACGCCCGGCAGGACGAGCCCCGTCGCGTCGGTGACGGTGCCTTCGACGGCCGCATCCTGCGCCCCGGCGACGGACGGTGCGGCGAGCGAGATCACCACGGTGAGCACGGCGATCGGCAACGCCCGACGGGGGCAGCGTGTCAGGGTCAGTGTCATCGCGGCATAGTCTATGGGGTGGAGCGGGACGGCGGGTGATGGGCGGAGCCGCTCCGGCTCGCGGGCGGAGTCGGTCGGGCATGGACGGCGGCCGTGGCGAGCAGGGCGTCGTTACCGACTCGCGCAGACGGTCCGCCCGGACCGTCTGTCAGTCCGCCGACTGTCGTCGGCGGACCACACGGAACTTGAAACGGTCGTCGGGGCTGGGGGTCGGCGCGGGGCTGATCTTCAGGACGTAGTCGGGCGGGTCGAGGGCCGGCTCGATCTCGTGGACGATGGTGGCCATCGTCGCGGCGATGGACACCTCCGCGAAGCCCGCCCCGAGGCAGACGTGCGGCCCGGCGCCGAACGGGGCGAAGACGCCGGGCTGGTGGTGCTCCTGCCGCTCGGGCGTGTAGCGGTCGATGTCGAAGCGCTCCGGCTCGGGGAAGTACTGCTCCAGGTGGTGCGGCACGGTGGTCGCCACGATGACCTTCTCGCCCGCCGGGATGGTGTAACCGGCGAAGTCGAACGTGTTCGACACGGTGCGCGTGATGGCTGGCGCGATCGGGTACATCCGCAGCGTCTCGAGCCCGACGCGGTGCGTCACGTCGAGCGTTCGCAGGGCGTCGGCGCTCAGCGTGCCCCCGGCGAAGCTCGCGTCCGCCTCGGCGGTCATGCGCTCGAGGAGGTCCGGGTGCTTCAGCAACGCGTAGAGCATGAACGCGCACGTGCTGCCCACCGTGTCGAGCCCGGCGATGAACGGCCCGAGCACCGCCGGCATGAGGTCGGTCTCGGGGAAGAACTGCGGATCGGCATGGTGCAGGGCCAAGAGGTCGTCGACGAGGTCGGTGTCGGCTTCCGGCCGCTGCTCCCCGCCCTGCTCATGGGCCGCCCGCACCGTCGCGTAGAGCTCCTCCACCCGCCGGCGGGCGCGCCGGAAGCGCGGCGTCCGCATCAGCACGGCCGGCCGCTGGCGGGTGACGCGCGCGGCCAGCAGCGTGCGCACGAAGACGATCATGTCGTCGAGATAGTCGCGCGGGGACATGCCCGCCGCGATGGTGCCGAGCTGGTCCGTGATGATGCGCTGCAGCGCATACAGGCCGGGCACGGACTCGTCGAGCGGCCACGCCGCGACCTCGCGGCGCGTGATGCCGATGACGTCGTCGAGGTGCTCGTGGATGAACGAGCGGGAGTAGCCCGTCTTCTGCGCCTTGCGCATGCGGGCGTGCTCGGCGCCGTCCATGCTCAGCATCGAGCGCGCGGCCCCGAGTTCCCGGTCGAAGTCCATCCAGAACTCGCGCGAGCGGAGGTGCAGTCTTCCTTCCTTCGTGACGAAGAGGTTGGCCTCCGGACCCGCGAGCACCGTGAAGCGACGGCCGAGCGCGTGGACGCGGAAGACCGGCCCGAGCCGCAGGTACTGCTGGGTGAAGAACGCCCCGACGTCGCCGGCCATGGCGAACGCATCCCCGACGAGGGGCAGGCCCGGTGCGCTGGGCGGTGCGGGCGAAGGGACTGCCTGCGTCATCTCCAAGTACGACCCTATCACGGTTGCCACACACCCGCCCCGCAGACGGTGGCAACCGTAGGGCGCCGCGAATGCGCCGGAACGCGTGATGCGCGCCGGCGCCTGCGACGGATTGGCGGCGTCAGCTGAAGTCCGTGCCGAGGAGCACGGCGATGATGATCGCCAGCACCGCGGCCGGGGCCACGAAGCGGATGAAGGCGAGCCAGAGCCCGTACCGGAACCAGCCGGGCTGATTCCCGTCCAGCAGCTCCCCGCGGCTCACGCGGCGGCTGACGAACCAGCCCGCGGCCAGCGTCACCGTCAGGCCTCCGGTCGGCAGCATGACGTTCGACACGAAGTGGTCGACCGTCTCGAACCAGCCCGTCTTGTTGGCGAACACGGCCAGGGTCGAGAGGAAGGGCGTGCCCGAGAACGAAAGGGCCGCGAAGATCGTGAAGACGAAGACGGCCGCGCCGGAGAGGAGCGTCGCGCGGTGCCGCTCGAGGGCATGCTCGTCGATCAGGTAGCTGGTGACGACCTCCAGCAGGGAGATGGTGGATGTGAGCGCCGCCACCGCCACCAGGACGTAGAACAGCGGCGCCAGCAGCACTCCGAACGGCACCGCGGTATAGAAGAGCTCCGGAAGCGAGATGAAGAGCATTCCGACCGGCGAGGCGCCCACCTGCTCCGTCATCCCCGCCACCGAGAAGATGACGGAGAACATGACCACCGAGGCGACGACCGCGATCCCGGTGTCGAGGGCGACGATGGCCGCCGTCGCCTTCACGATCGACTGCTTGCGCGACAGGTACGACCCGTAGGTGATCATCGCCCCCATGCCCACGGAGAGCGAAAAGAACGAGTGTCCGAGGGCGCTGAGCGCCGAGCCCGCCTCGAGCTCCGAGAAGTTGGCCCGGAAGAGGAAGCCGAGCGCCTGCCCGGAGCCGCTCATCCCGAGGGCGCTCACGAGCAGCAGCAGGAGAATGCCGAAGAGGATCGGGAGCGACACGCGGGCGAGCCGCTCGATGCCGTTGCGGACGCCGAACCAGACCACGGCGATGGTGGCCAGGCTGAACCCGAGCGACAGGACGAGCTGCAGGCCGGCGCTGCCCACCTGGGCGTTGAAGAGGTCGCCGGTCGCCAGCCCCGCCGGATACCCGCTGGCGGACCACGCCGCCGTCCTCGCGAAGTAGTAGAGCGACCAGCCCGCGATGACCGTGTAGTAGCTGAGCAGCAGGAAGGCGCAGAGCACGCCCCACACCCCGAAGACGCCCCACCAGGGGCCGACGCACTCGCGCAACGCGCCGACGGTGCTCTTCTGCGTCCGCCGGCCGATGAGCAGCTCCGCCATCATGATCGGCATCCCGACGGCCAGGATGCAGACCAGGTAGACGAGGACGAACGCGCCGCCGTTGTTCTCCCAGGTGATGTAGGGGAAGCGCCAGAGGTTGCCCAGGCCGATCGCGCTGCCGGTAGCGGCCAGGATGAAGCCGACGTTGGAGCCCCAATGGCCACGGTCGCTCTGCATCCGATGTCCTCCGCGTCTTGCGAGCGGCGGTCGCGAAGCGGCTCGCGGTGGCTGAAAAGGGCCGGCAGACCGGCACGAGCAGTCTAGGAGCTTGCGCGGCAGAAAGCAACGCAGTGGAGTTCGCGGCGCCCGGACGCGGTAGAATGCGCGCGATGCACCGCGCGCGGATCGTCGGGCGTGGCGGCAGGCATGTGGCAGTCGCCGCGATGGTGGCCGCCGCGGGCCTGGGGGCAGCGGAGTTGCCGGCCCAGGCGCCCGAGACGTCGCTGGCCGAGACCTTCCACTGGGTGCTCCCGGCGGACCGCGACGGCGTCGAGGTGGCGACGCTCCATCCCTCGGACTGCTACGTGGTGCAGCGGGCGGAGGGAGTCGTCTACTTCGGGGAGCGAACGGAAGCGCTCGACGTCCTCCAGAGCCGTCTGCCGCCGGCCGGAGCGCACCGCGTGGAGTCGCTCGGGCCGCGCGGCGAGTGCGAGGACGAGGGCTGCGTCGATCTCGCCCGGCTGGTCGAGGCGCTGGAGGAGGAGATGGCCTCCGCCAACCGGCGCCGCCAGCGCCGCGCGGACCACCGTCCGTCCCCGATCGACAACTGGTACGGCGGCGCGTACACGGACGTCGGGTCCGACGAGCGAGCCCGCTTCCGGAACGCCCCCGAGCAGCGCATGGTGTTCCGGCACCTGGCGACGGCGCGGCGCGGCAACTGCTACGAGGCGAAGGCGTTGCGCACGTTGACCATCCACGTCCGGGATCACGAGCAGCGCGCGCAGCGCAGCGGGGTCTATCACGGGTTGTTGACGATTCGCCATCGACACGCCGAGGGCCGCGGCGGTGCGGTAGCGGACTGATACGGAAGCGCACGGACACGGAAGCGAGGGGAGCCAGCGTGATGTTGAAGTTGAAGAGGATGATGGAGCGCGCGAACCCGCGCGTGGCGGCGGCGTTCGTGGTGCTCGTGATCGGCCTCGGGCTGATTGCGGCGGCGCAGGAGCAGGGAGAGACCGACCCGACCGACGGTGCGGCCGCGTGGCGCTTCGAGGACCTCGGCGACGGCGTCTGGTTCGCGACCGGCACCGGCGCGATGACGACGTTCAGCAACTCGCTGGTCATCGTCAACGACGACCACGCGATGCTGGTCGACACGACCGTCTCGCCGGCCGCGGCGCGCAAGCTCGTGGCGGAGATCGCGACGGAGGTGACGGACAAGCCGATCCGCTACGTCTTCAACACCCACTTCCACTTCGACCACTCGCACGGCAACCAGATCTTCGGCGACGACGTCGAGATCGTCGGCCATGACTTCGTCCGCCTGCAGCACGTCTCGACGGGGCTCGACCAGCGGACCAACCGCGCGTTCGCGGCCGCCATCCCGGGCCAGATCGAGGGTCTCGAGGCCCAGATCGCCGCGGCGTCCGATGCGGCGGCGCGGACGCAGCTCGAAACCGCCCTGCGGCAGCTTCGGGCGCATCGGAACGCCATCCAGGAGACGGTCGTCAAGGCGCCGAACGTCACCTACAGCGACACGCTGACGCTGGTGAAGGGCGGCCGCGAGGTGCAACTGCACTTCCCCGGGCGGGGCCATACCGGCGGCGACACGCTGGTCTTCCTCCCCGAGGAGCGGATCGTCTTCACCGGGGACTTCTTCCTGGGCAGCCCGGGCGCGAACGCCCTGCCCTACATGGGCGACGGCTTCGTCAACGAGTGGCCGGCCAGCCTCGACGGGCTGAAGGCGCTCGACTTCGAGATCATGGTGCCCGGCCACGGGACCCCGTTCCGCGACCGCAGTCAGATCGACGACCTGCAGGCGTACCTCGGCGACCTCTGGGCGCAGGTGTCCGCCCTGCGCAAGGAAGGGTTGTCGCCGGAGGAGGCGGCGGGCCGCGTCGACCTGAGCGCGCACGCGGACGCGTACGGTGCGCAGGCCGGGAGCGCCGACCCGCGGGCGGTGCTGCGGATGTACGAGATCCTGCAGGTCCTGCACCCGATGTAGGGCGCAGACGCCGGGCACGGTCACCGTGTTTCGCCGGGCCAACCCGCCCGCACGGTGATCGGGTTCGCGCCGGGTTGGCATATGCCCGGTTGCGTGCCCTGACGCTGCGGTTGCGTTGCCGAGTGGGCGTGGCGGCGACACGGGGCGACCCGCTCCGGCTCCCGCCGTCTACCGGCATCGCCGGCCGCCGGTTCCGGTTCGCTCGTCCCCGGAGGAGGTTCCGACATGCGAAGTCGGCAGATGCGGAGCGTGGTCGCAGGCGCCGGGGCGGCGCTCGTCGTTGCCGCTGCCGGCCCGCTCGTCGCGCAGGAGCCGTCGCCTCCCGAAGAGGCGACCCCGCGCGTCCTCTCGGCCCGGGACACCCTGCGCATCAACCAGGTCGCGACGCCCAGGCTCTCGCCCGATGGAGAGTGGGTGGTCTACACGGTGACCTCGCGCGACATGGACGACCCCGACCTCGAGGCGGTCACCCACCTCTGGCGCGTGCGCGTCGACGGCACGGGGAACCGGCAGCTCACGCGCGGTTCGGCCAGCGCCACCGCGCCGGTCTGGTCGCCCGACGGGAGCATCATCGCGTTCCTCGCGGCGCGCGGGGACGGGCCCGAGGCGACGGCCCAGGTCCACTTCCTCTACGCCGACGGCGGCGAGGCGTGGCAGGTCACCGAGCACGACGAGGCGGTGCGGGCCTTCTCGTTCGCGCCCGACGGCTCGGAGCTGCTCTTGCTGGCGCAGGACGGGCTCCCGGAGGAGGAGGAGGAGCGGCGCAAGGAGCACGGCGACGCCGAGGTGGTCGACGGTTCGTACCAGATGACCCACCTCTGGCTGCAGGACGTCCGGGGCATGACGCAGCCGTCGCTGGCCGGCAGCCTCGCGCCCGGCCCGACGCGCCGGCTGACCGAGGGCGACTTCACGGTCGCCAACCCCGACTGGTCGCCCGACTCCCGGGAGGTGGCGTTCGAGACCCGGCCGAACCCCACCGCCAACGACGGCTGGCAGAGCGACGTCCGGGTGGTCGACGTCGCCACAGGAGAGGTGCGGCTGCTCCACGAGAACGGCGGCAGCGACACCGCGCCGCGCTGGTCGCCCGACGGGAGCACCATCGCGTTCGCCTCGAACGCGACGTCGACGAGCAACACCCTGCACAGCAAGCTGTACCTGGCCGCGCCCGACGGCGACCGTCCGACGCGGGTGCTGCTCGAGGACTTCGACCGGAGCTTCACCGTCCCGATCTGGTCGGCGAACGGCCGGCAGGTGCTGTGGCCGACCGGGCACGGCACGTCCACGGGGCTGTTCCGGGTCAGCGTGGAGTCGGGGGCGGTGGTGTCCGAGTCCGCGCCCGGCGGCCGGAACAGCCAGTGGGAGCTGTCGGAAGACGGTACGCGCTGGGTCTGGGTCCACACGTCGCCCGTCTGGCCGGCCGAGATCTACACCGCCGCGACCGGCGGAGAGCCGGTCCGGCTGACCGACGCCAACGCCTGGCTGCGCGACGAGCAGGTTGCGCTCGGGGCGGTGGAGACGGTCCGCTGGACGAACGGCGACGGCGAGACGGTGGAGGGAGTCCTGACGAAGCCGGTCGGCTACGAGGAGGGCGTCGCCTACCCCTTCATCGTCAACCCGCACGGCGGGCCGACCGGCGCGTCGCTCGCGGCCTTCAGCGCGGAGAGCCAGTTCTTCGCCGGCAACGGCTACGTGGTCCTCCAGCCGAACTTCCGGGGCAGCACCAACTACGGACAGGCGTTCATCAGCGCCAACATCGACAACTGGGGCATCACGGACTACGACGACGTGATGACGGGCGTCGAGCACGCGGTGGCGATGGGCTGGGCCGATCCGGACCGGCTGATCTGCTACGGCTGGAGCTACGGCGGGTATCTCTCGGCCTGGATCGTGACCCAGACGGACCGCTTCCAGGCCGTGTCGCCGGGCGCCGCGCTCACCAATCTCTACAGCATGTACAGCACGAACGACATCCAGGACTACCTGGCGTCGTTCTTCGGCGGGACGCCGTGGGCGGAGCCCGAGAAGTACCGCCGGCACTCGCCGATGACCTACGCCGGCGACGTCACGAGCCCCGTTCTCCTGATGCACGGCGGGGCCGACACACGCGTCCCGCCGGAGCAGTCGGTGGAGTTCTTCCGGGCGCTCCGTGACCTGGGGAAGGACGTGACGTTCGTCCGCTTCCCGCGCGAGGGGCACGGCATCCGCGAGCCGCTTCACCAGATGGACCGGCTGCGGCGCTACGCCGAGTTCTTCGGCGAGCACGTCGACAACCCGCCGGTGAGCGAGCGGCAGCCGCATGAGGCGGAGCCGGCGGAGGAGGACGAGGAGCCCGCGCCCTAGGCGGGGTGCCTGCAAGAGGCTCGTGCCGCGCGGACTCTCAACGCGCCCGTGACGGCGCCCGAGGAGACGATGATCAGGATCTCGACGCGTTTCGCGGCCGTTGCCGCCATCGGCGCACTGGCGGTCGCGGTCTGTCCGCTCGCTGCTCCCGCGCACGCACAAGACAGCAACCCCGGCATCCACCTGAGCATCGACGAGATCCGGGCCCTGGCGGGGCAGGTGCGGGCCGGCCGCAGCCTGCAGCCGACCTCGTGGCCGAACGGCGCCCGCGTGGCCGTGATGATCTCGTTCGACGTCGACAACGACACGATCCTGATCGGGCGCAACCCCGCTCCCTCGATCGGGGGGCTCTCGCAGGGCGAGTACGGCGCGCGCGTGGGTCTCGAGCGGTGCGTCGAGCTGATGGACCGCCACGGCATCCCGGCGTCGTTCTTCATCCCGGCGGTCAGCCTGATCCTGCGGCCCGAGATGGTCGACGTCATCCAGGCCTCGGGGCGGCACGAGTTCGGCGTGCACGGCTGGGTCCACGAGCTCAACAGCGAGCTCGACGCCGAGACCGAGCGCGAGCTCGTCATCCGGGCCACCAACTACCTGGAGCAGGCGACCGGGACCCGCCCGGTCGGCTACCGGGCTCCATCGTGGAACTTCAGCCCGAACACGCTCGACATCATCCGGGGCCTGGGCTTCCTCTACGACAGCTCGCTCATGGCCGACGACCGGCCCTACGAGATCCTGCAGGACGGCGAGCCGACCGGCATGATCGAGCTCCCGGTCGACTGGATTCTGGACGACGCGCCGCTGATGAACCCGCTCGGGAACCGCTACACGCCGCCGCGGGAGCTCCTGCAGGTCTACATCGACGAGTTCGACCGGGCCTACGAGGAAGGCACGATGTTCCTGCTGACGACCCACCCCCACATCATCGGGAAGCGCTCCCGGATGGTGGTTCTCGAAGGCCTGATCGACCACATCAAGGAGAAGGGCGACGTCTGGTTCGCCACCCACGAGCAGGTGGCCCGCTACGTGAAGGAGCAGGCCGGGATGTAGGCGCCGGGGCGCCGACGGCCCCCTCTCGGAGGCCGCGGAAGGAAAGCTACGCGTTCAGCCGCCCGCGAACGGTCTTGACGAACGCCAGCAGGTCATCGAGGTGGTGTTCCACGACATCGCGCACGATGGACAGGTCCACGGTGTCGTACCCGTGGACGAGAATGTTGCGGAAGCCCGCCATGTCGCGGAGCGTGTCGGCCAGCGCCGGCGGAATCCACCCGGCGCGGGCGAGCAGATCGAAGAGCTCGCGATTCGTCCGCGGCTCGCCGAGGCGATCGTCGGAGACGATGTGGGAGGCGGTGTCGAGGGCGGCCTGGATCGCGATCTGGAGCGTGTGTTCCACGAACCGGGCCTCACGGATGTCGCTCTCCATCGCGGGGAGATCCGCCAGCTCCCGGAGATCGCGCACGGACGTCTCGATGATGGCGAGCCGCTTCGCCACGAGTTCCGGATCGGTCATCGGGGGCGGGGCGCCGTGCGGCGGTACGTCCGGAGCACCGGTTGCAGGTCGAACCATACGTTGCGCGTCCGCACCTCGAACGCTATGCGCGCGGGGCGGTCCCGGTCGAGTATGACCACCCCGTCGCGCAGCACGCGGACGCACAGGTCGACCGGCGCCAGGTTCAGCGCGACGACTTCGGCGCGGCGTCCGAGCAGCCGCTCGATGTCGCCCTCGAGGCGCAGCGGCAGCGCCTCGAACGTCGGCGGCGGGTCCCGCCGATAGAGCACGGCCACGTCGACGTCGCTTCCCGCGCCGTCGTCGCCGCGCGCGACGCTGCCGAAGAGGTAGGCGGCCACGAGGTCGTCACCCGCTGTGCGGGCGGCCAGGAATCCCTCCAGGCGGCGCCGGATCGCGTGCCGCGTCATCGCACTCCCGATTATAGGAAGCCCATCCTGGTGTGGGTTACTCGGAGCGCAGCGCGGACGCGGGGTCGAGGCGGGCGGCGCGGCGGGCCGGCACATGGCAGGCGAGGGCTCCGGCGCCGAACAGGACGGCCAGACCGGCCATCACGGCCGGCGGGTCGTACGGCGCAATGCCGTACAACTGGCTGTCGAGGAGCCTCGTCAACGGGGCGCTCCCCGCGAGCCCGATGAGCGCGCCGACCGCTACCGGTCGCAGTCCGTGCGCCAGCACCAGGCGTCGCAGCGAGGCCGCATCCGCACCCAGTGCCGCCCGCACGGCGAGTTCCCGCGTGCGTTGCCGGACGGCGAGCGACACCACCCCGTACAGCCCGCACATCGTCAGCACGAGGGTGGCCAGCGCGATCAGGCCGGCCAGCCGCGCCGGCGTCCGCCAGCGGTCCAGCGCCGCGTCGACCTGCTCGTGCAGCAGGCCAGCGTCGCTCAGGGGCGCGCCGGGGTCGAGCCCCGCCACCAACCGGCGAAGATGCGGGAGCGTGGTCGGGGTGCCGGTCGCCGACCGCACGTGGACGAACGTGGTCGGGAAGAAGCGCTGCGCCAGGGGCAGATAGGCGAGGGGCACCGGCCCCTCGGTCAGGCTGGCGTAGCGGGTGTCGTCCACCACGCCCACCACGGTCCGGTCGCCGCCGCTCCTCGGGAATCCCAGGCGCTGCCCAAGTGCCGACCGTTCCGGCCACAGGCGCTCCGCCAGAGCACGATTGACGAGGGCGACCGCCGGCGCGTCGGCGTGGTCGGTGTCGGTGAACTCGCGGCCTTCCAGCACCGCGACGCCGAGCGTCCGGAAGTAGTCGGGGGAGACGACGTTGCCCGCGACCTCGAGGGACGTGTCGGGGGTCTCGACCGCGACGCGAAGCGCGGCGCCGCTGAGCGGCGCATGCCAGCCGAGCGCGGCCGATGCCACCGTCGCGTCGCTCCGGAGCGCCCCGAGCAGCCTTCGATGGAAGATCTGCCCGTCCGCGGGCGAAGCGCTCGCGGAGTGAACGCGCGCGATCAGCACGTCCTGCGGGGCGAACCCGTGGGGGACGGACGCGACGTTCCAGGCGCTGTGGGCCAGGAGCCCCGCCGCAACCACGAGCCCGCAGGCGACGGCGACCTGGGCGGTCAGGATCGCGCGCGGCCCGCCGCCCCGGCGGGTCGTCGTCGGAGACGGCGCCGCCGGCAGGGCCGGCCGCCGCAGCGCCAGCAGCGCCAGCACCGGCAGGCAGACCATCGCCCAGGTCGACCCGGCGACCGCCAGCGTCCACAGCACGGTGCGCGGGGACGCGACCTCCGCCCCGCCGAGCGGCGCCAGTTGCGGCAGCGCCGCCACGACGGGATCGACCCAGCGCAGCAGCAGGAGCGCGACCGCGCCGCCGGCCGCCACGAGCAGCAGCAGCTCGACCGCGAATGGCCGGGCCAGAGCCAGCGGCGACGCCCCGAGCGCGCGGCGCACGGCGAGCTCGTGCGACCGCTCGCCCCCGCGGGTCAGCAGCAGCAGGGCCACGTTGCAGCACGCCGCGAGGAGGAAGAAGGCGGAGATCGCAAGCAGGATGCCGAGCAGACCCGTCGCCGCGTCGAAACCGCCGGCTCCGAGGCGGGCGAGATGGACCGGCCGGAGGACGAAGCGCCAGTCGCCGGTCCGGGTGGCAACGACGGCCGCGGGCAGCTGTCCTTGGGCCAGGGACGCCAACACGACGACGTCATCGCGCGACGTCGAGCCGTGCAGCCGTCCGACGGTGGTGAGCCAGCGTCCCGTGGGGCCGAGCAGGGCGTCCGCGATGTCGGGCACGAGACGGGGCAGCGCCTGGAACGGGGCCCAGAAGTCCGGGTCGTGGGCCGGGCCGGGCAGCGGGTTCCGCGCGACGCCCGCCACCACGAACGCCTGTCCGCCCAGGCGGACGGAGCGCCCGACCACCGAGGCATCCCGGCCGAAATGCGTCGTCCACGCGCGATGGGAGAGGACGAGCGAGGCCGTGCGGTCCGCGCGGTCGTCCCGTGCCGGCAGGCGGCCGAGCACGGGCTGCGCCCCCAGCACGGTGAAGAAGTTCGGGGAGACGAGAGCCAGGGTCGCTCTCGCCGGCGCGCGGCCGGCGACCAGCGTGAAGTCCAGTTGGCCGAAGGCGGCAGCGGAGTACGCCGCGTCGCCGACGTCGTGCAACTGCACGTACTCCGGATGGCTCAGGGGAGGGAAGCTGCCGTCGGCGGCCAGGAGCTGCAGTGTGAAGAGCCGATCGGCGTCGACCAGGTCGGGAGGTCGCCAGAAGTGCCTGTCCAGCGTCGACAGCACGACGACGGGCAGGCTGAAGGCGAGCGCCAGCGTCAGCACGGCCGCCGCCGCGTACGTGCGGCGCCGGGCGAGCGAGCGCAGGGCGCGGCGCAGGTCGCCAGCCACGGTGGAAAGTGTTCGGTAGGATTACGAGCGCGCTGGACTCGACAAATCCCAATGTGTTCGGTAACTTTGATTCCCTCTTGAACGAACACAAGCCGCGTCGCCGCGGGCGACCTCGCCGCATCGAAGTGTACCGGCAGCTCGACATCCAGATCACGGAGCTCCGGGAGCGGATGGGCGGTCTGCCCAGTCCGGTCGAAGCGGCCGGCATCTGGCGCGGCATCTGGTACGAGGAAGCGCACCACTCCACGGCCCTCGAAGGCAACACGCTGGTCCTGAAGCAGGTCGAGCGGCTCCTCGACGAGGGACGGGCGGTGGGCAACAAGGAGTTGCGCGAGTACATGGAGGTCCGCGGCTACGCCGACGCCGCCGACTGGGTCTACCGTCAGGCGATCAGCCCCGACGGGCTCGCCCATCCCGGCGAGATTCTGACGCTGGCCGAGGTGCGTCACGTCCACCACGCCGCCCTGGCGCCCGCCTGGCAGGTGTCGCCGCATCCGAACGCTACGCCGCGCGAAGCACCCGGCAGCTTCCGCGAGCACGAGATCCATCCGTTCCCGGGCGGCATGACCCCGATCTCGTGGCCGCTCGTGCCGGCAGAGATGGCGGCCTGGGTCGCCCGCGCCAACGCGCTCGAGGCCACCGACGTGACGTTCCCGGAGGCGCTTGCCTCGTTTCACTGTCGCTTCGAGCAGATCCACCCCTTTCTCGACGGGAACGGCAGGGCCGGCCGGCTGCTGCTGAACCTCGTGCTGGTTCGGCTGGGCTACCCGCCCGCCATCGTCTTCAAGCGCGATCGATCCAGCTACCTCCAGGCCCTGCACCGGGCGGACGCGGGCGATTCGAGCGTTCTGGGGGAGATGCTCGCGCGCGCGATGCTGTACAGCCTGCACCGTTTCGTCATCCCGGCCGTGGCAGGCCCGGCGAGGCTCGTGCCGCTGGCCGCTCTGGAGCGGCCTGGCATGAAGGCCTCCGCCCTGCGCGCGGCCGCCGAGCGGAGCCGCCTTCGTGCGACCCGAGGCCCTGACGGCCAGTGGCGCAGCTCCCGCCGGTGGGTGGACGACTACGTGGCGAGCCGCTACCGGCGCCGCGGTGACGCGGAACGCTGAGCGGCCGCACGGAACGATTGCGTGCTCGGACGGGACGCCGGGTCGCCCGTCCGGTAAGATGGCCCCCGGTGAGGAGGTGCAAGATGAGGTACGTCGTAGCGATGGCGGCGGCCGTCGTTCTGGTGCCCGTGCCGGCTGCCGCCCAGGCGCCGGAGCGCACCGCGTGGGGCGACCCGGACCTCCAGGGGATCTGGACCAACCGGACCACGACGCCCCTCGAGCGCCCGAGCGAGTACGAGGGGCGGACGGAGCTCTCCGCCGAGGAGCGCGCGGATCTCGACGCGCAGGCCGAGGCCAACCGGGACCGCCCGCCCCCGCCCGGCAGCACGGGCGCCTACAACAGCTTCTGGCTCGACCGCGGCCTGCGGACCGACCAGACGTCGCTCATCGTCGACCCGCCCGACGGGCGGTATCCGGCGCGCACGGAGCGCGTGCGCGAGTCCGACGCGGCGTTCGCGGCATCGCGCAACGGCACCGAGTTCGACACCTACGAGGACCTGAACCTCTACGACCGTTGCATCACGCGCGGGATGCCGGGCGCCATGATCCCCGGCTTCTACAACCACAACTACCAGATCCTGCAGACGCCCGACCACGTCGTGATCTTCGTGGAGATGATCCACGACGCGCGGATCATCCCGCTGGACGGACGCCCCCACCTGCCCGTGCAGATCGGCCAGTGGATGGGCGACTCGCGCGCCCGCTGGGAGGGGGACACGCTGGTGGTCGAGACGTCCAACCTGACCCCGAAGGGCGATGAGCGGGTGCGCAACCTGGTGCGCGCGGGCAGCGAGCGGGCGCACGTCGTCGAGCGGTTCACGCGGGTCGCGGCCGACCGCATCGACTACAGCTTCACGGTGACCGACCCGGCGACCTACGCGCGTCCGTGGACGGCCGACATCCCGATGGTGCCGCTCGGGGGCGAGGTGTTCGAGTACGCCTGTCACGAGGGCAACTACGGCCTGGAGAACATCCTGGCCGGCGCCCGCGCGGCGGATCAGTAGAGGGCCGATGAAGACGGCCGTGTCGCTCCCGGACGAGCTCTCCCGGTCGGCCGATCAACTGGCGAAGCGACAGGGGTGTCGATAGCGCGCTGCGAACGGCCCAGGCGCGAAGCGTCGGTTCCAGGGAACGGTAAGTCGCGCGGCGCGAGGGCGGGTGCGCAGATCCGATGCCGCACGACGAAGTCACGATCCGTCCGTTCGTTTCTCGCACCGACTACGCCGCCTGCGTTCGCCTCCAGCGCGACGTCTGGGGCGAGCACTTCGGGGACGTCGTGCCGCCGACGATCCTGTTGGTCTCGCAGCGCCTCGGCGGCGTAGCGGCGGGGGCGTTCGATGCCGGGGGGCGACTGCTCGGCTTCGTGTTCGGCGTGACCGGCATCCGCGACGGCGAGCCGCTGCACTGGTCGGACATGCTGGCGGTGCGGCCCGAGGCGCGGGGGACCGGCCTCGGCCGCCGGCTGAAGCTCTTCCAGCGCGAGCAGCTCCTCGAGCTGGGCGTGCGCCGCATGCACTGGACGTACGATCCGCTGGTCGCGCGCAATGCCAACCTGAACCTGAACAGCCTCGGAGCGGTGCCGGTCGAGTACGTCGTCAATGTGTATGGCGAGACCGGCAGCTCGCTGCACGCCGGACTGGACACCGACCGCTTCATCGTCGAGTGGCGGCTCGACGAGCCCGTGGCGGCCGAGAGTGGCGGGGCCGGCGATGCGGCGTCGGGCCGAGTTTCGAGCGAGGCGCCCGCCGGCATGTCGCCGGTGTCGTCGGACGTCCGCGCTACCGCGATCGTCGACTTGGCGTGCGCCACCGGCGAGCGTCCGCTGCCCTCCGGGCCGCGGGTGCGGGTCGCCGCCCCGGCGGACATCGAAGCTCTCAAGGCGGCCGACTCGTCGCAGGCGCGAGCGTGGCAGCGCATGCAGCGCCTCGCGTTCACGCACTACCTCGGGCGCGGCTACCGGGTGTCGGGATTCGACCACCGCCCGCCCCCCGCCGACTCGTACTACCTCGTGGCGAAGGGCGATCGATGAGCCTCCAGCTCGCGCGCATCACGCTGCGGGAGATCCGGATGACGCTCCGGGAGCCGTTCGAGATCTCGTCCGGCCGCACCACCGACCGGCGCATCCTTCTGCTGGAGCTCCAGGACGCCGGCGGCGCGACCGCCTGGAGCGAGTGCGTCGCCGGGGAGCGGCCGAACTACTCGGCGGAGACCATCGATACGGCGTGGCTGGCGATCACGGAGTGGATCGCGCCGCGCGTGCTGGGGATGCGCCTCGGCGGCCCGGATGCGATCGACGACCTGCTGCGGCGCGGCATCCGCGGTCACGCGATGGCCCGGGCGGCGGTCGAGATGGGCGCCTGGGCCCTCGCGGCCGAGCGGGAAGGGGTCAGCCTCTCACGACTGCTCGGCGGGACCCGCACGGCGATTGCGACTGGTATCTCCATCGGCATCCAGGCGAGTCCGCACGCGCTCGCCGAGAAGGCAGGCGCCGCGCTGGCGCGCGGGTACCGCAAGATCAAGATGAAGATCCGCCCCGGTGCGGACATCGAGTACATCGCCGCCGTCCGGCACGCGCTCGGCCCCGAGGCGCCGCTGATGGCCGACGCCAACTCCGCGTACACCCCGGCCCACTCCGACCACCTGGCGGAGCTGGACGCCTACCGCCTGCTGATGATCGAGCAGCCGCTGTCCCAGGACGACCTGCGCCGGCACGCGCAGTTGCAGGACCGCCTGGATACGCCGATCTGCCTCGACGAGTCGATCCCGCACGCCGCTGCCGCGGAGGACATGCTGGCCCTGGGCGCGGGCCGGATCGTGAACGTCAAGCCGGGGCGGGTGGGCGGCTTCAGGCAGGCGAAGGCGATCCACGACCTGTGCCGGAACCACGCCGTGCCCGTCTGGTGCGGCGGGATGCTGGAGAGCGGCGTCGGGCGGGCTCACAACGTCGCTCTCGCGTCGCTGCCCAACTTCACGATCCCCGGTGACGTCAGCCCGAGCGCCCGCTACTGGACGGAGGACGTCGTGTCTCCGGAATGGACGATGGACGCGAGCGGGATGGTGACCGTCCCTGTCGATCGTCCGGGACTCGGTGTCGAGGTCGACGTCGACCGTGTCGATGATCTGACGGTCCGAACCAAGACGCTGAAGTGGCGAGGCAGCGGATGAGCACGACACGCTCCGACCGAACCGCCATCCGCCGGACGTCGCTGTCGCGCCCCGTAGCCCTCGCTCTCTCTTGAGTCCGACGAACTCGCTGAGATCGTTCGCGAAGAGACTTCTCGCGTGGACGCATCCGATTGACCCGTCCACGGAGCGGCCGGACGGGAAGACTCCGAAGTGCTCACCAATCGGCTGCAGTACGGAGTCTCCGTGCGCTATGGGACGACTGGCTGGTTTCCGGTACCGGGATGTTGCGCGTAGGTTGAGGCGTGCGGGCTACCGGTTCGATCGCCAAGGGCCGGGGAGCCACGAACTGTGGCGCCACGAACGCACAGGTCGAAAGGTGACGCTGCCGCGCCATGACGGCGACATGGCGGAGGGTACTCTCCGTGCGGTTCTTCGGGAGGCGCGCATCGACGTTGGGGACTTCCTGGCCTCGCGATAGCGTGTGGACGGCGGACCCGCCGTCGGCATCGAAGCGCTCGTGCGCTACGGCACGCTGACCGGCACCAGAAGGTCGAGCGCGGTCTCGGTCTCTCGTTCATAGAGACGGGTTAGCGCGGGCGGCACTGGGTCGCCGTGCTCGATGCACGACTCGGCGATCTTCCGCGCAAGCCCCTGCGCGATTTCCGTCGCTTCGGCGACGCTACGGCCTTCCGCCACCAGGCCGGGTACATCGGGGCTCGTGGCGAGGAATCGACCGCCCGCGAGCTTCTCGATCCGGAGTCGAATCGTCGCTTCGTTCATCGTGTCGTTCGTGGCCGTCCCGGTTCCCCCCGCCACGGTGACTTCCCAGCGTGGCGAGTACGTCCACCTCCGAGGATTGTACCGCGAATGTCATGGTAGGACCTCGCCGTCCCACAGGCGCTTCAGGAAGTCGACCGCCGGCAGCACCCGCACGTCGCCCCAGGAGGCGGCCCGCTCTCCCAGATAGACGCCGTAGCAGGTGGCGGGGGCCGGGAGGTGCTCCCCGATGCGCCGGAAGCCGCGGTTGAAGCGCGTGTCCCAGCGGGAGGACGCCTTGACTTCGACGGCCACGAAGCCGGTCGCGGTCTCGCAGAGCAGGTCGACCTCCGCCCCGTCGTAGCTCCGCCAGTAGTGCGGCGCGTAGTGCCGGCCCGAGTAGCTCAGGAAGGCGCGGATCTCGTTCAGGACGAGCGTCTCGAGCAGCGGCCCGCGCTCCTCGGGGGTCGGTGGGTAGGGCAGACGGCCCGACAGGGCGCGGACGATGCCGGAATCGAAGAAATAGAACTTGCTCTGCTGCACCTGCTTCGTCGCGGAACGCAGCTTCCAGGGCGGCAGCCAGTAGCCGATCAATGTGTCGATCAGGATGCCGAAGTGGTTCTGCACGGTGCGGCGGTCGATGCCGGCGTCACGAGCGATCGACGTGGCGTTCGTGACCTGCGCGTTCTGGCGGGCCGCGATCTCCAGGAAGCGGGCGAAGGCCCCGAGGTTGCGGGTCAGCGCTTCTGCCTGCACTTCCTGCACCAGGTAGGTCTCCGCGTACGTGCGCAGGTAGTCCTTCGGGCTCTCGCCGACGACGGCCATCGGCAGCGTGCCGTGGGAGAGCGCCCGCTCCATGTCCGGACCGACGCCCAGCTCGGCCGAAACCAGCGGGAACAACGTCGTGGTGATGGCGCGTCCCGCCAGCAGATTGACGCCGCGCCGCCGCAGCTTGCGGGCGCTCGAGCCGGACAGGACGAAGCGCAGGCCCCGCGACTCGATCAGGCGGTGCACCTCGTTCAGCAGCTCGGGGACCTTCTGCACCTCGTCGATGACCACCCAGGACTCCGCGGGGAGTGCCGCGAGCTCCCGGTACAGGGTGTCGGGCCGCTTGCTCAGGCGCAGCGCCTCGCCGGTGTCGAGCAGGTCGTAGGCCGTTGCGTTCGGGAAGCGGTCGCGGATCCAGGTGGTCTTGCCCGTGCCCCGGGGCCCGAACAGAAAGACCGATCGGGTGGGCGTAGGCAGCAATCTGGCGTACACTATGCCCGATATTACCCGAAATCAGGACGTATGCATCTCGATATTCCAGCCTGAGCCGGCCCGGGGCTGCGGTCGCGCGCTGCGGGTCGCGCGCTGCGCGTTAGCCCGGCGAAGCCTTCTGCGAATCTCCGGCGCTCGGCCGCGGATCGCTCGTCGGGCTCCGGCCAGCCAGGGAATCAGCGCAGTCCGACGAGGCCCTTCACGGACTCGATGAGGGCGGCCGAGTCGTAGCCGACGCCTTCCTTGAAGACGAGGGTGACGTTGCGGATCTCGGCGGGACGGCGGACGGGGTCGCCGGCGATGACCACGAGGTCGGCGAGCTTGCCGGGCTCGACGGAGCCGTAGCGGCCGTCCTCGCCAAGGACGCGGGCCCCGTTGAGGGTCATGACCTCGATGACCTCCTCTGGGGCGAAGCCGGCCTCGAGCAGCAACTCGTAGTTGCGCTGGTCGCCGAAGCCGGGGAGCGCCCCGCCCATGCCGGTCGGGTCGACGCCGGCCGCGAGCAGGCCGCCCGCCTCGGCGAAGCGCTTCTCGAACGCCTGCGCCTTGGCGAACAGGGTCCCCATGGGAGAGTCGTCGCGCGCGGCCACGTCGGCGCGCGACTGCAGGTACTCGTCGCGGGCCCCGGGGGCGAGCATCTCCAGCACGCGATCCTCGAGGGGCGGGCGGTTGGGGACGCCGAGCTCGTAGACGGCGAGGGTCGACGTCAGCGCGACGCCCGCGTCGACCATCTCCCGGATGGTCTCGCCGACCGCCTCGCCGTCGACGTCGACCTCCAGCAGGCTCCGCTGCACGCCGGGCGGGCAGACGCCGGGTTCCTTCCCCTCGACGTAGTCGCTGCTCGTGAAGAAGCCGTGCTCGATGTTGTCGATGCCGAGCGCCACCGCCTCCCCGAACGAGACCGAGCAGAGGTGCCCGGTGACCCGGAGCCCCCGCCGGTGGGCCTCGTCGATGGCCGCGGCCAGCTCCTCGTCACCGATGCGGGTGTAGGCCTTGAACCAGTCGACGCCCTCGTCCGCCCAATAGCCGACGACGCGGCGCGCGTCCTCGGGCGTTCCCACCTGGAACATCTGCGACATCGCCCCGGCGCCCGAGAGATACGGCCCCGTGATGTACATCCGCGGGCCGATGTCCTGCCCGTCCGCAATGGCGTGCTTGAGGTTCAGCTCGCTATAGGGGGAGAAGGCACCCGTGGTGCGGATGGTCGTCACCCCGGCCGCGAGGTAGAGGCGCGGGGCGCTGTAATTGAGCTGCACGCGGCGCCCGCGGGTCATGTAGAAGGTGTGGTCGTGCAGGCCGACGATGCCGGGAATGACGGTATGGCCGTCGAGACCGAGCGTCCGCGCCCCGGCCGGGACGTCGACCTCGCCGTCGGGGCCGACGGCCGCGATCCGGCCGTCCCGGATCACGATCGTCTGCCCGGCGGCGGCGGGGCGGCCCGTCCCGTCGACCAGTTGCACGCCGGTCAGCGCGACGACCGGGTCGTCGACTTCGACGAACTCGCGGACCGTGTCGGACAGGATCGCCGCGGGTTGCGCCGCGACGGCGAGCGGAGCGGCAAGGACGATGGATGTGGCAATCAGACTGCGCATGGTGATGTCTCCCGCCTCGACGAGTCGCTGCCGCCGCTGGCACCCCGGAAGCCGAGCGCTCGTACCCGCGCCAACGCCGCGAAGGGCTGCCGGCGCCCAGTGTCCCGTGAAGGCTCCAGGGCGCCGCGCCAATCGCCGTGGCGCACCGTCAGCGCCCTCGCGGCGGCGGGCCGGCCGCGACGTCGAAGACCATCTTCATCCCCGCCTCGAGATGCTCGGCGATGTGGCAATGTAGCATCCAGCGACCTGGATTCGACAGCTCCAGCAGCAGGTCCGCCGTCGACCCCGCCGGCACGAGCGTCGTGTCCTTCCAGACCAGGTTGTCGTTCGGGACGCCGTCGCGGCTCAGCACGAGGA
>JAPOVI010000413.1 GCA_026708265.1 Acidobacteriota bacterium
TCGTGCCGCTGACGGCGGCAGCGGTCGGCGCGGCCGTGGCCGTCGCCGGCGTGATTGGCTTCGTCGGCATCGTCGTGCCGCATTTCGCGCGGTTGCTCACCGGTCCCGGTCACCGGTTCGTCCTCCCGGCATCCGCCCTCTTCGGTGGGGTCATCGTGCTGGCCGCCGACGTCATCGCACGCATCATCGTGCAGCCCGCCGAGCTGCCGATCGGCATCGTGATGGCGGGTATCGGCGCACCGGTCTTCTTGCATCTCGTGCTCCGGCGCGGCGTCTAGGCGGAAGTTTCCAGGCCGATCGCGCATAAGTCACTGTTGGTGGTGGAGTTACAGGTTTCGAAGGTGTTGGGTGCTGGCTACATTTGCGGGGTGACTCCCAGCAGCTCGAAGCTGCGTTGCTGCACGGGTGTGGGCTTGGTGAGCATGGTGAAGGTGGCGTCGCCGTCGGCCATCCGCATGGTGTTGGCGGTCAGGGTGCCGAGGTCGGCGAGCAAGGTTCGGAAGCTGTGCACGGGGAGGTCGTCGGCGGTGCGCTTTCCGGCGGCCTTGGCGCGTGCGGCGGGCGAGCGCTTGGCCTTCTGGACCACCGAGGCGCGCTGACGTTCGGCCGCGGTCGGGTCGTGGTCGTCGAACAGGAGCGGCTTGAGGGCTTGGCGCATGTGCCACTCGACGTAGTAGGCGAGCATGCACAACAGGACGTGCGCCCGCACCCGGTCGGCGCGGCGGTGGTGGATCGGGCGCACCTTCAGGTCGACCGTCTTGAGGGACCGAAAGGCGCGCTCGACCTTCGCCAAGTCCTTGTAGGCGCGCACGGTCTGCGCGGCATCGAAGTGTTCGGGCTCGACGTTGGAACGGACGATGTAGAGCCCGTCGAGTTGCTGCTCGTCCGCGATCCCGGCTTCGTCGCGCTGGAACGAGAAGGACTCGTCGGTGATGGTGGTGACGAAGTGCTTGGCGACCTTGTAGTGGTTGATGACCTTGCCGACGCGCACGCCGATGGCGGCGGCGCCGCGTAGGGGGTTGTTCGGCCGCCGGGTGGCGGCGACAATCGGTTCGAGTTCCTTCTCGGTGGCGGCGAGCAGCTCGAGTCGCTTGCGCTGCCGCTCGGCGGCGAGCAGCGGATTGCGGCAGACGATCAACCGCTCGCCGGGGAAATCCTCGCTGGTGACCTCGGCGAGGTCGCGTTCGTCGAACAGCGACGCGCTGACGGTTCCTGCAGCCACCAGCTTGCGGATGGTCGGCGCGCGCAGCGTGGTGATCCAGCGCAGCCCGTCGACGTTGGCGAGGTCCTCGCGGATGCGGGCCGCGGTCAGCATCCCACGGTCGCCGACGAGCACCACGCGGTGGAGGCCGAAGCGGGTGCGGATCTTGTCGACCTGTGCGGCAACCGTGTTGGGGTCGCTGGTCGAGCCTTCGAAGACCTCGACGGCGACCGGACACCCGGTGGCGGTGCAGAGCAGCCCGAAGACGATCTGGAGCGTGCCCTTCTTGCGGTCGCGGCTGTGTCCGCGCTGGGCGAGTTCGCAGTGCGTTCCCTCGACGTAGCTGGAGGTCAGGTCGTAGAGCACCAGGGTGTGTTCCTGGAGGTGGCGCTTGGCGAGGCGCTGCTCGATGACCGCCTGCCGCTCGACGAGCCAGTCCATCGCGGCGTACAGCTCCTTCGGGTCGACGGTGCCGAGGTCGAGCATTTGCCCGAGCGTGGAGACGGCGCTTTCGGGCGTCAGGGCGCGGGCGGTGGCGAGCTTCGACTGCGCGTCGATGACGCGGGCGACGAGCAGTGCGAGGACGAGGTCGCGGAGGCGGCCGGGGCTGCGGGCGAGGATGGCCGCGAGTCCGAGCTTGCGGACGGTGGCGAGCACGGCGGCGACGTGGCCGTGTGGGAGACTTCGGAGGCAGGTGAAGGCGTCATCGGGACTGACGAGTCGCTCGCCGCGGAGGATGCGGCGCAGGGCGTTGATGGCGACGTCGGGGAGCTTGGAGAGGTTGGCGAGGGTTCGCTTCTTGACGCGGCCGCGGTCGCGGAAGGACTCTCGGAGGAGGATGGCGGGGGGCGAGGAGCGGTTGGGGACGCTCTCGATATACATGGATACCATTATCCCGCGCCAAGGCATACATTGCAAGGTAATGCAAGACGTTCACCCCTGCCATTACATGGCTACATTTCGCCGGATACGACCCGCAAAAAACCCCGTAAAGCCTTTAGAATCTATGGGTTCCGGGACAATGACCGCGGAAACTTCCGTCTAAGTCACTTAGGTACACTACGGCACAGGGAACGCGGGGGATGCGGCCGATACCGACGCCGGGCGGGAAGCCGTCGAAGAAGCGCCGGGCCAGGAACCCTCGGCGTGCGGCTGGACACCGGGAATCAACAGTCTGCATGGGGATTCCTGGCCCCGGCCCAAGCTCACGTGTTTACACGTGGTGTCCCCGCGGAACTCCTGTGCCCGATGCAGTCTGCGTTCGTGCAGGCACGAAGACAGTCCAAGGGCGCTGTCCCTGCCACGGGCACCTACGGCTCGGTCTCGGCGCGCTCCCACCAGACGCTGCCGAAGTTGACGAACGGGCCGTCGTCGGTGGAGATGCGGGTCCTGACCTGGTACGCGAAAGGCGACGTCATGTAGGTCCGGCCGCGCAGGCGGAGGCTGGCCCCCTCCCGCGTGATCGGCGCCGCCTCCCAGTGGTGCGAAAAGTACCCGCCGGGGTCGCCGCCGACCCGGCCCACCTTCACCAGGCGGAAACCGCGGCTGTCATCCTCGATGCGCACCAGGTACGTCGCGCGGCGGTCGTAGATCATGAGCGCCTCGATCGTCACCGGCGCGTCGTCCACGGCGGCCTCGACCGTGCTCTCGTAGGTGCACCCGCCCACGTGGCGAATGGTCTCGGTGCCCTCGAAGAACCCGGCCGGCGCCAGGGGCGACTCCGGGAGCACGCCTTCGATGCGCCAGGTGCCGACGAGGTAGTGCGGGTCGAACGGCGCGGGATCGTCGCCCCCGCCGTCCCGCTCGACGCCGACCGTCGGCCGCCGCAGCGCGTTCAGGGCGTCGATCAGCGCCAGCTCCTGCTGCGAAAGGCACTGGTCCGGCGTCAGGGTCTCGCCCGGCTGCAGCCTGACGAGCGGCTCCGCCTCGACCTGCTCGCTCGTCTGCGCGGCGAGCGGCGCCGCCGCCACGATCAAGAAC
>JAPOVI010000418.1 GCA_026708265.1 Acidobacteriota bacterium
GGAAGACGGAGGAGCGCGGGCTCGGCTGGCCCTTGCCGGCCGAGCTCGACGATGCGGCGCTCGAGGCCTGGTTGTTCCCTCGGGCTGCTCCGGTGCACGACCGTGTCCGGCCCGACTGTGCGTACATCCACCGCGAGCTCAAACGCGACGGGGTTACGCTGCAGCTCCTCTGGGAGGAGTACGCCCAAGTCCATCCGGACGGCTACCGCCGGACGCAGTTCTGCGAGATTTACCGGCAGTGGGCGCGGCGGCTGCGGCCGTCGATGCGGCAGGTCCACCGCGCCGGCGAGAAGACGTTCATCGACTTCTCCGGGAAGCGGCCGGCGCTGGTCGACCCCCGTACCGGTGAAGTGCAACGCGTCGAGCTGTTCGTCGCCGTGCTCGGCGCCAGCGGCTTCACCTACGCCGAGGCGACCGCGAGCCAGCAACTGACGGACTGGGTCGACGCCCACGTCCGCATGGTCGAGTACTTCGGGGGCACGACCGACCTGTGGGTCCCCGACCAGCTCAAGAGCGCCATCACCCGACCCTGCCGCTACGAGCCGGGCGTCAATCGGACCTACGAGGAGCTCGCCGCCCACTACGGCGCCGTCGTCGTACCGGCACGGCCGAGGAAACCGAGGGACAAAGCTGCCGCGGAGGCGGCAGTACTTCTGGCCCAGCGGTGGATACTCGCCCGGCTCCGCGACGAGACGTTCTTCGGCCTCGGCGCCCTGAACCAGGCGATCCGCGCGCTGCTCGACGAGCTCAACGACCGGCCGATGCAGAAGCTGGGCATCAGCCGGCGCGCCCTCTACGAGCAGACCGACCGGCCGGCCCTGCGCCCCCTGCCGGCCACGCGCTACGTCCTCGCGGAGTGGAAGCACTGCCGCGTCAACATCGATTACCACGTCACCGTCGACCGACACGAGTACAGCGTGCCGTTCCAGCTCCTCCGCGAGCAGGTCCAGGTCCGCTACACCACGACGACCGTCGAGGTCTTCTTCAAGGGCCGGCGGGTGACGTCCCACCAGCGCCGCTACGACCGACAGCGGTCCACCGTGGCCGAGCACATGCCCAGCGCCCATCGCGCGCACGCCGAGTGGACACCGTCGCGTCTCATCCGCTGGGCCAAGAAGGTCGGGCCGGCGACCGGTGAGCTCGTCACCCGAATCCTCGAGAGCCGCCCCCACCCCGAGCAGGGCTACAAGGCCGTGCTCGGGCTCATGCGGCTGGGGCGGCAGCACGGCAACGACCGGCTCGACGCTGCGAGCGCCCGCGCCATCGCCCTCCGCTCCTGCCACTTCCACACCGTCAAGAACATCCTCGCCACCGGCCAGGACCACCGGCTCCTGGAGCCGCCGGCCGAGACCGCCCCGACGCCCGTCCACGACAACATCCGCGGCGCCGACTACTACGCGGCGACCGCCGAGGAGGACCGATGCTGATCGAACAGACCCTCGACAAGCTGAACGCCATGAAGCTCGGCGCGATGGCCGACGCCTGCCAGCAGCAGCTCCAGACGGCCGAGGCCGCCGCCCTCGCCTTCGAGGAACGCTTCGGCCTCCTCGTCGACGCCGAGTGGACGGCCCGCGAGCAGCGCAAGCTCCAGCGGCGGCTCCGCGCCGCCAAGCTGCGCCATCCGGCCACCCTCGAGGCCGTCGACTTCACCCACCCCCGCCGGCTCAACCGCCAGCAGGTCCTGACGCTCGGCGCCTGCGCCTGGATCGCCGAGCGACACAATTTGCTCCTGATCGGCCCGACCGGCATCGGCAAGAGCTTTCTCGCGTGCGCGTTCGTCGAACGGGCCTGCCGCCGGGGCTTCACCGCATGCTACGTCCGGATGCCGCCCCTGCTCCACGCGCTCGCCGTCAGCCGCGGCGACGGCACCTACGCCCGGCTCCTGGCCCGCCTCGCCAAGCTCGACCTGCTCGCCATCGACGACTGGATGATCGCGCCGTTGCGCGACGGCGAGCGCCGCGACCTCACCGAGGTCATCGAGGACCGAGCCGAACGCGCCTCGACGCTGATCGCCAGCCAGCTGCCCGTGACCGACTGGCACGCCGTCATCGGCGACCCCAACCAGGCCGACGCGATCTGCGACCGCTTGCTCCACGACGCGCATCGCATCGAACTCGAAGGCCGCTCGATGCGACGAACGCACCGCGCCCCGGAGGCCCGTACGCCGGAGGCGACATGAGCATCCCAACGCCCGCCTGCAACCCCGCGTCGAGGCAGAACCCGGATCGAACGGACCGGTCCCGTCCGAAATCGCCACTGGCGCCTGCCCCCCGCGGCCGTGCTCCCGGTCCGCTGTGGCCCGAGCCCGCCGAGGGCCCGACGTCGTGGACGTCGGGGCGAGCCGCCTGTCACCGGTCCGTTACGTAACGGTGTGGAGTCGTCATGGCTTTGACGAACGCTCGGCAGGGCGGCGAGTCCCGGGTCCGGTACCGACGGCCGGCGGACGGAGGTCGCGGCCACAGCAGCGGAACGAGGGTCCCACGAAGAGCAGCCCGGCGCTACGCGCCAACCGGTGTCGGTTCGGCTGCTACGACGACGAAGAGCGCGTCGTCTCCGCGAACCGCAGCACGCGCCGGCCGCCCCCGAAGCCCCCCCCGGAGCCCGGCGCAGACGCTCCTGGCGTTGCAGGAACAGTACCAGGCGTGGCAGGATGCGTTCATGACCCGTCCCGACCTCAATGGAGGTGACCGACCGGCGTGATCGTCGCTACGCTCCGATGAGCGCTCCACATCACCGGATTCCGTGCTCCACATCACCGGATTCGGTGATCCACATCAGCGGATTACGCACTCATGCCGCAGACGATGCTGTCGGGGGGGCGGTGCTCCGCCTCGGGGCATCGGCCCGCCCGCGACTGGACATGGATCTCAAATGACAACGACCGCGACCGCGATGTCACTCAAGACGAGACTCGTCGCGCTGTTTGCCGTCGCGATGGGCGCGGCGCTGCCGGCCGCGCCCGATGCCGCCGCGCAGGGGAGCGTTGTGTCCGACCGGGCGGCGCTGGAGGCGATCTACGACGCGACCGGCGGCGCGAGCTGGACGGACGACACGAACTGGAAGACGGCGGCCCCCTGGGCGAGTGGTTCGGCGTGACGACCGACGCCGAGGACGTAATCCGGTGATGTGGATCACCGAATCCGGTGATGTGGAGCACGGAATCCGGTGATGTGGAGC
>JAPOVI010000231.1 GCA_026708265.1 Acidobacteriota bacterium
CCTCAGCGGACAGGTCAAAACCGAATGGAATGGACGCCCTTCGTTGCTGATGCCCGACGGTGGGGGCGCTGAAGTGGACCCTCGCGGGCCGACGGCATCAAAGTGCCAAGGGGGGGAAGGCACAAGGGTCTTCCCCAGGCAACCGGAGGGTCCAACATGGAGCGTAGCAGAACCGTCGTCGGCGTGGACATTGCGAAGCGAGTGTTCCAGTTGCACTGGGTCGAGACCGAGACGGGCGAGCTCACGGGCCTGCGCCTGACGCGGGCCAAGTTCCTCGCGCACTTCGCGAATCGTCCGCCGTGCCTGGTCGGCATGGAGGCCTGCGGCGGCGCGCAGCACTGGGCGCGCCGGCTGCTGGCGTTGGGCCATGAGGTCCGCCTCCTCCCGGCCAAAATGGTTCGGCCGTTCGGGCGGGGCAACAAGAACGATTCCCGCGACGCGGAAGCGATCTGGACGGCCGTTCAGCAGCCGGGCACGAAGACGGTGGCGGTCAAGACCGAAGAGCAGCAGGGGATCCTGGCGTTGCACCGGATGCGGCAGCAGCTCGTGAAGTTCCGTACCGCCCAGATCAACGCCCTTCGCGGGCTGTTGACCGAATACGGCGAGGTGATGCCCCGAGGCCGCGCCGGGCTGAGCCGAGACATACCGGCGGTACTCGAGCGCGTCTCGGAGCGGTTGCCGGCGATGGTCGTCGAGACGCTGCGCGAGCAGTGGGCGCGGGTGGGAGACCTCGACGCGGAGGTGGACAGGATCGAGCGACGCCTCACGCTCTGGCACCGTCAGAACGTCGCCAGCCGACGGATCGCGGCGATCCCAGGGGTCGGGGTGTTGAGCGCGACGGCCACGGTCGCAACGATGGGCAATCCCACCGCGTACCGGTCGGGACGGGAGTTCGCCGCCTGGCTCGGTCTGGTGCCTCGGCACACCGGCACAGGCGGGCGGGTGCGCATGCTCGGTATCTCGAAGCGTGGAGATCGGTATCTCCGCACCCTGCTGATCCACGGCGCGCGCTCTGTGCTCGCCCACGGGAAGCTGCCGTCGCCGGGGCAGCTCCGACTCTCCCAGCGCCGCCCGTCCAACGTAGTCGCGGTAGCACTGGCAAACAAGACGGCGCGCACGATCTGGGCGCTGCTGGCCCATGATCGGCCGTACGAACCGAACTTCGCTCGGCAATCCGTCTGAGCACGAAGACGACTCGGTGTGAAGGTTGCGCAAGGAACGACAAGGCGTGATGGCAAACAGGTCAACCGCGATCCGTCGAGCCTGAACAAATGGCTGGGCACCAAGCCCTCAAACCGAATGAGGCCCGGATCCGCTGATTCCATCGAGGCCAGCAGGCACGAGCCCTGCACGCACAGGCCGAACATAGACCTGCAACCTGTTCGCTAGCACGCCCGAATCGTCCTTGCCTCGAAGAAGTGCGTCCACATAGGCCATTTGTGGACGGGTCAAAACCGGCCATTTCCGGCGACCCGAGACAGGAGTTGAGTTCTACTTCACGGCGTCCTGTCGGCGCAAGGCGGTCTGGACCTTGGTGCGCCAGCTTCTGGGTCCGCACTTGAGCACGTGGGCGTGATGGAGCAGGCGGTCGAGGAGCGCGGTGACGGCCGCGGTGTCGCCGAGGAGCTTGCCCCAGTCGTCGACGGGGCGGTTCGAGGTGAGGACCGTGGAGGCGCGCTCGTAGCGTCGCATGATGAGCTCGAGGAGGTCCTCGGCGGCGGTGTGGGGCAGCTTGCGCATGCCGAGGTCGTCGATGATGAGCAGGGGGACGCGGGTCAGCTCGGCGAGGTAGGCCTTGCGGGTGTCGGCGAGGGTGGCCTCGGCGAGCTCTTCGAGGAAGGTGTGGGCTTCGCGGTAGAGGACGCGGTAGCCCTGCTGGATGGCAGCGCGGCCGATGGCCTGCGCGATGTGACTTTTCCCCGTACCGGGTGGGCCGATCAGGAGAGCGTCCTCGCGCTGGGCGACGAATCGAGCGGTGGCGAGCTCGAAGACGAGGGCGCGGTCGATCTTCTTGTTGAAGGCGAAGTCGAAGGAATCGAGCGAGCGGTCGGGGTCTCGGAATCGGGCCTGCTTGTGACGTCGTTCGAGGAGACGGCCCTGGCGCCGGAGGAGTTCGTCGGAGACGAGCGCGGCGACGAGGTCGATGGGAACCATCTGCTCGACCTGGGCCTGTTGGAGGCGGGCCTCGAGGACGTCGGCCATGCCGGAGAGGCGGAGCTTTCGGAGGGCCTGATCGAGTTCGACGAGGTTCACGACGAGTCTCCTGTTCTGCGATCGATGAGATCGCGGTAGACGGTCAGTTCGCGGATGAGGGGGTCGACCTGACGCAGCGAGAGGGGCGGCGCGGGCCGGCGGTCGAGGTAGCGGCGGACGAAGCGATAGGTGGGGAAGCCGCATTCGAGGGCGGCGGTGGCGGCCTGTTCGGCGACGGCGGGACCGTGCTTCCTGGCGAGGGCGAGCACGCCGAGGATGCGACGGACGCCGCGGGGGCCGTCGTGTCGGTGGATGTGGTCGCAGACGGCGGAGATGGCGGGGCCGACGCGCTTGGCGGCGGCGAGCAGGGCGAGGGTCTTCGGCGGGGTGCGGGCGGGTCGGTCCGGGTCGGCGATGCGGTGGCAACCCTCCGGGGCTCGGAGGTGCTCGCGGAGGAGCTGGCCGGTGCGGGGGTCGAGCAGTCGGACCTGGGCTCCGTTCCACTGCACGTTGACGTGGCGGCCGATCCAGCCGGGCGGGGCGCTGTAGTAGGCGGAGGCGACCTCGACGCAGCCGTCGAGGTGCACGGTGCGGCGGCCGTACTGGTAGTAGCGGAAGGGCTCGAGCGGCAACGGGCGGAGGGCCGAGCGCTCCTCAGCGAACATGGCTGCGACCTGGCGCTTGGTGGTGCCGTGGATGCGGGTGTCGGCCCAGCGCTGCTCCCAGCGATCCAGGTAGGCTTGGGCGACGTCGAGCTGCTCGAAGCGGAGGCCGCGGAGCGGCGTCTTCTGGGCGTGGCCGACGGCGGATTCGACCTTGCCCTTTCGGTCGGGATCTCGGACGCGGCACGGCAGGGGGACGACGCCGTAGTGGGCGAGCACGTCGCGGTAGAGCGGATTGAGCTTGGGGTCGTAGACGTCGGGGGTGAGGACGCCCTCCTTGAGATTGTCGACGTTGTGTGCCCGGTCGTGATCTGTGGCC
>JAPOVI010000051.1 GCA_026708265.1 Acidobacteriota bacterium
TTGGGGGTCCCTTTTCACGTGGCCACAAGGGTCCCTTTTCTGGTTGCCATTTCCAGTCAGGTGTTCCACGTGGAACATTTCGTGATCCGGAGGTCAGCCGACCTACCCGCCGCAGGACGACGTGACGGCTTCCGGGAGCTCTGCGCAGCCGCGACCGTCGCCCTCTCACGCGAGGAAATGCGGCATCGCTCCACGCTCACGCTCCTTCAGGTGTTCCACGTGGAACACCTCGCGATCCGGAGGCCAGCCGTTCCACCGGTCGTAGGGCGACGAGCCAGCTCGTTCGTTCCCGCGGCTCGATCCGCGGTGCGTGACGGTGTCGCGGGGAGCTCCGCGGAGCCGGGACCGTCGCCTCCCACGCATGGGAACGGGCATCGCTCCACGCTCACGCTCCGTCGGGTGTTCCACGTGGAACACTCCGCGATCCCGGAGGTCAGCCCTCCCGCCGCCGCAGGACGACGAGACGGCTTCCCGGAGCCCCGCGCAGCGGGACCGACGCCTCCCGTTCGAGCGCGGGCGAGGCGTCGCTCCACGCATCTGCCGGTTCCGGGCCGCGGAAGAGCAGCAGCGCACCGCCCGGCGCCACGAAGGCCTGCAGCCTCCGCAGCGCCTCGCGGCTCAGGCGCACGCCGCGCACCGTGAGCGCGCCGTGCGCCTTCTGCAGCTCCCTGCGCGAAAGGAGCGCTTCGTAACGCTCGGCGACCACCTCCGTACGGTCGAGGCCGAGATGACGCACCGTCTCGCGGAGAAAAACGGCCTTGCGGGTCCTCGCCTCTACCATGCGCAGCCCAAGCCCGGGTAGCGCCAGCTTCACGGGTATCGCGGGGGACCCGCCGCCGGAGCCGATGTCGACGAGCGTCCCTTGCCGCGGAAGGTAGGGAAGGGCGACCAGCGGCTCGATGGCCAGCCGGGCGAGGCCGGCATCGTCCCGGTCCAGCCGGGTGAGGTTGAGCTTCGCGTTCCATCGCCGGAGCAGCTCGACGTACTCCGCCAGGCGCTCCGCCCGGGGCTCGTCCAGCGCCACGCCGGCTTCCTCCGCGAGGCGCCGCAGCCGGTCGCCCAGGCGCGACGGCACGTGCCTAGCCACCCGCGCCGCGTGCCGCTCTCGCGCGGTCGACGAAGGCTCCGAGCACGGCGACGGCGGCCGCCGTCACACCCGGCACCCGCCTCGCCTGGCCCAGCGTGTCGGGCCGAACCTCGGAGAGCCGCTCGACGACCTCGCGCGACAGGCCCGGGACCGCCTCGTAGCGGAGCGCCTGCGGAATGCACCGCCGCTCGTCGCGCCGCGCGCGGCGGGCCACCTCCTCCTGGCGCCGGAGGTACCCGGCGTACTTGAAGGCCGTCTCGACGCTGGCCACGTCGAGGTGCTCCTGCCCGCAACACGTGTCGAGCGCGATCTCCCCGGCCGCCGCCAGCGCTGCGAGGGAAACGTCCGGCCGCCGCAGGGCCTGCGACGCCCGCAGCCGCACTCCGCCGGCCAGCGTGACCGTCGTGCGTGTCAGCCGGTGCCGGTTGGCCTCGTACCGTGCGCGGCGGGCCTCGAAGCGGACCCAGCGGCGGTCGTCGACCAGGCCCACCCGCCGGCCGCACGGTGTCAGGCGCAGATCGGCGTTGTCGATGCGCAGCAGCAGCCGGTGCTCCGCGCGCGACGTGAACATGCGGTACGGCTCCCGGCAACCCGTGGTCGTCAGGTCGTCGACCAGCACGCCGATGTAGGCCTCCGCGCGCGTCGGCACGAAGGGGACGTCGCCATGAACGAGGCGGGCCGCGTTGATGCCGGCAACGATTCCCTGCGCCGCCGCCTCCTCGTAGCCCGAGGTCCCGTTGACTTGGCCGGCGAGAAACAGCCCCCGCACCCGACGCGTCTCCAGGCTGCGGCAGAGTTGGGTCGGCTGGATGAAGTCGTACTCGACGGCGTAGCCGGGGCGCACCATGACCGCGGCCTCGAGGCCGGGCAACGCGCGCACCATGCGCTCCTGCACGGCGGCCGGCAGGCTCATCGAGTAGCCGTTGATGTAGGTCTCGTCGACGTCGAGCCCTTCCGGCTCGAGAACGAGCAGATGCCGCTCCCGCTCCGGGAACCGCATCACCTTGTCCTCGAGGGAAGGGCAGTAGCGGGGGCCGATGCCGCGGATCTGGCCGTTGTAGAGGGGTGACTGGTCGATGTGGGCGCGGACGAGGTCGTGCACGCGGCCGGTCGTGTGCAGGAGGTGGCACGCCACCGGAGGCCGGTCGATGCGGTCGGTCAGGAACGAGAAGGGCACGCCCGGGCTGTCGCCCCGTTCCTCCTCGAACCGGGAGAAGTCGATGCTCCGCCGGTCGAGGCGCGGCGGCGTTCCCGTCTTCAGGCGGCCCCACGCGAAGCCGCACGCCTTGAGCGACTCGGCGAGCGCGCGGGACGGGGGTTCGCCGGCGCGGCCCGCGGGGCGGCGGTCCGGGCCGACGTGAACGAGGCCGTTCAGGAAGGTCCCGGCGGTCACGATCACGGCCGCGCCCCGGATGCGCTCCCCCGCGCCGCTGCCGGCCTCCGGCTCGAGCTCGATGCCCTGCACACGGCCCCGCTCCACGAGCAGGCGACCCGCCCGCCCGAACACCCACTGGATGCCCTCCTGGCGCTCGAGCTCCGCCCGCACCCAGCGGCCGTAGCGGCGCTTGTCCGCCTGAGCGCGCGGCGATCGAACCGCGGGGCCGCGGCTGCGGTTCAGCAGCTTGAACTGAATCCCGGTGGCGTCGATCGCGCGTCCCATCAGACCGCCGAGCGCATCGATCTCCCGCACGATGTGGCCCTTGGCGGTACCGCCGATCGCCGGGTTGCACGGCATCTGGGCGACCGTGGCGTCCGACAGCGTGCAGAGGGCGACGGAGCATCCGAGCCGGGCCGCGGCGTAGGCCGCCTCGCAGCCGGCGTGACCCGCCCCGATGACGATCACGTCGAAGCGGTCGTCCGGCCGGCCGAGCCCGCGCGGCGCGGAAGGCGCCGGGGCCGCACCCGTCTCGCGCCCGCTTCCTGCTTCGCTCCCCCGGATCGCCTTCGTCGTCAGCGGCAACGCCCCTCGCCTCACTTGCCGATGCAGAACCGCTCGAAGATCCGGTCCAGGACCGCGTTCGGGGCCCGCCGGCCCGAGAGCTCCTCCAGCGCGGCCCCGGCCGCCTGGAGATCGGCCAGGACG
>JAPOVI010000169.1 GCA_026708265.1 Acidobacteriota bacterium
TGCAGAGCAGCTTTCGGTTGGCGGCGCGGCAGTGACCGGGCGACCGTGGCAGTGCGTTCACCGCGCCGGTGACCGAAAGCTGGATTGGACGAAACCGCCTCTCCGCCGTTGGACTTCTATGGGCGTTGCATTGCAGGCGGAGGGGGCTGGCGGGGCTCCCCCGGGGCGGTGCAGAAGGGCTGCCAGCTGCCGGCGGTTGGCGGCGATGGGCGCGAAGGTGATCGTGCAGCCCACCGGCGGGATCGCAGACGCAGGACGCCCTTCCCGGGGACTCCGGGGAGCAGCGGAAGTGGGCCTGGCGAGCGTCGATGCGTCTGTCACGACGAATCCAGGAAGGCCGGACCCGCCCAGGCGCTGGCGGGGTGGTCGATCGGCTGCATGTTCCCCGCGTTGCAGCGCGGACACTGGCGCAGAGAGCGCCCGGTCAGGGCCTCATAGCGGTCTCGATAGTCAGCGGCCGGGGCTTCCTGTTGAGGTGCTGGCGGTGGCGTGGAGAGCGCTCGGCGGCACTCGGCCAGCTTCTGACGCCGGGCGCGATTGGCGAGGAAGCCGTAGTAGCGGATGCGGTGAAACCCGGGCGGGAGCACGTGCAGCAGCATGCGGCGTATGAACTCGGTCGCCGCCAGCGTCATGGTCTTCCGCCGGGAGGCGCCGTTGCTGCGGTAATCGGTGTAGCGGAAGCGCACAGCGCCGCCGTCGAGGCTGCACAGTCGCTGGTTGCTGATGGCGATCCGGTGGGTGTAGCGGCCGAGGTAGTCGAGGACCTGTTCGGGGCCGGCGAACGGCCGCTTGGCGTAGACGACCCATTCGGTCCGGCGGGCCGGGCGGAGGTGCTCGGCGAAGCGCCGGGGTTCACGGAGAGGCTGCAGTCGGCCGGCGAAGCGCAGGTGCCCGGACTTGAAGGCTTCCAGCAGCGCCGCGAGCAGCACCCGGCGGAAGTAGCGGGACAGGACCCGAACCGGGAGGAAGAACCCGGGGCGGCAGGCGACCCAGCCGCTGCCGTCGTTGGCGAGCCCCCCACCCGGGATGACGCAATGCACGTGCGGATGGTGGACGAGCGTCTGACCCCAGGTGTGCAGCACGGCGAAGAAGCCGATCTCGGCGCCGAGATGGCGTGGGTCGGCCGCGATCGTGCGGAGCGTGTCGGCGACGGCGCGGAAGAGCAGGCCGTAGACGACGGCCTTGTTCTGCGCGGCGATCTCGGCGACGGCCGGGGGCACGGTGAAGACGACGTGGAAGTACTCGGTGGGCAGCAGGTCCGCGCGGCGCCGTTCGGAGCCACTCGGCGCGGGCCAGCGACTGGCAGGTCGGACAGTGGCGGTTGCGGCACGAGTTGTACCAGACGCGCCGATGGCCGCAGTGGTCACACTGCTCGACGTGGCCGCCGAGCGCGGCGGTGCGGCACCGCTCGATGGCCGTCATGACACGCCGCTGCGCGGTCGACAGAGCGGCCCCGACCTCGGCCCGAAAAGCACCGCCGTGACGGCGGAACACTTCCGCCACGGAGAGCGCGGCACGCGGCACGGCCGTCGCTCAGTCGACGGGCCGCGTGCGTGGTGGTTCGGGCCGCGGAAGCAGGTCCAGCGGACTGGCGGTCGAGCAGACCTTGGTGGTCGCCACCCGCAGGTAGCGGGCGGTGGTCTGCAGACTCCGATGCCCGAGCAGGAGCTGGATGGTGCGCAGGTCGGTGCCGGCCTCGAGGAGATGCACCGAGAAGGCATGGCGAAGCGAATGCGGCGTGACGACCTTGGCGAGACGCGCGCGCCGGGCGGCGATCCGGCAGGCCAGGCTGAACCGCGCTGCGCGTGATCGGCGCCTCGGGGCGCTCGCCCGGGAAGAGCCAGTGCCGGGGCCGTTCGACTCTCCACCAGGCGCGCAGCACCGCCAGCAGCTTCGGCGAGAGCATCACGTAGCGGTCCTTCTGACCCTTGCCCTTCGTGATGCGCAGCACCATCCGTTCGCTGTCGACGGCGGACACCGTGAGGCGGACGACCTCGGAGATGCGCAGGCCGGCGGCGTAGCAGGTGGTCAGGATGGCGCGATGCTTCGCGGCCTTCACCGCGTCGAGAAACCGGACCACTTCCTGCGGGATGAGCACGACCGGCAGCGACTGCGGCTTCTTCGGCGTGGGGATCACGTCGTCGAAGGACCACGGCTTCTGAAGCGTGACCCGATACAGGAAGCGGAGCGCCGCCACGGCGACGAGCAGGGAGCCCGTTGCCAGGCGGCGCTCGGTGGCCAAGTAGACCTGGTAGGCGCGGATTTGCTCGGGACCGAGGTGCTCGGGGGACCGATCGAAGTAGCGGGCGAATCGCGCGACGGTCTCCACGTACGTGCGTTGGGTGAACGGCGACAGCCGTCGCACCTGCATGTCCTCGAGCATGCGTTGACGAAGGGATGTCATCAGACGCTCCTCTGCGAAGGGCCTGGGGGATTCCAGGCGCTCGCCGAGCAGCGTAGGCGGGGCTCACGAGGAGCTGCGGCGGTTGGAAAATCTGGACGGTCGGGTCAGTGGCGGCGCGTCGCGTGAGCGCCTACCGCCGCGGCGGTTTAGTCCAATCCGCGGTATGACCAGCGTCGCGTTATGACAAGTGGCAGTCAGGCAAGCGCCGTTGCCCCTGGCTTGGCGGGCATCGGCGCTACAGCGAGCTTGACATAGTACGCATGGTCTCTGCGGGTTCCCAGTGTCAGGGGGCCAAGGAGGAGACCATGCTTGAAACGCTCTCCGTGCGGCCGCGTATCTGCCACCAGATCCGGTCCGGGCCGTTGGGTCGCTGGGTCGACGACTTCGTCGACGTACTCATGACGCGCGGGTACGCGACGAGCACCGTGCGCCGGTACGTGCGAGCCGCCGCGATATTCAGTACCTGGCTGGACCTGCAGCACGTTGCGGCGCCGGACGTTGACGAGACGCTGGTCACCCGGTTCGTGACCGGGCTGTCACGGCGACCGTCTTCAACGCGCCCGAGCGGCCGGCTCTCGGATGTGGCATACGGCGTCCGTCTGCTGGCCGCGCATCTGTGGACTCGAGGGGTAGCTGCACGCCTTGTCCCGGTCGCCGCGCCATGCGAGTCCGAGCAATGGCTGCAGCGCTTCGACGATCACCTCGTGCAAGCGCATGGCCTGGTCGTCGGGACCCGGCGGATGTACCGGCGCTACGCC
>JAPOVI010000320.1 GCA_026708265.1 Acidobacteriota bacterium
GCCCGGCGCGAGTTCCCGGGTCGGACCGTGCTGGAGACCTTCGTCTCGCTGCCGCTCGTCGTGCCGCCGGTGGCGACGGGCCTGATCCTGCTGAAGCTGTTCGGACGCCGCGGGCCGCTGGGCGCGCTGCTCGAGCCGCTGGGGATCGACATCGTCTTCACCTGGAAGGCGGTGGTGGTGGCCATGGCGGTCATGGGGCTGCCGCTCCTGGTTCGGGCGGCACGGGCCGGGTTCGAGCAGGCGGACCGACGCTACGAGGCGATCGCCGCCACACTGGGAGCCCGGCCCTGGCGAGTCTTCTGGACCGTGAGCCTCCCGCTCGCCCGGCGCGGCCTGCTGGCCGGCACAGTGCTCGGCTTCTCGCGCGCCATCGGGGAGTTCGGCGCCACGATCATGCTGGCCGGCGCGCTTCCGGGGGCGCGTACGCTGTCGGTCGCGATCTACCGCAACGCCGAGCTGGGCCGCGACGCGGCGGCGATGACGCTGATTGCCGCGGCGGTGACCATCGGCTTCGCGGCCGTCTACCTGTCGAACCGCCTCGGGACGGCGTCGTGAGCGGCGGCGACGGAGCGTCGGTCGTCATCGACGTCCGGCTCCGCGCCGGCGCATTCTCTCTCGACCTGCGCGAGACCATCGCGGCGCGCACCGTCGCGCTGTTCGGGCCCTCGGGATCCGGCAAGACCACCACCCTGGACGCCGTCGCCGGCCTGCGCCGGCCGGACGAAGGCGTGATCCGGATCGGCGGCCACGTGCTGTTCGACTCCCGGCGCGGCGTGGACGTGCCCGTGTACGACCGCCGCGTCGGCTACGTGCCGCAGGACCTGGCGCTGTTTCCCCATCTCGATGTCCGGCGCAACGTCCTGTACGGCGCTCGCCGCAGGGTGGCGGACCGCGGACCCCACGACACCCACGCGTCGGTGCTCGAGCTGCTGGAGATCGACACGCTCCTGTCGCGCTCGGTGGACGGCCTGTCCGGCGGGGAACGTCAGCGCGTCGCCCTCGCGCGGGCCCTGATGACCGATCCCGACCTGTTGCTGCTCGACGAGCCGCTCGCCGCGCTCGACCTCGGCCTGCGCGACCGGATCCTGCCCTACCTGGAGCGGGTGCGCGACGAGCTCGGCACGCCGATGATCTACGTGTCGCACGTGGCCGACGAGGTGCGCCGGGTCGCCGACTGGGCGATCGTGCTGGACGCCGGCCGTGCGGTGCGCTCCGGGGTACCCGCCGGGGTGCTCCAGGACATACCTTGAGCCGCGACTGCCGCCCGCCGTTCGCGCCGGGCGCCCGCATTCGGGTGGCGGAGGGCACGTGAGGCGAGACGAGGCGATGTCAGCAGGGGATGACGGCAGCCAGCGTGCCGGCCGCGGTCACGAGACGTCCGACGTCGACCGGATCGCTCGTGAGGATTCGATCGCCGCTCTCCGCGACCAGCGCGACGGTCGCGTCGATCGGGTCGCTGGTTCCCGCTCGGGCCAGCAGAACGCCGGCGCGACGCCCCATCTGCTCGTCCACGGGACGGACTTCCACGGCGCGCAACAGGCGCGCGAGGCGCGCCTGGCGTCCCCGGGGGTCCCGCCAGACCTGGCCGAGCACGATGGCACTCGTCCGCAAGTCGACATGCTGCCGTACAGCCACCCGCAAACGAGTCCCCACCGCTCGGTCGCCGCGTTCCACAGCCAGGAACGCACCGGCGTCGAGCACCAGCGCGCTCACGCCTCCGGTTCTCCGGTGCCGAAGCCGAGATCTGCTTCTGCCTGGGCCAGCTCTTCGGGAGTCGGCGCGCCGAATTCGGCCTCCCATTCGTCGAGGAACTCACGCAGTGCGTCGGCGCGGAGCTTCCGGGCTGCCGCCTCCGACAGCCACGACGACAGCCCGACGCCACCCTCCCGCGCGGCCTGCCGAATCTCGTCTCCGAGCGTCGCCTCGAACGAGACGCTCATCTTGTCCACCTTCATGACTTCAGAATACCACGGCATGGTCCTACCGCGGTATTCCTCCATGCCCCTCGTCGCGCCTGCCACACGGGCGCCTCGCCACTCTCGGTGCCGCGCCGGGTTTCACCATGGACTCCCAGACCGCGGACACTTTTATGTATAGCAACATAATGCTTCATGGAATAATAACTTCGTGCGCTTCATCGACCGCGCGGATGAGATGCGGCGCCTCGACGCCGCGCTGACCGATCCAGGCGCCCTCGCCGTCATCTGGGGCCGGCGCCGGGTGGGCAAGACGCGCCTGCTCATCGAGTGGTCGCGGCGCCACGACGGCCTGTACGCGGCGGCGGAACCATCGGCGCCCGCGGTGCAGCGGCGCTATCTGGCAGCCGCGGTCGAGAACCGGTTTCCGGGTTTCGCCGACGTGGAGTACCCGGACTGGCGGTCCCTTCTGTTGCGGCTCGCCAGCGAGGCGGCCGGCAACGGCTGGCCCGGGCCGTTCGTGCTGGACGAGCTGCCCTACCTGCTCGCCGCGGACCCGACCCTGGCCGGCGTCCTGCAGGCGTGGGTCGACACGACGCCGGGGCGTCCGACCCTGGTGGTCAGCGGTTCGAGCCAGCGCATGATGCACGGCGCGATTCTCTCGGCCGGTGCCCCGCTCTACGGCCGCGCACGCGAGGCCTTCGCCGTGCGTCCGCTGAGACCAGCGTACCTCGCGGACCTCGTCCCTCAGGCCGGAGGCCGCGACCTGCTGGCGTTCTACTCCGCATGGGGCGGGATGCCGCGCTATTGGGAGCTCGCCGGCCCGTTCGGTCTCGATCTCGAGCGCGCCGTCGACACCCTGGTGCTCGACCCGGCCGGCCCGTTGCACCTGGAGCCGGACCGGTTGCTTCTGGAGGAGGTCCCGCCGGCCACGGCGCTCCGTCCCGTCTTGGACGTGATCGGCGGCGGCGCCCACCGGGTCAGCGAGATTGCGGGTCGTCTCGGATCGCCCGCCTCCAGCCTGTCGCGGCCGCTGGCGGCGCTTGCGGAGATGGGCCTCGTGCGTCGCGAGACGCCGTTCGGGAGCGAGCCCCGCTCGGGCAAACGGAGCCTGTATCGGATCGACGACCCGTTCCTGCGGCTGTGGTTCCGAGTTGTCGCGCCGGGGCGGACGGCTCTCGCGCAATCGCCGCGGGAGACGCGATTGGAGTACTGGCGGCGCC
>JAPOVI010000202.1 GCA_026708265.1 Acidobacteriota bacterium
CGCGCCGGCGAGGGCGGCCCGGGCGGCGCGCCGGCCGCGGGCGCGCCACCTGGGTCCGCCTCGTCGATGGCCAGCGCCGCGAGCGTCGTGGCCTCGGCGAGCCAGCCGGCGGCGATGTCCCGGGGCACCTCGAGCTCCCCGGGGGGCGGCGCCGCGTCGCCGCGCTCGTGCGCGTCGTCCCGACTCGCGTGCAGCCGCTGCTCCGACCGCCGGAGGCTCTCCTCGGTCTCGACCGGTTCCGAGACGACGAAGCGCGCCCCGACGCATTCGGCGTAGTCGCCGAACACGGAGCCGCGATCGAGCTCCCATTCGCCGGCGCCGGGCGGCTCGAACTGATCGCGCAGCGGCACCGCGGACACCCGATCCAGGGTGGCGACGGAGCGCTGCGTGGCGGGATCGAAGCGGCGCAGCGATTCGACGCTGTCGCCCGCGAACTCCACCCGCACCGGGTACGCATCGCCGGCCGGGAAGAGGTCTACCACGCCCCCGCGGCCGCAGAACTCCCCGTGCGTCTCGACCGGATCGGCGTGGCTGAATCCGGCGTCCGCGAGCCGGTCGGCCAGGTCGCCCGGCGTCGACGTGCCGCCGACCTCCAGATCGACCACCGCCCCGAGCAGCCGCTCGGGGGGGCTCAGGCGCGGGAGGATCGCCGGCGCCGACGCCACCACCACCCGCGCCCGGCCGCCGGCGAGGGCGGAGAGGGCGCGGGCGCGGGCGGAGAGGATGCCCATGTGGGGAGCGATGCCGCGGTACGGGTCGACCTCCCGGGAGGGGAACGGCAGGACGCCGCGGTCGAGGTCCACCTCGCCGAGCCCCTCCAGGGCGCGCAGGTGGAAGCGCACGTCGGCGGTCATCTCGTCGACGTCGGAGTCGCGCGGCACCACCAGCACCACCGGCCCCGCCCCGGCGAGGGCGGCCGCCGCGAGCGCCTGCGCGGGCGGCGTCACTCCCGCGAGCGAGTCGGCGCGCCCGGGCGGTCCGCCGGCGAGCCCGGCGCGGCGCGCCGCGTCGTGCAGCAGGGTGCCCAGCGTCAGCGATCCGGAGATCGACGGCACGAGATCACGATCCGTCGCCGATGGGTTCCGGCGGCGGCCCGAAGCGGGCGTTCGGGCTGAAGGTCCACTGGTGGCGCGGGCGGTAGATGCCGGCGTCCTTCGTATGGGACTTGACCCGGAACGTGTACAGGAGCCGGTGATAGTCGTACTGCACGCCGCGCCGCGTGTGGGCCGCGACGTCGAGCTTGTACGTGCCCTCGACGAGGTCGAGGCTGTCGATCGCGAAGACCACCTCGCCCGATCCGGACAGCTCGACCGGCTCGAAGCCCTCGACGTCCGTGTTCGTCCCGTAGCAGAGGGTCCCGTCGGCGCTGAAGACGCCGATCCCGAAGACGAAGTCCCGTACCGGCTCCGGCGTGTGGAAACCGAGCCGCACCGTCAGCCGGTCGCCGGTCTGGAAGACGTGGGCGGCGTTGCCCGCGCGCTCGATCGTCACCCGCTCGATGCGCACGGGGCCGGCCCCCCAGCGCCCCTCCGTGGCCTGGAACATGTCCTGGGGAACGGGGGCCTCCCCGTCGCCGCGGGGCGGCGCGCCATCGCCCTCGGCCCCGTCGCCGGTTGAAGATCCCCGGCCGGGGGGAGCCTGGTCGCCGGGGGATGCCTCGCCGGTCGTTCCTTCGCCGGCGGCCGCCGCGTCATCCGCAGCCGTCCCGTCGTCCTCCGGGGCCGTCTCGTCCTCCGGGGCCGTCCCGTCCCCCGGAACCGCGCCGGCGTCGGAAGCGGCCGCGGCGCCGGGAGGTGCTCCGTCCCCCGGGGCGGCTCCATCACCGCCGGGGGACGCTCCGTCGCCGGCGGCGGGGACGGCGGCGAGGTCCGTCACCGCCGCCAGGGCCCGGCGGTCCTTCATCGCGATGTCCTCTTCCTCGCGCTGGGCGACGTCCGTCGTGTAGGCGTGGACGACGCGCCGCGGGTCGCCCTGGGCGCGCACCCGCCCGGCGTCGATCCAGATCGCCTCGTCGCAGAAGCGCTCCACCATGTTCAGCCCATGGGTGGCAAGCAGTATGGTCCGTCCGCGCCGCTTGAACTCGCTGAACTTGTCGCGGCACTTCTGGCCGAACGCCTCGTCGCCGACCGCGAGCACCTCGTCCACGATCAGGACGTCGGGATCGACGTGCACGGCGACGGAGAAGCCGAGCCGCATGTACATGCCGGTCGAGTAGGTCTTGACCGGCGCGTCGATGAAGTCCTCGAGCTCCGCGAACTCGACGATCTCGTCGAACTGCTTCGCGATCTCGCGCCTGCCCCGCCCCAGCATCACGCCGTTGACGAAGATGTTCTCGCGGCCCGAGATCTCGGGGTGGAAGCCGGCGCCGAGCTCGATGAGCGCCGCGACCCGCCCGCGCACCTCCACCGTCCCCGACGTCGGCCTCGTGATGCCGGTGACGAGCTTCAGCAGCGTGCTCTTGCCGGAGCCGTTGCGCCCGATCAGGCCGACGCAGGCTCCGCCCGGCACCGCGAGCGAGACCGCGTCGACGGCGCGGATCACCTCGTGCGGGCGCAGGTCGCTGGCCAGGCTCCCCTTGAGGAGGGCGCTCTTGAGGGTGGAGAAGCGGCGCTGGTAGGCATAGCGCCGGTAGAGCTTCGATACGTCGCGCAGCGAGATGACCGCGTCGCTCACACTTCCTCCGCGAACGAGTCCCGCAGCCGGTCGAAGAACGCGTAGCCCGCCGCGAACAGCATCGCCCCGCCCGCGGCCAGCACGAGCAGCCACTTCCAGTGGCCGAACGGGCCGTCGTAGAAGAGGATCTCCTGGTAGGAGATCGCCAGGTGCGCGAAGGGGTTGAGGTCCATCAGGATCTTCCCGAGCGGACCCAGCCCGGCGATCTCCGGGCCGCGCCCCGCGACCGCCGCCATCGGGTAGATGATGGGCGTCGCGAAGAACCAGAGCGTGAGCACGTTCGCGAGCAGGTCCTTGATGTCGCGGAAGTGCACCGTCAGCGCGGCCAGGAAGAGGCCCAGCCCCAGCGTGAGCAGCAGTTGCACGGCGACGACCACCGGAAACCAGACGAGCTCCGCGAGCCGCGGCGCCGCGGGCGCCAGCAGGATGAGCGCCGCGACCAGGATGGGCAGCGCGAGCAGGAAG
>JAPOVI010000313.1 GCA_026708265.1 Acidobacteriota bacterium
CGCGCAGCACATTGAGCACGAGCGGGACGACCTCCGCGTCATGGTGCGCTACCCCCGCGAGCAGCGGCGCTCGCTCGGCAACCTGGAGAACATGCGCGTCCGCACGCCGGACGGTGGCGAGGTGCCCTTCAGCCAGGTGGCGCTGGTAGAGCCGGGGCGCGGCATTGCTTCGATCCGGCGCATCGACCGCAGCCGCGCCGTGAACGTGACCGCGTCGGTCGACCCGCAGATCGCGTCGACCTCGGACCTGATCGCCGACCTTCGGGAGCGCATCCTCCCCGAGGTGCTCGCCGAATTCCCCGCCGTGTTCTACACGTTCAGGGGCAATCAGGAAGCGCAGGAGGAAGTCGTGAGGGGCCTGCAGGTGGGGTTCGTCCTGGCGCTGATCCTGATCTTCGGGCTGCTCGCGATCCCGTTGCGGTCGTACGCGCAGCCGCTCATCATCATGGGGGCCATCCCGTTCGGCCTCGTCGGCGCGCTGTGGGGCCACCTGGTGATGGGGCTCGACGTCACGGTCACGTCGGTGCTCGGCTTCGTCGCCCTGACCGGCATCGTCTGATCATGGTCGACTTCATCAACCGGGAGCGGGGCTTCCCCGCCGGAACCGGTGACTCGGAGAGCCGCCCGCCGGCCGCCCCGCCATCCGCCCCGGCCGGTCTCGAGCTCGCCATCCGGCAAGCCGGCGGCCAGCGGTTCCGTCCCATCGTCCTCACGTCCCTGACCACCTTCGCGGGCTTGGCGCCGATGATGGCCGACCGCAGCATGCAGGCGGCGTTCCTGATCCCGATGGCGGTCTCACTGGCCTTCGGCGTACTGTTCGCCACCGTCATTACCCTGTTTCTGGTGCCGATCGCGTACGCGATCCTCGACGACCTGCAGCGCCTGCCGCGGTTGGTGGCATCGCTCGGAGCCGCGCCGCGCATGTCCCGTCCCGTTTCCGGGGCGTGACGCGGCGCGCGTCCGGCGACGGTGGCGCCGGACCGGCGCCACCGGATGCCGAGGCTCATGTCGAACCCAGGCATCGAGGAACCGGGGCCATCGAACGGCCTGAACCGGGGCCATGTGGCCGAAGCGAACTGGGGCCAGCCGCGAGCGTCGCCGGCAATTCGACGCCGAGTTTGTGTGGACCGCATGGGACCGGTTGGGACCAGTTGGGAATCAGTTATTCGTCTCGCTCTGCCTTGACGGGAGACGTTCTGATCTCGAACCGCCCCTGCGAGGGCGAAAACCGGATCGCGTCGGTGTCGAAGGCGCGGCCGAGCGCGCCGCTCCGGCTCAACGCGTCCGGCGTGCCGACCGAAAAGCCGCCCGCGCCGTCGAGCAGCCAGACGCTGTCGGAAAGCTGCAGCGACAGGTCGAGGTCGTGGCTCGAGAGCAGAACGACCTGCCCCTTCTGCCTGGCCCGGGCACGCAGGAGGGCCATGATCTCGACCCGGCTCGGCAGATCGAGGAAGGCCGTGATCTCGTCGAGGACCATGAGGCGCGGCGTCTGTGCGAGCGCACGCGCGATCATCACGCGCTGGCGCTCGCCGTCGCTGAGATCGCTGAAGTAGCGGCGCAGGAAGGGCTCGACGCCGGTGACCGCGACCGCGTCGGCGATTGCCGCCCGGTCGTCGTGCGCCAGTCCACCCTGCCAGCCCGTGAAGGGTTGCCGGGCGAGCGCGATGACATCGTCGACGCGCAGACCCGGATTGAACTGGCGCTCGGTCAGCACGACGGCGATCCGGCGCGCGCGCGTCGCCGGACGCATGGACGCGATGTCTTCGCCCTCGAGCAGCACGATTCCGTCGAGCGAGGTTTGCAGCCCCGCGATCGTCCGCATGAGGGTCGATTTGCCGGCCGCGTTGCGGCCGAGGATGCAGATGAAGTCGCCGGGAGCGGCCGACAGGTCGATGCCGGACAGGACTGCTCCCCGCGGGTTGCGATAGCCCACGGCGAGGGATTGCAGAGCCAGCATCAGCGCCACTGCCTCACGGCCGGCGAGAAGATCAAGATGAGAATCACGGCCGGCGCGCCGACGATGGCGAGGACCGCGTTCAGGTGCAGGAAGTGCTGCTCCCATCGCGCATGCACGATGGCGTCTCCGGCAAGGGCGAGCAGTGCGCCGCCGAGTGCGGCGAGCGGAAGCAGCGGCAGGATCCGCGCCGTTCCGGCCAGCGCCCGGGCGAAGTGGGGTGCGATGAGGCCGACGAAGCTCACCGGGCCGCAGAAGGCCACGACGGGCGCCACCAGAAGCACGGTTGCCGCAAGAACGGCATGTCGCAAGGTCGTTACCTTGACGCCGAGGCTGCGGGCGTAGGTCTCGCCGAGAAGCAGCGAACTCAGCGGCTTGGCCGTCGCGACGGCGGCGCAGGTGCCGATGAGGATCGGCAGCAAGAGCCACAGCAGCGCCGCCGGGGCGACGCCGGCAAAGCTCGCATCCTGCCATCCGCCATAGATTCGGCCGCCGGCGCGGGCGGCGAAATGAAGCAGAACGCTGGTGAGACCTTGCGCGGTGAACCCGAGCATGAGGCCGATGACGAGCAGCGTGATGGCGCCGACGCGGCGGCCGAGCGCGAGCATGACGAGCGCCGCGATGGCGACGCTCGCGGCGGCCGCGAGGGTGATGCTGGGGCCCTCGAAGAAGGTGAGGAAGGACACGGCCGCGGGACCGGCGAAGGCCGCCGCGGTCACGATGAGGGCAACACCGAACTGGCCGCCGGCGAGCAGGCCGAGGGACCACGCGTCGGCGACCGGGTTCCGGAACAGGGCCTGCATCAGCACTCCCGCCATGCCGAGCGCACCGCCGGCGATGATCGCGGCGGCGACCCGCGGAAGGCGAATATCGAGGACGATCTGGCGGGCCAGGTCGCTCGACTGCGTTCCCGTCAACGCGCCGACCGTGTCGGCCAGGGGCAGCGCGATCTGCCCATAGGTCAGCGTCAGCAGGCAGAGCGCGGCGAGCGTGGCGATGAGGACGGAGCCACTAGTGCAGACCCGCGCCCACATGGTCCGCCTCCCACGTTTCCGGTGCGAGGTAACGCCACTCCCCGTCGCGGAGTGCCGGATGCAGCATCTTCATGATGTCAACCAGTTGCCAGTCCGGACGGATGGCCCCCATCTCCCACAACTCCCACGTATCCGCGTCGGGATGGC
>JAPOVI010000273.1 GCA_026708265.1 Acidobacteriota bacterium
TGCGTGAGTACCCGCAAAGGGAGTATCACTGGGGCGGCTCGAGTCCCGACGATGTCGGACAACGTGGCGAACGGGCGGTGGACGCGATACTGACGGCCACTCGCGACAACATGATGAGGCGCCTCCGCCCGCGGGCACGAGGTGTGCGAAAAATACCGTTCCAGAAGATCATCGCCTACTGGCTCAATGAGCTGGGTCTGATTCGGGATTTCCGTCTCGAAGAGATCGCTACGGGAACGAACCTCTATCGGGCCATCGTCAAGACCTCGCCGTTCAGCGTACCCACGGCGCTGCCGGAGGTCGGCTTCGGCGTCTCCCAAGTCCTACCGGCGCTAGTGCTGCTCTACTACGTCCCAGAGGGTTCCACGGTGCTCATGGAACAACCGGAGATTCATCTCCACCCGGCCGTGCAGAGCGGCCTTGCGGACGTCATGCTGAACGTCGCCACTGTGCGGAACTTGCGGATCGTCGTGGAAAGCCACAGCGAGCACCTGATGCGCCGGCTCCAACGCCGCGTGGCGGAAGAACGCGCATCGTCCGAAGACGTGAAGCTGTACTTCGTGTCTTCAAACAGAGGCGCAGCGCAGCTTGACGATCTGCGCCTGAACGAGTGGGGTGAGATCGAGAACTGGCCAGAGCACTTCTTTGGCGACGAAATGGGGGAGATCGCGGCCATCACCGAGGCCTCCTTGAAAAGGAAGCTGGAGCAGACCGGATGACGGCCTTCGTCGTGGACACCAACGTGGCGATAGTTGCCAACGGGCGCGGCACCGGAATCGACACCAGATGCCAGTTGACATGCGTGCAACGGCTGCGGAGTCTGACCGCACGGGGGATCGTGGCGATTGACGACAAGGGCCTCATCCTCGATGAGTACCGGGGGCGGCTGAGTCTCTCGGGAATGCCAGGCGTGGGGGATGCGTTTCTCAAGCATTTGTTCTACAACCAGTACCATGATGAACGAGTGCAGAGAGTGGCGGTGACGCCGTCCGAAGACGACAGACGGGGTTTCGTCGAGTTACCAGAGAACGCGTTCGACCGTTCGGATCGGAAGTTCCTGGCCGTCGCGATCGTTGCAGACGCGGATGTCATGAACGCGACCGACAGTGACTGGAGCGAGCACGGCGCATTGATGGATGGCTTGGGCGTGAAAGTCACCCAGCTCTGCCCGGAGTACGCCACGAAGAGATCTCGCCATGACTAGCCGTAGCAACGCGAACGTCGGCTTCGCGACCCTTCGGAAGTACCCCAGCACGCCGTACTGGCCGTGGTCACCGGAGCTCGGCCGGGGCGACGATGTGCACGCGGATCCCAATAGCTTCGTAGGGGATGCCGTCGTGGTGACCGAGAAACTGGACGGCGGCAACACGCTTCTGCACGCCGGCAGGGTGTACTCGCGGAGTGTGTCGGCCCCTTCCGATGGCAAGTGGATGGCGATGGTGAAGAAGCACCACGCCTGGAAGGTGACCGAGCCGGACGTCTATCTCTACGGGGAAGACATCTATGGCGTGCACAGCATCGCCTACGAGCCGGTAGCGGAGGACCGCACCTTCTACGCCTTCGCCCTACGGCGACGTGGTGGCGCGTTCGTCGCCTTCACCGACGTAGAGGCGTACGCGAAGCGGCTCGGGATACCCGTCGTGCCCGTGCTCTTCAGGGGCTGCTTCGGCTCGGTCGCGGAGATACGCACGTTTCTCGACCACGCCCACGGGGAGCCTTCCTTGCTGGGCGGCGAGCGAGAGGGTGTCGTCTTGCGGCTGGAACGGGGCTTTCCAGCGTCCGAGTTTCCGGACAGCGTCTGCAAGAGCGTGCGCCTGGGGCACGTGCAAACCGACGAGCATTGGACCCGAAGCTGGAAGCCGTGCCGAATCGTGGGCCGGGCACGCTGGTCGGCGCAGCAAGTGGTCCGTGAGCACGGCGGCGCTCCCTCTTCGCGCCATATGCGGTTGCGCAGCCCGAACTGTTCAGCCCCGGACGCGTCGAGTTGGGCGCCAGATTCAAGTGCGCATGGCCGAGTAGACCGCCATGTGCGCGCTGACGAGTAGCTGCATCGCCTCGACATTGGGCTCGAGCGACCACACGTCGCGCTCGGACGTCCCACCGAGGGCGATGCCGTCGCGACGGGGCTGCATGTGGATGCCGAGGATGCCGGGCGGAGCCTCGGGAAGCTCGCCCGAAATGCCGTAGTCGACCTCGTCCTGGGGCAGGAGCACGGTGAGCTGCCCCTTGAGCGGCAGCAGGTCGGGATCGCCGAACAGCTCGCCCGCGCCCAGCCCGGTGCAGTTGACGACCAGCGGCTCGTCCAGCGCCACCAGTTCGCGCGGCTCGCTGAACCTGCGGATCGCGATGCGCCCCCCGAAGGCGATGAAGTCGTGCACGAGCGCGTCGAGGTAGATGGAGGGCTCGATGCGCAGGTGGTTGCGCCGGATCGCGTAGCGGGAGCCGAACGGATGGTCGCCGGGTTCGAGCACCACCTGGCCCGTGCGCAGGCGGGCCGGGAGCAGCGGCTCCTCTTCTTCCTCCCCGGAATCGGCCCCAGCGGCACTCGGGAGCGTGTCGCTGAGACCGTAGCGGTCGATCCAGGACACGCCGAACTCCTTGCCCACCAACTGCTGCAGCTCGCGGTAGGCAACCTCGGCCGCCTCGCGGAACTGGGCGTCCCAGGCGGCGGTCCTCGACTCGTCGTCGATGAGTCCCGCGGTGGGCGTGAATCCCGCGAACGACATGTTCGAGGTCGTGTCCGGGGGGACGGACGCGGCGTAGATGGTCACCGCGAATCCACGCCGCTGAAGCTGGCGCGCGGCGGCGAGGCCCACCGCGCCGCAGCCGACGACCGCCGCCCGGCGACCGTCGTGGCCGAGGGCCATCTCGGCCGCCATGCGCCCCGTGCCCCAGGAGAGCGACATGCCGGCGCCGCCGTGGCCGTAGTTGTGGATCACCGTCGTGTCGTCGAGCCGGTCGGCGCGCAGCACGAAGCCGGAGGGGCGGTGCGGGCGCAGCCCGACCGTGGTGCGGATGATCCGGTCCCATTCGGCGCGCACGGGCGCGAGTCGCAACGCCCGTGCCGGCCGTGCAGGTACCGGCCGCGCAGGTACCGGCCGCGTCGAGCAGGCGCCCAGGCCAGCTCCCAGCAGGCCCATGCCGCCCAGCCTCAGGAGCGTTCTTCGGTCCATCGTGTGCTCCGGGTCCTCGCGTTGCCGCGATGGCTCTTCAGGGGTCCGCGGCGGCGAGCGGCGAGCGACGAAAGCACCAGTCGGATGCCCGGCTCGTCGATGTCGTGCGGATCGAACGGCTTCCCATACCAGGTCACCGTGTCCCGGTGCTCCTCGTGGAGCGGATCGAGCACCGCTTCCAGAAACTCCATGAAGCCGACGACGCCACCGACGTCCTCGGGCGGGCCGCGCCGCTCGCCGCCCACGAACACCGGGTAGTCGACGTCGGGCTCCCCGTCACGAACGGATTCGATGGCGATCTCGTGCCGCCAGTCGTCGCCGAAATCGTAGACGTAGACAAACCGCTCGACCCGCCGCTCGATGAGCGACTTCAGGCGAATGGCAGCGGCCTTGTACACGCGCTGGCCGAAGGCGTCGTCATCGAACATGGGCTCGGCGTAGATGCGATCTGCGACCTCGAACGCGAACAGGTGCGAGTTCATCCACCCGAACGCGACCTGGATGACGTCGTGCAGGGCCCGCAACGTCGACGACAGCGGCACGTCGACGGAACGCCACACCTTCGGTTCAATCCCCTGCAGCTCGATCCTGAGGCGCGCAACGGGTTCGACCATTGGCCTGGCTCCCTCCCGTTCCTCTCGGAGCGTGGCCCGACAATAGCAGACGGCCGAGCCGGGCCATGAGGGTTCGCGTCGAGACGGGGGGCTACCGGCCGAGGATCGTCGACGCCGAGCTGAACGAGCTGCTGGCGGACCTTCCCGCGGTCAGCATCGAAGGACCCAAGGGCGTCGGCAAGACCGAGACGGCTCGCCAACGGGCGATTGCCCGCTACGAGCTGGATCGACCCGGCACGTCCGATCTGATCGAGGCGGACCCCGATCGGCTCGTGCGCGGCGCCGAACCCATCCTCATCGACGAGTGGCAGCGCTATCCCCCTTCCTGGGATCTGGTCCGCCGGGCGGTGGACGCGGAGCGCAGGCCCGGGCGTTTCATCCTCACCGGATCGGCCTCGGACGACTTCGGGGGAACCCATTCCGGCGCCGGGCGCATCATCACCGTCAGGATGCGGCCGTTGTCGCTCGCCGAACGTGGCTTGGACACGTCGTCCGTGAGTTTGGCGGAGCTGCTCACGGGCACCCGGCCGGCGATCACCGGCCACACCCACGTCACCCTGGACCGCTATGTCGAGGAGATCGTGGCCGGCGGATTCCCCGGCGGGTACGGCAGCTCGGGCCGCGCCCGGCGGGCGGAGCTGGACGGCTACATCGCCCGCATCGTCGACCGCGAGCTTCCCGAACAGGGCGTGCGCACCCGCAATCCCGCCATGCTGCGGCGCTGGCTGCGGGCCTGCGCGGCCGCCACCGCCACCACCGCCAGCTACGACCGGATCCGCGACGCCTCCACCGCCGGCGAGGGAGACAAGCCGGCCCGCTCCACCACCCGCCCCTACCGCGACACGCTGGAGCGCCTCGGCATCCTCGACCCGGTGTTCGCCTGGCTGCCGGGCGGCGGACACCTGTCGCGGCTGAACGTCGCCCCCAAGCACCACCTCGCCGATCCCTCGCTGGCGGCGCGGCTGCTGGGCATGGACGCCGGCGCCCTGCTCGAGCCCCGCCCGGCTGTCCCCGCGATCCCCCGCGACGGCACCCTGCTGGGCGCCCTCTTCGAATCGCTCGTCACCCAGAGCCTGCGGGTCTACGCCCAGGCCGCAGAAGCCCACGTGAACCACCTGCGCACCTGGGGCGGCGAGCTCGAAGTGGATCTCGTCGTCGTACGCGGCGACCAGCACGTGGTCGCCGTCGAGGTGAGGCTCAAGGCCGTGGTAGACGACCGCGACGTGAGGCAACTGCGCCGCCTCGCCGACCGCATCGGCCCCCAACTGCTCGACGCCGTGATCGTCACCACCGGCGCCGACGCATATCGCCGCCGCGACGGCATCGCGGTGATTCCGGCCAGCCTGCTCGGACCGTAGGCGGGCACCACGGCGGCCGCGAGAGCCCAGAGCATCCACTCTCCAGCCGACGCCCATGGTATTCTGACCCGACAGAGTGACCGGATTTTTTCGGGAGTGAAGCATGCGTGAAGTACCAACAACCGAGGCCAAGTCGCGCTTCGCCGAGTTACTCCGGGTCGTCGAGTACGGGGAGTCGATAGCGATCACCCGCCACGGAAAGACGGTCGCGCATCTGATTCCGGCCGTCGACCTCGAGCGCGCCTCGCAGGAGGAAGCCGTGGAACGCTTCCGCGCGTGGCGCCGGCAGCGGCCTCGTACCGGCATGACCAGGGAAGAGATTCTCGCTGCGCGGCACGAGGGCCATCGCCGGTGAACCGCTTCGTGCTCGACGCGTCCGTCGCAGGCGCATGGCTCCTCGAAGACGAGGACGACCCGGTTGCGAATGCGGCCATGTCACGGCTCGCGACCGGATTTGCCCTGGTGCCGCAACTCTGGCACCTGGAGGTACGCAATACGCTGGTTGTCGCAGAACGGCGTGGGCGCGTGGGTGCGGCGGGACTCGATGCCGGTCTGCGTCGAGTCGCCGACTTGCCGATACGAACAGATTCCGAGCCTGATCTCGGGACCGCGCTCGCGCTCGCCAGGAGACGCCGACTGTCGATCTACGGCGCGCTCTACCTCGAGCTGGCCCTGCGAGCCGACGCACCGCTCGCCACGGTCGACCGGGCGCTGGCGAACGCCGCGATGGCCGAGGAGTGCCTGTTGATCTCGAGCTCGAGCACCTGAGCCACCGCGGACTCGGCCGCGACTACCGGCAGGCGCTCGGCCCGTCATGCCGGACTACAAGCGGCGGAGGGACGAACTGCGGCAGCGCGGGGGTGGTTTGGCGTGGCAGTCCGGATCGCGTCAGGCGTCCCCGATCCAAGCGGGGGGAGGCCACGCAGGGATGTCGTGGCCCGTGGCGCGAATCAGGCTCGCGAACGAATCGGCGAGCTTGCGGAATGACCGGCACCCTCGGTAGGCGGCCGACAGCGAGAACTCCGAGCTGAACGCCGGTTGGTCCACCATCGGCAGGTATGTCGCGCCGGGCTGCATCCGCGCCCTCAGTTGCTCCTTGGCTCCCCGCGGACCCTCCGGGTCCGGAGGAGGCTGCGCGTTCGTCGTGACTCCACGGAAGCCTCGCAGCGATTCGATGGAGGCCAGAAACCAGGCTTCGTACTCGCCCAACCCTGCACGGTCGGCCCCAACTCGGCAGGGCAGTCCGAGTTCCCGTCCAGGAGCACGAGCACCGCCCCGCACTCGGGTTGATCGAGGGCGAGCCGGACGGCTTGCCGCACTCCATCCTCCTGGACGAACCTGTTGCGCGGACGTCGGATCGGTTGCCCGACTCCTACGGTCCATATCTGGGCTGCGTCGATGAAGCGGCGCAGCAGGACAGGCAACGCCTCGACTTCCCCGTGGCCTTCAACGATCGGCCGGATCTTCACGCCGGATCGACCGCCTCTTCGGCGGTCAGAGCGTTCGAGCGGAGAAGCTCGCCTGCCCCCATCAGGTGCTTCTCCAACGCCGCTCGCACAGACTGCGAGACACGGTCGATCCGGGTCGCTCCGTGCCTCCAGCTCAGGACGCGCAGGTGTCGATCCTCAATCCACTTGGCATCGAGAATGTCCGGGCTGTGCGTAGTGACCACGACCTGCATGGACTCGCTGGCAAGGCGCAGCACGTCCAGAATGGAACCGAGTGCGCCCGGATGGATCGACGCCTCCGGTTCTTCGATGACGACAAGCGACGGCGCCGGGCGTTGGAATACCGCGGTGATCAACCCCAGGGCGCGGAGCGTTCCGTCGGACATGCTGAAGGCCTCGAACTTCACTGGCTCCGCGCCGGCGCGTTCCTGCTTGAACTCCAGCGTCAGCTTGTTGCCGTGCCTCTTCGGTCGAACGTCGACGGTGCCCGGCACAACGCTCTCCAGCAACTGGCAAATCCGCATCCCGTCCTGCGGCGAACGACGTTGTACCTGACGAACCACGCTGGCCGTGTTTCGACCGTCGGCACGCAGTACCGCTCCGCCGTCCGGGTCCTGCAGTGTCCGAACAGCCGCCGGCTCGATGCGGTACGTTCGCATGCCGGACAAGAACCCGAACACCGTCCGAAAACGCCTGTCTCCTCCAACCAGCGGCAGGACCAGCGCATGCGGTTCGACGGCAGGGACGAGCGACTCGACGGTGCTCTCCCAGACTGCGGAGCCCTTGCTGGTCTTGCGAATGAAGCCGTCTCGCGATCCGTCCGACCGATGCACTTCGCACCGTTCTGCCGCGACCTCGAAGTCGTAGCCGCTCCGTGGACGCAAATCGAAGTAGTACTCAGCGCTAGCCGTATCACTGTCCGGCCTCTCCAGCGTCACGGACAGGGACAGGTTCGACGGGCGGCCCCTCGCCGCGCTGCGATGGGAAACGGCGGAGAAGCCGCCCCGCTGTTCAATGACACCTTGCAGAGGCACGGCCATGGCCTCAGCCAGGAACGCGAACGCGTCGGCGAAGTTGCTCTTGCCCGAACCGTTCCGCCCGACGACGAACGTCGGGGTGTCGAGATCGACTTGCTGAATCGAAATACTCCGAAAGCCCATCAAGAGCATCTGGCGAAGAACGGGCTCAGCCAAGCGTCACCTCTTCGTGCAGGGCGCCGCGAGCGACGCGGACATCCCCTCATTTCTCTGCTCGACACGTCAGGGTACTGTGCGGGGCGGGACGCCGACAATCGCCGGGCGAATCGGCTCGTGCCCGAAGCGCGGACCCCGAGTGGCCGACGCGACGCGCGCCCCGGTGGCAACGGGATGCGATACTGACAGTCATGCGCATCGCCACCTGGAACGTCAACGGCCTGCGGGCGCGCATGGACTTCATCATCCACTGGCTCAAGAGCCGCGCGCCGGACGTGGTGGGCCTGCAGGAACTGAAACTGAGCGAGGAGGACTTCCCCCACGACGACTTCCGGGCGCTCGGCTACCACGCGGTCGTCCACGCGGAGAAGAGCTGGAACGGCGTGGCGGTGCTCAGCCGCACGCCGGCGGAGGCGGAGACGCGGGGGCTGCCCGGTCGCGAGGACGACGGGGCGCGGCTGCTCCGCGTGCGGGTGGCCGGCCTGCACTTCGCCACCGTGTACTGTCCCAACGGCAAGACGCTCGACCATCCCGACTTCCCTCGCAAGCTCGCCTGGTTCGACGCGTTGCGCGACTACCTCGCCGGGGTGCGCGGGGACGCGGCGTCCGTCATCGGCGGCGACTTCAACATCGTGCCGGCGGCGCTGGATGCCTGGCAGGGAGACGCCGCCGACGGCTCGATCTTCTGCACCGCGGAGGAGCGGGCCCGGTACCGGTCGATCACCGACCTGGGACTCACCGACCTGTATCGGCACCTGTACCCGAACGAACAGAAGTTCTCCTGGTGGGACTACCGCGGCGGCGCCTTCCACCGCGGCATGGGGCTGCGCATCGACCTGCTCCTGGGCACCCCAGCCGTGGTCTCGCGGGTGCGCAGCGTGGAGATCGACCGCGAGTACCGCAAGAAGAAGGAAGGGAACATAGCTTCCGACCACGCCCCCGTGTTCGCGGACCTGGATTGAGCACCCGTCGCGGTCCGCGCGGCGCGCTACTCGGTCCGCAGCGCGGTCATCGGATCGAGCCCGGCGGCCCGCCGGGCCGGCGGCAGACAGGCCGCAACCGCCGCGGCGGCCACCAGGAGCGGCGCCGCCACGAACGTCGCGGGATCCAGTGGCGCGATGCCGAACAGCAGCGCCGCGACGCCCTGCGCGAGCCACCAGGCGGCCGCCATGCCGATCACCAGTCCGGGAACGACGGGCGCGAGCCCCTGCCCGACCACGCTCCGCAGGATCCGGGACCGCTGCGCCCCGAGCGTCAGACGAATGCCGATCTCCTGCGTCCGCCGCGCCACGTCGAAGCTGAGGGCGCCGTGCACGCCGGCGACGGCGATGGCGATCGCGACGGCGGCGAAGAGGATGAGCAGCGCCATCACGAAGCGTCGTTCGGCCACCGAACGCGCCATGGTGTGGTCCAGCGGCTCGATCCCGAAGAGCGCGACGCGCGGGTCCAGCCCGGCGGCGATGCGCTGGACCGTGGGCGCCAGCACGGCCGGGTCGGTCGCCGTCCGCGCGAGCAGCGCGTAGACGCCGTTCAGCGACGGGGCCTGGGCGAGAGGAAGATAGACCCCCGGCGGCGGCGCCTCTTCCAACCCTCGGACCCTCTCGTCGGCGACGACGCCCACGAGCCTCCGCCGCACACCCCAGAAGCCGAGCTCGTGCCCGACAGGGTCCTCGCCGTCGAAGAAGCGTTCGGCCGCGGCTGCGTTGATGACGGCGACCGGCGGCGCGCCCGTATCGTCCCGGTCGTCGAACAGCCGTCCGTCGCGAAGCGCGAGCTCCACCGTGGAGAAGTAGCCCGGGGTGACCCGGCGAACGGTGATCTCCGGCCAGTCGGCCGCCTCGGCCTCGCGTCCGATCACGACGAACGAGTTGGTGGCCCCGGCGTCGAGCGGGTGGTTGCCGGCGATGGCGGCCGACGCCACGGAGGGCACGGCAGCGACCCTCCGCAGCAGCTCGGCGTTGAACGCATGGGTCTCCGGGAACCGGGGAAAGCGGGCCAGGGAGGCGGGGTAGCGCGCCTGCGGCAACTGGTACTCCGACTTGAGGACGCCCCCGGCATCGAAGCCGGTCTCCACGCCCAGGAGTTGCTGGAAGCTGCGAACCAGCAGGCCGGCGCCGACGACCAGCACCACGGCCAGGGAGACCTGCAACACGAGCAGCAGTCTCCGCGGTGCGCGCCGGCCGGCGCCGCCCCCGCGCAGGACGCCCGCGGGACGGAGCCGGCCCCGGAGCCCGGACAGCAGGTCGCCGCCCCGCGCCTGCGCCAGCGGCAGCAGCCCGAAGCCGACGCCCACCACCAACCCCAACCCCGCCGCGGCGCCCCCCACGCGGGCATCGAGTGCGACTCCGGCCAGCCGCGGAACGCCGGCCGGCGCCACCGAGACCAGCAGCTCCACGGCCCCGGCCGCCAGCGCGAGGCCGGCGGCCGTCGCGAGCAACGCCAGCAGCAGGTTCTCGGCCACGAACTGCCGCCCCAGTCGCCACACGCCGGCGCCAAGCGCTCGCCGCACGGCAACCTCGCGCACCCGCGCCGTCGCCCGCACCAGGACGAGATTGGCCACGTTGGCGCTTGCGATCAGCAGTACGAGAATCACGGCGGCCGCCAGGACCGCGAGCGGTGCGCGCACCGGACCGAACACCACGTCCGGGAGCGGCTCCACGAACACGCCGCGCGCATCGTTCTCGGGATAGGAGCGCTCCAGCTCCGCGGCGATCTCCGCCAGCTCCGCGCGCGCGGACGCGAGGGTCGCCCGCGGCGCGAGCCGGCCGACCACGAAGATGGAATGCGTCGACCGCGGCAGGGCATCCGGATCCGGTCGGAGCGGCACCCACACGTCGACGTCGGCCCGCGTACCCTGGTCGGCAAAGGCGCGGGCGTAGGCGGCCGCGGAGAGCATCTGAAGCACTCCCAGATCGGCGTGGTCCGGAACGACCCCCACGATAGTCGCGGGCGCCTCGTCGAGCAGCAGCACACGGCCGACCACCTCCGCGTCGCGGCCGAAGCGCTCGGACCACAGCGCCTCGCTGATCATGGCGACGCGGGGGCCACCGGAACGCGCCTCGTCACGTGTGAACGACCGCCCGAGGACCGGCTCGACGCCCAGCAGCGGCAACAGCCCCGCGGTGACCGCCAGCGCCGTCCGACGAACCGGCGCACCCCGCTCGGTCGCGGCGGTGACCTGCGTTCCCATGAGCGCGCCGAACGCGTCCACCTGACGGCTGCGCTCCTCGAAGTCGAGGAAGTCCGGGACGGACGCAGGCTCGCGGACCGTGCCGCTGTCGCGATCCGTCTCCCATACCATGACCAGGCGGTGCATCGCCTCGAACGGCACGGGCCTCAGCAACACGCCGTCGACGACGCTGAGGACGGCCGCGGCGGCGCCGATCCCGAGCGCCAGCACCAGGACGGCGACGAGGGTGAACGCCCGCTGCCTCACCAGCAGGCGCACGGCGAACCGGAGGTCGTGCCCGATCTCCTCCAGCCGCCGCGTGCCCCGCACGTCACGGCACAGCTCCTTGACCTGATCCAGGCCTCCGAACTCGAGGCGCGCGCGCCGGCGCGCCTCGCGGGCGGACATCCCGGCGCGGACATGGTCCGCCACCTGTCGCTCGACGTGGTCGCGGAGCTCGGCATGCAGCTCGCACTCCAGCCGCTCGGGGTCCCGGCCGCGTCGCCACCAGCTCATCGCACGCTCCCGCCCTCGGTCGCCAGGATCAGGCCGACGCCCCCCGCAAGACCGGTCCACCGCGCCGTCCGCTCACGAACACCTCACACTTCTACACATACCAGATCGATATGTAGAAGTGCAAGGCACATGGCAGCGGAACACAACGGCTACGACGCGCGTGCGAGGGCGGCCGCAGTGCCCCGCGCCCCGCGAAGGCAGCGGCGTCGTCCCGGTGTCCCCGCGACGCTCGATCGGCTATGGTGTTGGCAGTACGAGACAGGGTTGCCCCGTGAGGGCGCGAAGGACGAGTCCGTCGATTGGGAACGGGCGGTGCCTGGCAGGCAGGACGCCGCCGGGAGGTGAATATGCGACTTCGGGTGCTCACGTGCGTGGTGGCCGTGCTGGCCATCGGAGGGCTCGCGCCGGGGTTGGCCGGCGCGCAGTCGGCGGAGGACGTGCCGCGGCTGCCGTGGGGGGCGCCGGACCTGCAGGGGGTGTGGGACTTCCGCAGCCTGACCCCGATGCAGCGGCCGGAGGAGCTGGCCGACCGCGAGACATTCACGGCGGAGCAGGCGGCGAATTTCGCCGAGGAGACGATCCGGAGCCGGAGCCGCGACAACGACACCTCGGACCGCGTCGTGCCCTACAACGACTTCTGGTTCGACGAGGGAACTTCGGTGACGACCGACCGGACCTCGCTGATCGTCGATCCGCCCGACGGGCGGATTCCGGCGCTGACCGAGGAGGCGCAGGCGCGGCAGGCGGCGCTCGCGGAGGCCCGGAGCGAGGTATCGGCCCATGAGCCGACGCCGGGCGGCTTCGTCGAGGACCTCGGGCCGGGCGGCCTGCAGGTGCGCTGCATCCTCGGGTTCAACTCGGGGCCGCCGATGGCGCCGAGCGCGTACAACAACAACGTCCAGGTCTTCCAGACCGAGGATACGGTGGTTCTCTTCGCCGAGATGAACCACAACGCGCGCGTCGTGCCCCTCGACGGGCGCAACCGCCTGGACGACGGCATCCGGCTGTGGACGGGCGACGCACGCGGGCACTGGGAGGGCGACACCCTGGTCGTCGAGACGACGAACTTCCTGCGGGAAACCAACTTCCAGCGGGGCGCGACGACCCGCAACCTGACGCTGACCGAGCGGTTCACGCGCGTTGACGCAGACACGCTGCGCTACGACGTCACGATCGACGATCCGACGGTCTGGACACGGCCGTGGACCTACTCCGTGCCGATGCGGAACAACCCGGAGCCCGTCTACGAGTACGCGTGCCACGAGGGGAACTACGGCCTGGAGAACATCCTGGCCGGCGCCGTGGCCGAGGCCTCGCACTAGCCCGACCCCGCAACCCGGCGACCGGCACCGCTCCCGACGACGGAGCGGCCGCCGGTCGCGCGGGGATTCTCCTCCTACCGCACGCCCCCGCCGAGCGTGATCCCGCCGTAGATCTCCCGCCCCGGCGACGGCTCATAGTAGCGGCGGCCGAACGCGTTGGTGATGGCCGACGAGTTGTAGCGCTCCGACAGCAGGTTGTCGATGCCGATGAACGGGCGGAAGTCGACGTCGCCCAGGCTCGCATCCCACCCGAAGCGCAGGTCGACCACCGTGTAGGCCCAGTTGCTCGCCGCCGCGGCGTTGGCGTTGGTGAGGAAGAACTCGTCGACCCAGCGGACCGTGAGGCTCGATCGCAGGCCGAACGGGGCCGCGTAGTCGAGCCCGGCGAACAGGCGGTTGGGGGGAGCTCCCGGCTCGAGGTTGCCGCTATAACTCGTGCCGCGGAGCACGAACTCGGCGAACGTGAAGTCCTGCCGGGTGTAGGCGAGCCGCGCCTGGACCCGGGAGACCGGCTGCCAGTCGAGCGACAGCTCCACGCCGTTACGCGCCGACTCCCCCGCGTTGTCGAAGAAGGTCTGCTCGTCCGCGCGCTGGAACGGCACGAGGGCGCCGAGGACGCGGGCGCGGTAGTAGGCGATGTCGTACTGCAGGCGGGCCGGCTCGATGAGGCCGCGAATACCGACCTCGGCGCTCCGCAGCCGCTCCGGGTCCAGGAGCTGGTTGAAGCCGCCCGTGCCGTCCGGCGTGTTGGACAGCTCGACCGTCGTGGGCGTCTCGTAGGCCGTCGCGAAGTTGCCGTACAGGTTGAGGTTGGACGTCGCGGCCACCGTGACGCCGACCGAGGGGCTGGCCGCGCCCATCGTCCGCTCGCCCGACTGGTCGCCGTCGTCCAGCTTCCGGTCCGTGGCGCGGAAGCGGTAGTAGTCGTAGCGGACGCCGGCGGTCAGCGTCACGCGCGGGTGCGGCGCCAGGCTCACCTGGGCGAACGGACCGGCGGACAGCACCTCCTCCTGCTGGTCGATGCGAAGGTCGCCGCGGTGCTCCATGCCCCCGACCACGAAGGGCGGCCGGAAGCCGAACTCCATCCGGTCGTCGTCCTGCGAAGCGACGTCGACCCCGGCCGTCCAGTTGATCGTCGCGCCGCCCGCCTCGGTCGCGCCGAGATACTCCGACCGCACCCCCGCCGCCTCGCGGCCGAGGTCGATGACCCGCCCGACGCCCCCTGCGTCCAGCTTCCGCCTCGCAGCCCAGCCGGTGGCCCGGACGAGCTGCGTGCCGGCGAAGCGGTGCTCGAGCGTCACGCCGCCCTGCCCCTGCCGGGCCGCCTCGCCCCAGTTCTGGGCCGCCACGGTGGCGCCGGCGAACGGGCGGGCCTGGCGCGGGTTGGCGTTCACCAACTGCTCCGCCGGCAGGCGCGGGTCGCCCGCCTGGGCCGCGGTGAGGAAGCTGGGGCTCTCGGCGAACGGCGCGTCGTAGTGGTTGAAGATGCCGGAGATGTCAGTGTTCGACGAGACAGCCTGCCGGACGACGATGTTGGTCTGACCGATCTCGGCGGCGCTGTGCTGGCGCCAGCCGTCGGTGCGGAAGCGGCTGTAGCTCCCCATGAAGCGGGTACCGCTGTTGTTGTGGCCGTCGACGCGCAACTGGTGCCGCTGGTAGCCGTAGCTGCCGAACTGCGTGCTGGGGCTCACGGTCAGCCGCCGCGTCTGGTCGATCTCCGTGAAAAGACTGATGACCCCGCCGGCGGAGTTGCCGTAGAGCACGGAGCTCGGGCCGCGGATCACCTCGATGCGCCGCACGGATCCGAGGTCGACGTTGCCCGGCTCGGTCGTGCCGTCGGCCGTGGTGATCGGGATGCCGTCCTGGATGATCGCGAGGCCGCGCAGGCCGAAGCGCGGCTGCGGGGCGCGGATGCTGAGGCCGATACCGCCCGACAGCCCATAGTTGCGCCGATTCTGGACGAGCAGGCCCGGGATGCCGCGGAGCACCTCGTCCAGCGACGACTTGCGTTCCGTGAAGTCGATCTCGTCGCCGCCGACGACGGCCACCGCGTTGGGAACGGTGGAGAGGACCCGGTCGGACCGGGTGACGGTCACCGTCTCAGCGAGCGGCGCGATGGCCAGCGTCAGGTCGGCCCGCGCGCCGGCAGCCCCCACCTCGACCGTCGCCGCCTGCCCCTGGAACCCGGCGAGCGCCGCCTCGACCTCGTAGGCGCCGGGCAGCAACCCGGCGATGGCGTACCGTCCGGCGCCGTCGCTGACCGTCTCCCGAGTCAGGTCGCCGCCGGCGCTCTCCGCCGTGATCGTCACGCCCGGCAGCACGCCGCCCAGCTCGTCGCTCACGACGCCCGTGAGCGATGCCGTGCCGCCCTCCTGCGCGGCCAGGAACGAGGCGCCGCCGGCGAAGGCGACGACCGCGACGGCCGCGAACGTCCGGATTCGGAGCCGGACCGTCATGGATCGGATCCTCGAGAATGCCGAGAGCTTCGGGTACATAGACCGCCTCCCCACGCAGCAGGCGGCCCCACCGGAACGGCGAGTCAGCCCGCACGCGTCAAGTCATGTCGTCGTCCGCCGCGGCGAGCGCGCGGGGCGCCGGCGTCTGGGCGGCCATCCAACTCAGCGTACCGCATCGGGGCCCGGGGTTGGAGGCGCGGCTCTCGCTTGCCGGCGACTCCTGGCCGGGAGATGGCCGGTGGTTGACATACATCGTTATGCTATGCATACTACCCCCATGTATAGGCACCCCGGCCGAGCGAACGTGCCCCGGTCGCGGTCGTCGCCGTCTCCTGCCTTGTCGCGGGGCTGGCGCTCGCCGCGCTCGACGACATCACGGCGGGCGTCGAACCCGACTTCGCACTGGAGTGGGCCTTCCTGTCGCTGGCCGCGGCCTGGTTCGTGGGCGGTGGCGGGTGGATGTCGAAGCGCGCGTCGCGCCGCCGGCGCGAGCACCGGGATGCAGCGCCGGAGTAGGGACGCTCGGCGATGAACATCGGCAAGGACCTGGTCGCGGCCTCCGCCACGCCGCTCGTCCTCGCCATCCTGGCGGAGGGCGACAGCTACGGCTACGCCATCATCAAGCGGGTGGGCGAGCTGTCCGACGGTCGGCTCCGGTGGACCGACGGCATGCTCTACCCGGTGCTCCATCGACTCGAGCGCCTCGGCTACGTCGAGGCGAGATGGCTGACCGCGGAGAGCGGGCGCCGCCGGCGCTACTACCGCGTCACGAGCGCGGGGCGGGCGCACCTCGCGACCGAGCGGCGCCACTGGGAAGCTGTCGACGCCGCGTTGCGCGGCATCTGGCTGGAGATGGCACCCGCCCGGGCGTAGGGGTCATTGGGAAGGCAGACGGACATGACGGAACAGGCTGACGCCACCGAGGCCCAGATCGCCCAGTGGCGCAACTGGTTGCGGCGGCGCCCGGCGATCCGCCCGCCCGACGTCGACGAGCTCGAGGGTCACCTCCGCGACCAGATCGCGGCACTCGTCGCGGCCGGGCTCTCCGGGGACGAGGCGTTCCTGGTGGCCGTCAAGCGCATGGGCAACCTGGACGCCGTGTCGCGCGAGTTCGCCCGCGAGCACTCGGACCGGCTCTGGAAGCAGCTCGTCGTCGCGCCGGGCAGCGACGCGGCCCGGGGATGGCTCGCCCGCCGCGAGTCCTTCGTCGTCCTCGGCCTCGCGGTCGCCGCTGCGCTGGCGGTCAAGGTCCCGGAGCTGTTCGGGCGCCGCCTCGGCGAGGACGCCTTCTATGCCCTCAACGCGAGCCTCTTCGTGCTGCCGCTGCTCACCGTCTATCTCGCGTGGAAGCGCGGCATCGACCGTTCCCGCTGCCTCTGGCTCGCGTTGCCGTTCGCCGCCGGCGCCGTCGCCATCAACACCATTCCGTTCGCGCGCGGCGGCCACACCGAGACGCTGGCCGCGCTGCACCTGCCGATCGCGCTCTGGCTGGCGGTGGGCGTCGCCTACGCCGGGGGACGCTGGTGGCGCGGGAGCGGGCGGATGGACTTCGTGCGCTTCTCCGGCGAGCTCTTCATCTACTACGTGCTGATGGCGCTCGGGGGCGGCGTGCTCACGATGTTCACGGTGGGCGCGTTCGGCGCCATCGGCCTCGACGCCGAGAACCTGGCCGGGCGCTGGATACTGCCCTGCGGGGCCATGGGTGCGGTCCTCGTCGGCGCGTGGCTCGTCGAGGCGAAGCAGAGCGTCATCGAGAACATGGCGCCGGTGTTGACGCGGCTGTTCACGCCGCTCTTCGCGGCGGTGCTGCTGGCCCTGCTGGCCTCGATGGCGTGGACGCGGAACGGGATCGACCTGGAGCGCGAGGTCCTGATCGGCTTCGATCTGCTGCTGGCCGTAGTGCTCGGCCTGTTGCTCTACGCCATCTCGGCCCGCGACCCGCGGACGCCTCCCGAGCTGTTCGACCGCGTGCTGTTCCTGCTGGTGGCGAGCGCGCTCGTCGCCGACGGCGTGGCGCTGGCCGCCATTGCGGCCCGCATCTCGGAGTTCGGGTTCAGCCCGAACCGGGTGGCGGCGCTCGGCGAAAACCTCGTCCTGCTCGTGAACCTGGCGTGGTCGGCGTGGCTGTACGCCCGTTTCCTCGGTGGACGCGGCCCCTACGCGGCCCTCGAGCGCTGGCAGACCGCGTACCTCCCGGTCTACGCGGTCTGGGCGGGACTGGTCGTCGTAGCGTTCCCGCCGTTGTTCGGCTACGCCTGAAGCGGCCGGCGACGGTCACCGACAGACGCCCTCCGCCTCGGCGCGTCGTGACGTCTCCCGCCTACGGCGCCCGCTCGCCGTCCTCGAGGAGCGTGTCGACCAGGTCCGCCCGCCGGAAGGTCGCTGACAGCCTTTGCAGCGTCCGCTCTCTGCCTTTGCCTCTGAACAACGGCTCGAGGGCGCCCGCGATTCTCTCCTGGGCACGAGCCAGATAGCCATCCGAGTTCCGGTCCACCAAGTCCCGTGCAGCATCGAAGTTGCGGTGGTCGAGCTGACGGAGAGTGATACCGAGATCGTTCAACAGGTAGCGCCCCATCATCATTGCGATGAAGCGAGACCCGTAGGCCAGGAAGTCGGGTGCGTCATTCGGCGGCCGTTTGCGTCGATTCTCTGCGTGCCGGTGAAGAAGGGCGGCGGTCACCGCCTGCGATCCGTTCAAATCGTCGGTGAAGATGGTCCGATACAACGCGCCGAAGTGTTCCCGGCTTCGGAACCGAGCCTGATGTGGCCTGTGCCTCCAGACGGCGAGGACGGCTTCCGCGATTACCGCGCTGGTGAACTCGTCCGAGGATACGGCCCGCTCTTCTCGCTTGGCGCGGTAGGCATATCCCAAGCCGGAGATGGACTGGCCGAGCGTCGCCTGGCGCGGATCGTTCGCCTTCAGATCCCGTAGATCGACCGGGTTCTGACTATTGGTGGCGAACGTTATCGACTCCACCAGCTCAACGTCATTCTCCTGCAGCTCGTAGATGCGAACCAGCACTTCCGCGTCCCGGATCGCGGCGCCGACCTCCTGGGCCAGGTGCTGCACCGTACGCGCCGTCTGGCCGCCGTTCACGATCTGCAGGCCTTCTACCTTTACGGTCCAATTCTCCCTTTGCAGAGCGTTGTGGCGGAACTTCGAACACGTGATCGTGATCCCATTGTTGTAGAAGTAGAAGCTGGGCCGCTGCGCCGGCTCTCGCAGCGTGGCCGCCACAGCCTCGTTCACCCGGTTGCCGGCAAGCCCCAGGTAACGCCGGATGTTCTTCTCGAACAGGCGATTACCGTATTCGTCGGTGAGCCTCGCAAGCTCGGCGACTGACATGCGCCCGGTGAGCGCGCGTCGAAAGTCGAAAGTCTCCACCGTGGCGTGCCCTGTGAGCTGCACGTCAGCGTTGATGGGCTTGCGAGTCTGCAGGAGAGCGAGCAACTCTTCCGGCCCCAGGTGCCGCCACTCCACCTGCCCTCCGAGGTCGCGCGCCACGCCGTCGATCCGCTGCTGCGCCTGCTCCGTCCAGGTCGTTCCGTTGTTCGCCGCAACCGCGGTCACGCGCGGGATCGCGCCGTCCTTGACGAACGAACGAACGTCCTCGACCCGTTGCTCCAATCGGGGGTTCAGGGTGACCGGCCGTGTCGGGTCGAACAAGGCTCCGACGGCGTCGATCATCTGGGCGATGCCGGTTTCGGGAAAGGCCGCATTTCCGCGCAGGTCCCCCCGGTACTTCCCCTGAACGAGGTTGACCCGGATCTCTCCGTCTTCGGGGGAGTCGCAGTAGAGGGCGTCCACCCCGAAATCGTTGCCTCCATCGACGATTCCATCGAGCGTCTGCTCGTCGGTGAGGTCGAAGGCCGTCTTCGCGACGAGGAACACGAACGCTACCGACCGCCGCCGGGGTTCGTCGATGCCAACCCGCAACTCGTTGTCGAAAGCGTCCGACTGCTGTTCGACGATACCGGCTACGCGCTGGTCGATGATTTGTGCCGAAAGAGACACTGCGCTCCCTCTATGGCACCGCCGAGCGATCGAGGATTGCCTCGATCTCGTCCATCACGCGGTCCATGCGGGCGATGAGGGCGTCGTACGGCGCATCGCTCGCGAGGTCGATGCCGTGCTCGCGCAGCAACTCGTAGGCGTAGCGCGACCCGCCCGCCTCGAGCACGGCCAGGTAGTCGCGGCGCGCGCCTTCGTCCCCGGCGAGGAAGCGCGCCGCGAACATGGTCCCCCCGGCGATCGACGTGGCGTACTGGAATACGTAGAAATTCGTGTAGAAGTGGGGCACGAACGCCCACTCCACGGCGTACGTCGGGTCGAAGGCGAGCACGCCGGCGTCGGAGCCGTGGTAGCGGCGCACGAGCTCCTCGTACATCGCGTTCAGCTTCTCGCCCGACAGCGCCTCGCCGCGCTCGACCCGCTCGTGGACGGCCAGCTCGAACTCCGCGAACATCACCTGCCGGAAGAACGTGCCGCGAATCGCCTCGAGCGCGGTGCCGAGGCAGAAGAGCCGCTCGCCGTCCGCGAGGTCCTGCGCGAGCAGGTGTTCCTGCAGCAGGACCTCGTTCGTAATCGAGGCGATCTCGGCCGTGAACGTGGCGTAGCTCGCCGTCTCGTAGGGGTTGCGGCGCTTGGCCAGCACCGTGTGCATCGCGTGGCCCCACTCGTGCACGAACGTGGAGACGTCGTCGTAGGCGCCGTTGTAGTTCAGGAGCAGGTAGGGATGGACGTCGTAGACGGCTCCGTACATGTAGGCGCCGGGCGCCTTCCCCTCGCGCGGGTAGACGTGCATCCAGTCGCCCGCGAAGCTCTCCCGGAGGGTCGCGACGTAGTCCTCGCCGAGCGGCGCGGCCGAGGCGAGGGCCATCGACTTCGCCTCGTCGAGCCCGAACGAACGGTCCGAGGCGACGAGCGTCGGGTAGACGTCGTAGTAGCGCAGCTCGTCGACGCCGAGCATGCGCTGCCGCAGGCGGAAGTAGCGGTGCAGCGACGGCAGATGCCGTCCCGCCGCGGCAAGCAGCGTCCGGTAGACCGCGGTCGGGATGTTGGGTCCCGCGAGCGCTGCTTCCAGGGCGCTCCCGTAGCGGCGCGCGCGGGCCTCGAAGACGTGCGCCTTCACGTGCGTGTCGAGCGTCTGGGCCAGCGTCGCGGCATACCCCTGCCAGGCCTTCCAGAAGGCGTCGAAGACGAGCTTCCGGTCGGCCCGGCTGCGCGATGCGCGGTGCTTGCCGTAGGCCGACTGGTCGAGCCGCACCTCCTCGCCGCTGGAGAGCGTCACGGTCGGGAACGGCATGTCCGAGGTCGAGAGCATCGCGAACACCCGTTCCGGTCCCTGCCGCATGGCGCTGGTGCCCGCCATCACCGCCTCCGCCTCGGCCGACAGCGTGTGCGGCTCCCGGCGCAGGATGTTGCGGACGTTGAAGGCGTGGCGGGCCAGGCGCGGCTCCGCATCGAGGTAGCGCCCGACGGTCTCCGAGCCGACCTGAAGGAGCTCCGGGGCGACGAAGCTCGCGGCCTCCTCGAACCGCGCCAGGAGCAGGGTGGTTTCGCCGCGCCGCTCCTGCGCGGCGGCCACCCGCCGGTCCTCGTCGGCCCGGAGGAACGCGTGGACGTGCAGCCGTACGAGGTCCTTCTCGGTCGCGCTGATGGCGTCGAGCGCGTCGGCCAGCACGGCCGCGCTCTCCCCGAGGCGGCCCGCGAACCGGGCCACCCCGTCCACTTCGCCCTCGAGCCGCGCCTTGTCGGCGCGCCAGGCATCGAGGTCCGGGTAGATCTCGGCCAGGTTCCACTCGATCGGGGCCGGCGCCGCGGCGGGGCGGGCGGGGTCGGGGTCAGCGCCGGCCGCAGCCTCGACCCGGGCTGCGGCCGCACGATCGTCGGTCGCGGCAGCCGGTGTCGTCGTCGGCAGGCGCATCGGCGGTGCTCCGCTACGCCGCGGCGAGCTGCCGCAGCACGTAGGGCAGGATGCCGCCGTGGTGGTAGTAGCGCAGCTCCTCCGGCGTGTCGATGCGGGCGGTCACGTCGAACTCCACGGCCGCTCCGTCGGGCCGCGTTGCGCGGACGCGGACGGCGCTCCGCGGGGCGAGCCCCTCGGCGATGCCGCTCAGGTCGAACGACTCCTCCCCCGTCAGTCCGAGCCGCTCGACGTCGTCGCCGTCGCGGAACACGAGGGGCAGGACCCCCATGAAGACCAGGTTGCTGCGGTGAATGCGCTCGAAGCTGGTGGCGATGACGGCGCGGACGCCGAGCAGCATCGTCCCCTTGGCCGCCCAGTCGCGCGACGAGCCGGAACCGTATTCCGCCCCGGCCAGGACGACGAGCGGCGTCCCCTCGGCCTTGTAGCGCATCGCCGCGTCGTAGATCGCCATCTGCTCGCCGTCCGGCAGGTGCCGCGTCCAGCCGCCTTCGGTCCCCGGCGCCAGCCGGTTCCGCAGCCGGATGTTGGCGAACGTGCCGCGCATCATCACCTCGTGGTTGCCGCGGCGGCTGCCGAACGAGTTGAAGTCGCCCGGATCGACCCCGTTCTCGATCAGGTAGCGGCCCGCCGGCCCGTCGGGCGGGATGGTGCCCGCCGGCGAGATGTGGTCGGTCGTCACGCTGTCGCCGAGCAGGGCGAGCACCCGTGCGCCCACCACGTCCGCCGGCGGCGCCGGCGAAGGCGTGAGCGTCTCGAAGAACGGCGGGTGCCTCACGTACGTCGACTCGTTCGTCCAGCCGAACTGCTCCCCGGCCGGGGCGGGCAGGCTCCGCCAGCGCTCGTCGCCGTGGAAGACCTGCGAGTACCGGGAGGTGAAATGCTCCGTCCGGACCGCCGACGCCATCGCCTGCTGCACCTCGTCCGCCGACGGCCACAGGTCGGCCAGGTGCACGTCGTTCCCGTCCGCGTCCCGTCCGAGGGGCTCCGCCGTCAGGTCGATGGTCATCCGCCCCGCCAGCGCGTAGGCCACGACGAGCGGCGGCGATGCGAGGTAGTTGGCACGCACCAGCGGCTGGACGCGGCCCTCGAAGTTCCGGTTGCCGCTGAGCACCGAGGTCACCACCAGGTCGCGTTCCCGCACCGCCCGGGCCACCTCCTCCGGCAGCGGGCCGCTGTTGCCGATGCAGGTCGTGCAGCCGTAGCCGACGAGGCCGAAGCCGAGCTCGGCGAGCGGCTCGAGGAGGCCGGCCGCCGCGAGGTACTCGGTGACGACCATCGAGCCGGGTGCGAGGCTCGTCTTCACCCACGGCTTCGGGCGCAGCCGGCGAGCCGCCGCCTTCCGCGCGACGAGCCCGGCCGCGATCATGACGCTCGGGTTCGAGGTGTTCGTGCAGCTCGTGATGGCGGCGATGACGACGGCGCCGTCGCGGAGGCCGGCGTCCCCGGGCTCCGCCTGCGACGCCGAATCGGCCGCCTGCGGCGCCGCCCCGGCGGGGCGCCCCGCCGTCATCTCTCCGAGGACCGTCTCGAACGCCTTGCCCGCCCCCCGCAGCGGGACACGATCCTGCGGGCGCCGGGGGCCGGCGATGCTCGGCTCGACCGTCGCGAGGTCGAGCTCGACCACGTCGCTGTAGACCGGATCGTCCGCCTCGGAGGCGAACAGCCCCTGGGCCTTCGCGTAGGCCTCGACCAGGTCGACCTGGGCGGCCTCGCGCCCCGTCAGGGCGAGATAGTCGAGCGTCATCCCGTCGATCGGACAGATGGCGACCGTCGATCCGTACTCGGGCGACATGTTGCCGAGCGTGGCGCGGTCCGCCAGGCTGAGCGAGCCCAGCCCCGGCCCGAAGAACTCGACGAACTTGCCGACCACGCCGTGTCGGCGAAGCCGCTCCGTGATCGTCAGGACGAGGTCGGTCGCCGTGGTGCCCTCGGGCAGGGAGCCGACCAGACGAAGGCCGACGACGTCGGGAATGAGCATCGAGATCGGCTGCCCCAGCATCGCCGCCTCGGCCTCGATGCCTCCGACGCCCCACCCGACGACGCCGAGGCCGTTGACCATCGTCGTGTGCGAGTCGGTTCCGACCAGCGTGTCCGGATACGCGAGCGGATTCCCGTCGGTCTCGTCACGGCAGACGACGCGGGCGAGATGCTCGATGTTGACCTGGTGCACGATGCCGGTGTCCGGCGGCACGACCTTGAAGTTGCGGAAGGCGTCCTGCCCCCACTTGAGGAACGCGTAGCGCTCGCGGTTCCGCGCGAACTCGAGCCGGGCGTTCAACTCCAGCGCGTTGGCAACCCCGAAGTGATCGACCTGCACGGAATGGTCGATGACCAGCTCGGCCGGCTGGAGCGGGTTGACCCGCGCGGGATCGCCGCCGAGGCGCGCCACTCCGTCGCGCATCGCGGCCAAGTCGACCACGGCGGGCACCCCCGTGAAGTCCTGCAGCAGCACGCGCGCCGGCATGAAGGCGATCTCCTTGCGGGCGCCGGGCGTCCAGCGGGCGAGCGCCTCGACGTCGGCGGCGGTCACGGAGCGTCCGTCCTCCCGCCGCAACAGGTTCTCCAGGAGGATCTTGAGGGAGTACGGCAGGCGGCCGACGCCCGGGTAGCCGGACGCCTCGAGCGCCCGCAGGCTGTAGAGGTCCACGTGACCGCCGTGTCCGTCCGGCAGCGACTGGCGGGTACCGAAGGTGTTCGTGCTCATGTCGAGGGACTCGCGGTGCGGCTGCGCCTTGCGCTCGGGTGACTCGGTGGTTTTCGCCGCCCTCCCCGCCCGGCGGATGCCGCGCGGCGGGGCGCAATCCCGGATGATCCCTCACCACGCGCCCGCCGCGCAAGCCGGCCACTCGTCCGCCGCGCAAGCCGGCCGCGGCGGGCGAGCCCGACCCGGCACGGGTGGAGTGTCCCTACGCGCTCGTTCCCGGTGGGGCGCCGGTCCACGCGATGCCGAGCTCCCGCAAGGCGGCCTCGAAGATCGCGCTCCAGCCCCGGTTCGCACGGGGGCTGGCGGGGCTCGGATGGGGAGCGCTCCCCGAGCGCGCCCCGCACCGCTCCGCCACCGGCCGCACCCGGTCGGCCGCGAACCGGCCGATGCCCACGATGACGGTCGGACGCAGGTGAGCCGCGACCGCGCCCAGGCCCTCGTCGCAGACCGCGAACAGCCGGTCGCGGGCCTCACGCGGCCGGAGCCGGTCCGGGGTGAGGTTGCGGCCGCCCTCGTCCATGAAGCACAGGGGGCAGTAGTTCCACACGAACGCCCGCCGGAAGAACGCGTCCGGAGTGCCGCAGCGTTCCCGCGCCCACCCCCAGAAGCGGGCGCCGCTCACCTCGCGCCGACCGATGCGGAAGCCGAGAACGGGCCGCCGCGGATGCTCCTGCACCGGCCGCCCCACCGGCCCCTCGATGCCGAGCCAGCCCCGAACCAGCTCCACGTCGCCGAACGGCACCCCGGTCTGGGCCATCCCGAACGGGCCGGGGTTCATGCCGACGAAGAGCACCTCGCGCGGCTCCCGCCCGTAGCGCTCGAGGTATCGGCGATGCGGGACCCAGGCGTAGTCCAGCGGGGCATAGACGCAGGTCACGGGGCTGCCGAACCGCATCTCGCGCGTCCGGCGCCTGAGCCGCTCCGCGACCGGGACGAGGCCGGCCATCGCCGGAGATCGTAGGGCATCCCGCGGGACAGCGCCGCCGGCGCTAGCGCCGCCAACCCGTCGCAGGCTCCGGGTCGGCCCCAGCCCCACCGGTCCAGGAGCTTGCGCCGCGGCACGCACTTCGTTGGCGTTCTGCGCCGCAAGCTCCTAGCGCCGCCAAACTCGTCGCAGGCTCCGTGTTCGGCCCCAGCCCCCACCGGTCCAGGAGCTTGCGCCGCGGCACGCACTTCGTTGGCGTTCTGCGCCGCAAGCTCCTAGACTCGACGCTGAGGCAGGGCGAGGCACCAGGAGCGAGGAGTGCCCCTCCTGCCGGCGGGACCATCCAAGGAGTTCACCGTGCGACCGATGACGACGTGGCGGCGGCTCTCCCTCGGCGCCCTGCTGGCGGTCGTGGCCGCGCCGGCGCCGCAGGCTCAGGACCACACGGCGGAGACGGAGGCCTGGCGCGCCGATCGCGAGGCGCGGCTCACCGCGGACGACGGGTGGCTGACCGTGGCGGGCCTGTTCTTCCTCACCGAGGGCGACAACACCTTCGGCTCCTCCCCGCTCAACGACATCGTTCTGCGAGCCGGGCCGCAGAGCGCCGGCGTGTTCACGCTGCGCCGGGGCGAGATCACGGTGCGGGCGCCGGCCGGCGAAACGCTGACGATCGACGGTCGCGAGACCCAGGGCGCCCGGCTCTGGCCGTACGAGGGTGGGTCGCGTCCCACGATCGCCCTCGGGCCGCTGTCGCTCTTCGCCCACTACAGCGGCGATCGGCTGGCGATCCGGATGCGGGACCGCGACAGCGCGATACGCCGCGACTTCACGGGCCTCCGCTGGTTCCCCGTCGCGGCGGAGTTCCGCGTGCGGGGCCGGTTCATCCCGCACCCCGAGCCGCGGACGGTGGAGCTGCCCAACATCCTCGGCGACGTCGAGGCGTTCCGCACCAGCGGATCGGTGGCCTTCACGGCAGGAGGCGCCGAGCACCGCATGACCGCCTTCGATGCCGGCGGCCGCCTGTGGTTCATCTTCCGCGACCTCACGAGCGGGAGCGAGACCTACCCCGCGGCACGCTTCCTCTACGCGGACGCGCCGGCGGACGGCTGGACGACCGTGGACTTCAACCGCGCCTACAACCCGCCGTGCGCGTTCAACCCCTACACGACCTGCCCGCTGCCGCCGCTCGAGAACCGGCTACCGGTCCGCATCGAGGCAGGGGAGATGGACTACCACTCCACCGGGGAGTGAGGGACGTCGCCGGCTCGCCGGGCGGCGTGCAGTAGCGAGGGGGATCGTCTTCGCCTCGCGTGGTGGCACGGAGCGCCTGACGACGGACCGGCCGGTCTGCGGCGCCGCCGTCAGCGCGCGCGGGCGTACAGGTCGACGATGCCGCCGGCCCGGGCGGCCTCGAGGGGCAGGCGGATCAGTGCGCCGACCCATCCCCGGCGCCCCGTGCGCTCGAGGACGGGAGTCTCCATGTGCAACACCTCGAAGCCGGCCGCCTCGACGACCCGGGCGAGCGTGACCGGCGTGAAGAACCAGAGGTGGTGCAGCGCGCCGTAGTGCTTCCAGCGCTGGCGCTTGAGACGCCACCGGCTCTGCCAGCTCTTGAGACGCAGGCTCAGCCCGGCCAGGTTGGGCACGCCGACCAGCAGCGCGCCGTCGGCGCCGACCAGGTCGCGGGCCCGCCGCAACTCCGCCAGCGGGTCCGGGGTGTGCTCGAGCACGTGGTTGAACCGCACTCCGTCGAAGCGCGCGCCGCCGAACGGGATCTCGGGGAGCTGTCCCTCCCAGAGGCGGGCGCCGGTGCGCCGGGCCGCGTCCGTGAGGCGGATGTCGGTGCCGTCCACCCGCCACCCGCAGCCCCCCGCCACGCGGAGGAAGGCCCCGGCGCCGCAGCCGACGTCGAGCAGCGTGCGCCGGCCCGCGGGCAGGTGCCGGCGCAGGCGGGCGAGCTGTCGCAGGTAGTGCTGCCGGCGGGACGGGTCGACCGTACCGTGTGCCGGAGGATGATACGCGTCCCCGTAGACCGCCGCGGCGAGCTCGTCGAACACGGGGCGCGGGCTCTGGAACTCGAGGCCGCACCCTGCGCACCGCGCGAGGCGGAAGCCCTGGAAGTCGACCGCGAAGGGCCGCGGCGGGCGGCGGCACAGGGGGCATGCCACGGGCTCGCGCCCTCCGAGCGCGGCCTCGACCGCGGCACGGGGCTTGCCGAACAGCGACTCGCCCACGCGGCCATGATCGCACGTTCCGCCGCGGTGCTAACATCCGGCGATGTCCAGGCGCCTCACCCGCGCGGAGGTCGAGCGGATCGCGGCGCTGGCCCGCCTCGAGCTCACGGCGGACGAGGCGGAGCTCTTCACCCGGCAACTCGGCGAGGTCCTCGACTACGCGGAGCGGCTGCAGGCGGTCGACACCTCCGCGGCGGCGGCCGGGTGGCGTCCGGGAGCCGCAGCCTCCCCGCTGCGGGTGGACGAGGGCCGCCCGTCGCTGCCGCCGGACGACGCGGTCTCCAACGCGCCCGACCCGGCTGCCGGCCCCGGCGGCGCCCGCTTCTTCCGGGTGCCCCGCGTGATCGGCTGATGACGGCCCCGCCCAACGACCGGACCGCAACCGGCATCCGTGCGGCGATTGCCGCCGGGGATCGTTCGGCGATCGAGGTCTGCCGGGAGAGCCTGGACCGCATCGCCGCCGAGGACACGCGATTGAACGCGATGACCGTCGTGCTTCGGGACGAGGCGCTGGCTCGCGCGGCCGAGATCGATGCCCGACGGCGGGAGTGGAGCGACCTCCCGCTGCTCGGCGTCCCGATCACCGTCAAGGACGTCATCTGCACCCGCGGTCAGCCGACCACCGCCGCCTCCCGCATCCTGCGGGGGTTCCGTCCCACGTACGACGCCACCGTGGTCACCCGCCTGCGGGCGGCCGGGGCCGTGATCGTCGGGAAGACGAACTGCGACGAGTTCGCGATGGGCTCGTCCACGGAACACTCGGCCTACGGACCGACCCGCAACCCGTGGGCACCGGACCGAACGTCCGGCGGGTCGAGCGGGGGGGCGGCAGCGGCGGTCGCGGCACGCTTCGCCCCGGTGTCGATCGCCTCCGACACCGGAGGATCGGTGCGCCAGCCGGCCGCGTTCTGCGGCGTCGTCGGCCTCAAGCCGACCTACGGACGCGTCTCCCGCTACGGCCTGCTCGCCTTCGGCTCGTCGCTCGATCAGATCGGCCCCCTCACGCTCACCGTCGCCGACGCGGCCGCCGTGCTGAGCGTCATCGCGGGGTCGGATCCGCTGGACGCGACATCGGGCAACGCCCCTCCGGCCTCCCCGGCGGAGGCTTCGGGCGGCCATGCCCGGGGGTTGCGCATCGGCGTGCCGCGCCGGCTGCTCGAGGCCGGCGAGGCAGGGCTGGACCCGGAGGTGCGTTCCGCGTTCGAGGCGGCGCTCCGGGCGATCGGCGAGGGCGGGGCCGAGATCGTCGACGCGCACCTGCCGCACGCCGCGTACTCCGTCCCGGCGTACTACCTGGTCGCCCCCGCCGAGGCCAGCTCCAACCTTGCCCGCTACGACGGCGTCCGGTACGGGGCGCGCGCCGGGACGTCCGCAGCGGAGGGGGACGGCGCGGCGGACCTCGCGCGGATGTACGAGCGGACCCGCCACGCCGGGTTCGGCGCGGAGGTGAAGCGCCGGATCATGCTCGGGACCTATGCCCTGAGCGCGGGCTACTACGACGCCTACTATCGGAAGGCCCAGCAGGTGCGCAGCCTGATCCGGGACGACTACGACCGCGCGTTCGCCGACGCGGGCATCGACGTCGTCGCCACCCCGACCACCCCTACCCCGGCCTTCCCCCTCGGCGAACGGGCGGAGGATCCGCTCGCCATGTATCTGGGCGACGTATTCACGGTGAGCGCCAACCTCACGGGGCTGCCCGCCATCAGCCTGCCCGCCGGGCGGACCGCCGCCGGCCTGCCGGTGGGATTCCAGCTCACAGGCAGGCCCTTCGACGAGGCGGCGCTGTTCCGGGTCGGGGACGTGCTGGAGCGTGCGGCGCCGTGGTGGAGGGAACGGCCGCCGCGGGACGGCGCCGCCGATGCGGACGCGAAGGCAGGCTGAGCCGCGGCCGCCGCCGGCCGCCTACTCCTCCGGACCGGCCGTCCGGGCCTGCTCGAGGAGCTCCGGCGTCCGCAACTGGTCGGCCGGTCCGCGCGGCGCGTCCGGCGGCAGGTAGCTCAGCTCTTCGTCCTCGCCGTCGGGGAGATTGCGCACGACGAGCGCGCGCGTGCGCCGGAACTTCGTGAAGCCGGCGATCACGATGAACCCGATGAACAGGGCGAGCAGGAAGCCGGTGGACAGGACCAGCCCCAGCAGGGCACCGATCGCGACCCCGACGGGATCGGCAGCCGCCGTCGTCTGCAATGCCGCGAGCGTCATGCGCCGTCGCCTCCGGCCGGGTTCGGATCCGGCACCTCGTATACGATGAGACCGTCGTCGACCTCGCGCATCGCTACTCGCTCGAGCTTGCCGCGCGGATCGGGCCGCTCGCCGGTCTCCGGGTCGGGTGCCAGCTCCCGCAGCCTGGGATGCGCGCCGCGGCGCAACTGCTTGGCCCGCTTCGCGGCGACCCCGACGTAGAGAAACCGGCTCTCGATGGGGGGCATCGGCACGCGCTCCGCCGGCTCCGTGGCCATCCCGGCGGAGGCCGGCTCGGCCTCCGCCCCTGCCGCTGTCTGGTCCGTCTCCTCGGTCACAACCCCTAAGCATATGCGAAACGCATGGGGCCTGTCTCGCGCCGAACTGTGCGATCATGACATCGATTCCACCGTGGTTCGCATCCTCTTCCTGGGCGACATCGTCGGCAAGCCGGGGCGCACGATCGCGCGGCAGGCCGTCCCCCGCCTGATCGCGCGTCACGGCGTCGACCTGGTGGTCGCCAACGTCGAGAACGCGGCCGGCGGCAAGGGCATCACGCGCGTCGCGGCCGAGGCGCTGCGCGATGCCGGCATCGCCGTGATGACGACCGGGAACCACGTCTGGGACAAGAAGGAGGCCATCGCCTACATCGGCCTCGAGCCGCGCCTCCTCCGCCCCGCGAACTACCCGCCCGGCGTACCCGGCCGCGGCCGCTACGTAGCCCGCACGGGCAACGGAGTCGCGGTCGGCGTGGTCAACGTGATGGGCCGCATCTTCATGAACCCGCTCGACAATCCCTTCACCGTGGTACGCGACGAGATTGCGGCCGTGCGCGACGACGGGGCGCAGATCGTGCTGGTCGACTTCCACGCCGAGGCCACGTCCGAGAAGATCGCCATGGGCTGGCACCTCGACGGCACCGTCACGGCCGTCGTCGGCACCCACACCCACGTGCAGACGGCCGACGCCCGCCTGCTGCCGCAGGGCACCGCCTACATCACCGACGTCGGCATGACCGGCCCGCACGATTCGATCATCGGCGTCGACGTGCAGCCGGCCCTCAAGCGCTTCCTCGACGGGATGCCGGCCCGCTTCGATCCCGCGCGCCGGAATCCCCGCGTCAACGCCGTTCTGGTCGACGCCGATCCCGCGACCGGTCGCGCGGCGGCCATCGAGGCCCTGAACCTCTCGGCCGAGGACGTGGAGGAGCTCGCGGGGGTGGCCGCGCCGGTCTCGTGACCACGCACCTGCCGTTCGGCGACCCGCCCGCCGCGAGCCGGGGGACGCAGCGCGCGCCCGCAGCCCGGGCCCGCCGGCGCCGGCGGGCGTACACGGTCAGCGAGCTCACGGCGACCATTCGCCTCCGCATCGAGTCGGCGCTCGGCGAGGTCTGGGTCGAGGGCGAGCTCTCGAACTGCCGGCGATGGAAGACGGGGCATCTCTACTTCACGCTGAAGGACGACGCCGCCCGAATCCAGGGCGTCATGTTCCGCTCGGCGCTGCGCTACCTGCGCTTCGAGCCCGAGGACGGGCTGCAGGTAATCGCCCGCGGCCGGGTCGGGGTGTATCCGCCGAAGGGCGAGTACCAGCTCGTCGCGGAGCACCTCGAGCCGCGCGGCACCGGCGCCCGCCAGCTCGCCTTCGAGCAGCTCCGCCGCAAGCTGGCCGACGAGGGTCTGTTCGATGCCTCGCGCAAGCGCCCGCTGCCCGCGCTGCCGCGCCGGATCGGGATCGTCACGTCGATCGACGGAGCCGCGCTGCGCGACATCGTGAAGGTCCTCGGCCGCCGGCATCCCAACGCGCACCTCGTCATCAGCCCCGCCCGCGTGCAGGGCGAGGGCGCCGCCCGGTCCATCGTCGCCGCGCTGCGCCGCCTCGAGCGCGTGGAGCGGGTCGATGTCGTGATCGTCGGCCGCGGGGGCGGATCGACGGAGGACCTGTGGGCCTTCAACGAGGAGCCCGTGGCGAGGGCGGTGGCCGCGTCGCGCGTCCCCGTGATTTCCGCGGTGGGGCACGAGACCGATTCGACGATCGCCGACTTCGTTGCGGACGTGCGCGCCCCGACGCCGTCCGCGGCGGCCGAGATCGTGCTCGCGCACAAGGACGAGATGACCGCACGCATCGACCGGGCGACGGGCCGGCTCGCGGCGGTCGTGCGGCGGGACGTCGAGCGGCGGCGGGCGGCATTGCACGCGGTCGAGAGCCGCCCCGGCCTGGCCGCCTGGCCGGCGCGCCTCGCGATGCGGGGGCGCCACGCGGACGAGATGACGCACCGACTGCTCGACAGCATGCGGACGGACCTGGCGGGCCGGACGCGCCTCTCCGAGGCGCTCCGTCTGCGTCTCGAGGCGCTCGACGTCGGGCGGCGGATGGCGCGCATCGGGACCCGGCTGGCGATGGCGCGCGAGCGGCTCGCGCGCGCGATGGGCGACCGGCGTGCAGCGTGGCGAGCGCGCCTCGGCGCCGCCGCGCAGGGCGCAGCCCGCGCCGCCGCCGTGCGGAACGCCGCCCGCCGCCGGCGCCTGGAGACGACGGCGGCGCGCCTGGAACCGCTGAACCCCCTCGGCGTGCTCGCCCGCGGCTATGCGGTCTGCTGGAACGCGGCCCGTACGGCCGCGGTCCGGCGGGCCGACGAGGTCGCGGTCGGCGACGACGTGCGCGTCACCTTGCACGACGGCGCGCTGCGCTGCGAAGTCAAGTCCCGCGAACCGCGGGCGGCCGAGGAACGGGATCGGTGAGCGACATGCCGGACGACACCAGCATCAAGGACTTCGAGTCGGCTCTCGCCGAGCTCGAGACGATCGTCAAGACGCTCGAGCAGGGGGACCTCACGCTGGAACAGTCCCTCGAACGCTTCGAACGGGGCATCGCGCTGTCGCGCTTCTGTCACACGCGGCTCGAGCACGCCGAGCGGCGCGTCGAGCTGCTGACGGAGCAGGGCGAGGTGAGACCTGCCCCGCCGGAGATCGCGGCCGGCGGGGAGGCGGACCCGGAGACGTCCTCCGCCTCCGGCGGCGGAGCCGAACTCCCCGAAGATGACATCCCCTTCTGACCGTCCGGCCGGCGCGGCGGCGACTCCGCCCGGCTCCGACATGCCCTTCCAGGAGTACGTTCGGCGGCAGCGCGCCGCGGTGGACGCCGCCCTCGAGCGCCTGCTGCCGTCGCCGCCCGCCTGCCCACCCCTGCTGGCGGAGGCCGTGCGCTACAGCGTCTTCGCGGGCGGCAAGCGGCTGCGGCCGTTGCTGGCCCTGGCCGCCGCGGAAGCGGTCACCGCCGGCGCCCCCGCGGACGACGAAGCGGTCATGCCGGCGGCGTGCGCCATCGAGATGATTCACACCTATTCGCTGATCCACGACGACCTGCCGGCGATGGACGACGACACCCAGCGGCGCGGGCGTCCGACGTCGCACGTCGTCTACGGCGAGGGCATGGCGGTGCTGGCCGGCGACGGACTGCTCACGGAGGCGTTCCGCGTGCTCGCACGGCACCCCCGCACCAGCACCCCGGACGTCGCGGCCCGCAAGCTCCGGGTGCTCGCACGGGTGGCCGAGGCGGCAGGGGCGGCCGGAATGGTGGGCGGGCAGGTGGTCGACCTGGAGGCGGCCGGCCAACTCTCCACCGGGCGGCCCCGGCCCGCGGGGGCGGCGGCGATGAATGCGGCCGCTCTCGACGCGATGCACGCACGGAAGACCGGCGCGCTCATCCGGGCGGCGGCGGTCGCCGGAGCCGTCATGGCCGGCGCCCCGGACGCCGCCGTGGCCGCGGTCGACGCATACGCGGGGCACATCGGCCTCGCCTTCCAGATCGTGGACGACATCCTCGACGTCGAGGGTGACCCGGCAACGCTCGGAAAGACCACCGGCAAGGACGCCGCCGCGGGAAAGCCCACCTATCCCGGTCTCCACGGCCTCCGAACGTCGCGGCGCCTCGCGGCGGAGACGACTGGCCGGGCCCGCGCCAGCCTCGCCGCGGCCGGCCTCGGGGGACGACTCGACGACATCGCGGACTGGGTGCTCCACCGGTCGCACTGATCGGCCGAGCGGCCCGGCGGTGCGGGCAGGCGGGGCACGTTGCCCTCCGCGCGGCCTACCGGCGATGATGGGCTCGATGCGGCTCGACGCCCTGGTGGTGGAGCGCGGCCTGGCGCCGACGCGGGCGCGAGCGCGGGCACTGATTCTGGCCGGCCAGGTGCGGGTGGACGACGTCGTCCGCTCGAAGGCGGGAACGACGGTATCGGAGGCGGCCCGCGTCAGCCTGATCCGGCCCGACCACGGCTACGTGGGGCGCGGAGGCGTCAAGCTCGCTCACGCCCTCGACGCCTTCGGCATTCCGATGCACGGCCGGCTGATGCTCGACATCGGAGCCTCGACGGGCGGGTTCACCGACGCGGCCCTCGAGCGCGGCGCGCGCCGGGTCGCCGCGCTCGACGTCGGGCGCGGGCAGATCGCATGGAGGCTGCGCCAGGACCCGCGGGTGACGGTGCTCGACGGCATCAACGCCCGGTACCTCACCGCCGCCCGGCTGCCGGTCGACCTCCGCACGGTCGATGTCGTCACCATCGACGTCTCGTTCATCTCGGCAACCCGAATCCTGCCCACGGTACCGGCGTTGCTGGCCGCGGACGGCGACGTGGTGGTGCTGGTCAAGCCGCAGTTCGAGGCCGGCCGCCCGGAGATCGGCAAGCGAGGCGTCGTCCGGGACCCCTCCGTGCGCCGGCGGGTGGTCGACCACGTCGCGGCCGAGGGCACCGCGCTGGGATTGACGCGGATCGCGGAGACCCCATCCCCGGTTCCGGGCGCCGCAGGCAACCGGGAGATCTTCCTGCATCTCCGGCACCGTCCGTCGGCGGAATGAGCCGATGACGGCGCCCCCGGCCCCTTCTCGCCGCCTCGTACCGATCGGGTCGGTCGGCATCACGGCCAAGACCCGTACCCCGAGCGCGGCGGACGTGGTACGCGAAGCCGTCGCCTGGCTCGACCGGCACGGCGTGGCCGGCATCCTCGAGAGCGAGACGGCGCGCGCGGCCGGACTCGAGGAAAGGCAGACCTGCACCCGGGCGGAGCTGGCGGCCGCGGATCTCGTGCTGGTGATCGGCGGCGACGGCACGCTGCTGGGCGTGGCGCGCGAGGTGGTCCGCCGAGCTCCCGCCACCCCGATTCTGGCCGTGAACTGCGGCAGCCTCGGTTTCCTGACCGAGATCACGCGCGGGGAGCTCGACGCGGCGCTCGACGCGGCCGTCAGCGGCCGGTCCGGGGTCGACGAGCGGCAGATGCTCCGCGCGCGGGTCCTTCGGGGCGGGCGGGCGGCGGCCGATCGACTGGTCCTGAACGACGTGGTCATCGGACGCTCCTCCCGCTCGAGCATCATCGAGCTGTCGATCTTCGTCGGCGGGCAGCTCATCACGCGCAGCCGGGCCGACGGGCTCATCGTCGCCACCCCGACCGGCTCGACCGCCTACAACCTCGCCGCGGGCGGCCCGATCGTGCATCCTACGGTCGACGCTCTGGTGCTGACCCCCATCGCTCCGCACACCCTCACCAACCGGCCGATCGTGCTGGCCAACACCGCGCCGGTCCGGATTCGGCCCGATCTTGCGGGGCCGCACATCGCGGCGCACGCCAGCTTCGACGGCCAGTTCAACGTGGAACTCGAAGGCGGCGACGTGGTGGTGGTCGAGCGTGCGCCCCACCCGCTCCGCGTCGTCCGCGCCGAGTCGCGGAACTACTTCGCGGTGCTGCGCGAGAAGCTGAAGTGGGGCGAGCGGTAGCGGGCGCGGGCGAGCCCCCGCGCCGGCGGGATCACCCGCCGCTGATCGGCGGGTGGTGAATGATCTGGACCCGGTTGCCGTCGGGATCCTCCACGTAGCACGACCGGGCTCCATCGCGATGGGTGCGAGGGCGGGCCACGATCGGCACGCCGTGCGCCTCCAGGAAGCGGGCCCATGCGTCGACCTCGTCGGGCGCCCGGACGATCAGGCCGAGATGATCGAGGGGCGAGCCGTCTCGAACCCGGCGGCCGGCCGCCCTGTGAAGGGCGAGATTGTCGCTTCCGGAGGTGAGGTAGACGTTGTCGGGATCGGGCTCCCACTCCACCCGGAAGCCGAGCAGGTCCACGTAGAAACGCTTCATCTCGGCGAGCGCCTCCGCGTGCAGGGCGAGGTGGCGCAGGCCGAGGTGCGAGGGCCGGTCGGGCATCACCCTCGTAGCGTAGCGCCCTCCTGCACCGCCGGCAACGCGCCTCCGCTCGCGGCCGCCGCGGCGGGCTCTCGGGCCCGGCTCGCGCCGCGGCACGCACTCCGTTGGCGTTCTGCGGCGCAAGCTCCTAGCGCCGCCAACCCGTCGCAGGCTCCGG
>JAPOVI010000143.1 GCA_026708265.1 Acidobacteriota bacterium
TCGTAGCGGTCGCCGTCGTCGCGGATCTCGAAGAGCTGTGAGAAATCCGGGCTAGCGCCGTTCCCGCCGCGTCGACCGACCGGCCGAGGCAGCCGAGAAACCACGTGATCCAGTCGGTGACGTCCGTCGTACCTCGCTGCGTGCGTTCCAGGACGTCGTAGTAGGCCGCGCGCTCGGCCCGAATCTGCGACGACATGCTGTAGAAGCGCTGCGAGCTGCGTTCCGAGCGGGCCAGGGCCATGTCGGCGACGGCGCGGGCGATGCGGCCGTTCCCGTCCTCGAACGGGTGGACGGTCGCGAACCACAGATGCGCCAACCCCGCCCTGAGTACTGGGTCGCCATCGGCCGGCCCTTCGAACCACCGCAGGAAGTCGCCCATCTCCCCGTCGACCCGCACCGCCGGTGGCGCCTCGAAGTGCACCCGCTCGCGACCGATCGGACCCGAGACCACCTGCATCGGATCGGCGCTCTCGCTGCGCCACCGCCCGACCGCGATCCGCCGCATCCCGCTGCGGCCGGTCGGGAACAGCGACGCGTGCCAATCGAACAGCCGCTCCGCCGTGAGCCGCTGTTCGTAGCGCCGCGTCGCGTCCAGCATCATCTCGACGACGCCCTCGACGTCCTGGTCTGCCGGCGCGACCCCGCCGGCATCCATGCCGAGCCGCCGCGCGATCGACGAACGGACCTCCGCCGCGTCGAGCCTCTCGCCCTCGATGTCGCTGCTCTTCACCACGTCCTCGACCAGCGTTCCGAGCACGGCCTCGCGCCGCAGAGCGAAGCCGAGGGTCTCCATGCGGCCGAGGAGGCGCCCCTGCCGGTGCCTTACGTCGGCCAGCGCATCGGCCACGGCCTCGGACCTCCAGCGGAACCGCGGCCAGTCCGCCCGTTCGTGGATGTACAATCTCCGCACGATTCGCGGAGATTGTACCAACCATTCGCCGCATGGCGCCGCTGCTGCCGGCGTGGTCGGGGCGGCGGTGGGGCACGCGTCCGGGTACGGCTGGTGTGCTGGACTCGCGCAGAATAGCCATGCTCATAGCCATCAAGGTGGGAGTCCCGTGGCCGAAGTATCCATCGCCCAAGCTCGAAACTCGCTGACCCGACTGATTCACGAAGCGGAGAACGGAGAGCCGGTGCACATCACGCGCCGCGGAAAGACCCGTCGCAGTGCTGATGTCCCGGGGAGAGTACGAGCGCCTGGAATCGGGAGCGGCCCGAAGCGATTCCTGGCAGGGGATCAAGGAGTGGCGTCCTCCTCGGCGCCGTATCGGTGGCGGCGTGCGTCCGGCCCGCGCGACGCGCCGCCCGGCTCGATCCGGTGGTCGCCCTGCGTCACGAGTGAGAGCGCGGCGGACACGTCGCCGCCGCCGACGGGAGGAACCAGGTACATATCGTCAGCAGCGTCGCTGATTCTCATGAAATCCAGCAACTCTACCGATGATGTTCACCGCCGAATCGGTCGCAGCTCGGCGGCGAGCCGCGCGGCGGGCAGGGCTCGCACGCGGCGCGCGAGGCTGTAGGAGCGCTGCCCCGCATGCACGACGTCGAGGCGCTCGAGGGAGAGAGTCTCCAGGGCGGACCGCATCGAGGACGTCAGCCGGGGAGACTCCGCCCGCTTGATCTCGAAGCCGTAGCGCCGGTCGCCGGCCACGACGAGCAGGTCGAGCTCTGCGCCGGAGTACGTCGACCAGTGGAAGCACTGCTCCGGGCGCACGGCGAGCAGGTGCATGACCTGGCGGACGACGAAACCCTCCCACGAGGCGCCGACCTTGGGGTGGGAGACCAGCGCCTCGGAGGTGTTCAGACCCAGCAAGGCGTGGAGGATGCCGGAATCGCCGACGTAGACCTTCGGCGACCGCACCTGCCGCTTGCCGACGTTCTCGTACCACGGCGGGAGCTGTAGTACGACGAACACCGAGCTCAGCAGGTCGAGATAGCGGCGGACCGTGGTATGCGCCACGCCGAACGCCCGTCCGAACTCGGCGCCGTTCCAGAGCTGGCCGTGCCAGTACCCCAGCATGGTCCAGAAGCGCCGCAGCGTGGTGGACGGCACGGTGTTCCCCAGGCCCGGAAGGTCTCGCTCGAGGAACGTCCGGATGAAGTCGTCCCGCCAGCGGCGGCTGGCCGCGCCGGAGCGGGCCAGGTAGGACCGCGGGAACCCCCCGCGCAGCCAGAGCCGCTCGAGATCGTCGACCTCGCGCAACCCGAAGCCGTCGAGCTCGTGAAACGCGACGCGACCGGCGAGCGACTCGGAGGTCTGGCGCAGCAGCTCGGGCGAGGCGCTGCCGAGCACCAGAAAGCGCGCGGGCGTGCGCGGCCGGTCCGCCAGGGTGCGCAGCAGCGGGAACACCGCGGGGAGTCGCTGGATCTCGTCGAGCACGACGAGCCCGCGGAGCGGCCGCAACTCGAGACCCGGATCGGCGAGCCGAGCCAGATCCACGGGGTCCTCGAGGTCGAACCAGGTCACCGGACCACCTCGCGCCGCCACGAGCTGACGCGCGAGGGTGGACTTCCCGACCTGCCGGGCGCCGAGCAGCGCGACGACGGGGGACTCCCGCAGGAGCAGCGTCAACCGGCGCAGGTGATGTCGCCGCTCAAGCTGCATCTACATTGAATTATGTGTTCTTCACGCACAGAATTCAATGTAGATGCGCGGGGCCGACGCGCCCGTCACTGCGCAGGAGTCTGCGCTGCGGAACTCGCCAACGCCGCCAATCGCGCCGGCGCCGACTCCCACCCCGACCGTCAGGGCGCGCCAGGAGTCTGCGCCGTAGAACGGCGCGGACTCCTGAGGATTGGGTTGGGCGCCGAGCGGAGCCGCAGGCGACGAACGGCGGGCTAGCGCTCCGTCAGGCTCGGAAAGCCGCGCCGGGTCTCGGGCGTCCAGGTGCCGGGCATCACGTAGTCGTCGCGGCTCGGCATCCGGATGCGCGGCAGGCTCTCGGCATCCATCACCGCTTCCTCCGAGATGATGTCGTTGCGGTAGAGGAGGTACGCGGTCACGGCGTAGGCCTCGTCGTCGCTCAGGATGCCGGGGCGGTCGTACGGCATGACGCGGCGGATGTAGTCCCAGATGCTCGGCGCGAACGGCCAGTGGCGTATCGGCCAGTAGTTGGTGCGGGTGGTGACGTCGCCGCCGACCAGGGAGATGGACGGTCCCTCCTCGCCCGTCGGGCCGTGGCAGATCGAGCAACCCCGGCGCTCGAAGACGATCGCGCCCTCCGCCGCGTTGCCGCTTCCCGGAGGAAGGTCGGCGCCTTCCGGACCGATGATGCGGTCCCGCTCCTCGGCCGCGGTCAGCGGCCGGCCGAGACCGGACGGCGAGTGCGACTCCTGCGCCGCCGCCGGCGCGCCCGATGCGGCAAACAGGGCGGCGAGCGCCGCGGCGCACGCCACCCGCCCCCACCACGGTCGACTACGGTCCATCACGCCCTCCGCGTCACGCGTGCACGTCGACCACCACGTCGGTCGGCGCCAGCCCGTTGACGACGCTGCCGTCCGCGGCCACCTTCCAGGGCTGAATCCAGTTGCAGTGGCCGAGCTGGCTCTGGATGGTGCCGTAGAGCTGCCCGCGCGTCAGGCCCCAGTACTCGGCGTACTCGGCCTCGCTCGGCTGCAACTGGCCGCGCTCGTCGAGGCAGCGCGACTGCAGCACCGTCTCCTCCCCGTTCCAGCGCCAGGGGAGGGCGAAGCGGGTATGGGCCTTCGGCAGCACCGGGCCGACCAGCTCGGCCTCCTGGTAGGTCGCTCCGCCGTCGGTCGAAACCTCGACGCGGCTCACCTTGCCGCTGCCCGACCACGCCAGACCGCCGATGACCTGGGTGCCGCGGGCTTCGATCCGCTGCCCGCCCGACGGGTGGGTGATGACCGAGTTGGGGCCGAAGTCGTAGCTGTCGCGCTGCGTCTTCGGGTCCGGGGTCAGGAAGCGCGAGTGCTCCTGGAACGAAAGATACGGCTGGTCGACCACCTTGATCCGCTTCAGCCACTTCACGTTGTAGATGCCCTCGAAGCCGGGCACCACGAGGCGCAGCGGATAGCCGTGGTCGGGGCGCACCGGCTCGCCGTTCTGCCCGTAGGCGACCATCACGTCGTCGAGCGCCTTGGCGAGGGGCACGCTCTTCGTGTGCCGGCCGCCGTCGGCTGCCTCCGCGATGATCCACGACGCGCCGCTGCTGACGCCGGCCTCGCGGAGGAGGACGGACAGCGGAACGCCGGTCCACTCGCTGCACCCCATGCGGCCGTGCGTCCCGGTGACGGTGGCGGCGCGCGGGTTCGGCCGATTGCCGACGCACTCGAGGAAGTGGACGCGCGAGACGAACGGCAGCCGGCGCAGCTCGTCCATCGTGAAGACGAGCGGCCGCTCGACCATCCCCTCGACCATCAGCGTGTGCTCGGCCGGGTTGATGTCCGGAATGCCGTAGTAGTGCTGCGTCGTGAAATGGAGCGAGGTCGGCGTGATGGTGCCGACCAGCTCGGCGAGCGGCGTGCGCGCGCTCGGGCGCGCCGGATTGGGCCGGATGCGCGGCGTCTCGCTGTGGCTGCGGCCCTCGACCTCCCGCGTGGTCGTGACGAAACGCGACCGCCGCCCGTAGAGCACGCTCTCAAGGGAGTTGTTGTCGACGACGGTCGCCGACGAGAACTGGGCCGCCTCGGCCTCCGCCGACCCGCCCGTCACCTCCAGCGCCCGGGGCGCGGCGACGAGCCCCGCCACAGCCGCACCCTTCTGCAGAAACCGCCGCCGACTCGGGTTGGTGCGCCTCATCTGTCTTCCTCCTCCTCACTCCGCCCGCTCGGCAGTTCATGACGGCCCGAGCGAGCGGCCCCGCCGGGGCCGCAAGGCGCGCACAGCGCGCCTCGGCACCCGCGGCGCGGGGCATCGGGGCCCCGCTAGCGGGTGCCGGGGGTTCGGGGCGAAGCCCCGTCTACTAGAAGATCGCCAGCGCGTTGAGCGGCGAGCCCGTTCCGTTCTCCACCGCGAGCGGGGCCGCGATCAGCGTGAACTCCCAGCGGTTGAGCGACGACGCGGTCTCCGCCAGCGCCTCCAGATCCTGGTTGTCGAACAGGTCGACGCCCATCGCCACGATCGTCACCAGGTGCACCGGCAGGGCGACGTCCTCGACCAGCGACGGCACCACGTCGAGGGCGGCATCGCTCCCGGCGAAGGATACGTCGCGCGCCTTGATCCACGGCAGCGTCTGGGCGTGGAGGCCGGCCGAGTTCTCCGAGATGTTCCAGGGGCCGACCTCCGCGCGGCGGGCCCAGCGGCCCGTGCGGATGAAGATCGCATCCCCCGGCCGCACCGTCACCCCGGCCATCTCCTCGAAGGCCTCCAGGTCCTCCTGGTAGATCGGCGTCCCGGGCTCCAGGTAGGGCACGCCCTTCAGAAGCGGGATGTCGAAGAGGATGCCGCGCGTCACGATGCCGCCCTGCAGGTTGTCGATCGAGGCGTGGGTGCAGCCCTCCTCGACGATCGTGTCCTGCGACACGCCGTTGTACATCTGGCCCTTGTGGAGGATGTGGCACAGCGCATCGATGTGGCTGTGCGAGTAGCCGTGGTAGCTGACGGTGTAGTTGTCGCTCACGCCCCCGAAGAAGCCGGGCTCCACCGACGAGTCGGGCACGCCGAGCATGCGGTGGCCGAACGGCAGCGGCACGTCGTCCGCCTCTTCCTTGAGCACGCGGTGGGCCATCGAAACGCTGATGCCCTCCGTGGCCAGGGCCAGCGCCTCGAGACGCTTCGCCGGGGTGATCAGGTTGGCCGCCCCGAGCTCGTCGTCCGGTCCCCAGCGCCCCCAGTTCGACAGGTCCTCCATCATCTGCTCGATGTCGGCCTGCGCGAGCTCGCGCGACGGCGGCGTCACTTCCGGGGGAACGTACTCCGGGGCCGCCTCTTCCATCGCCTCGTCCGGCGCAGCCGGGGCGCAGGCCGCGACCGCCGCAACGAGGACGAACAGGCCGCCGCGCGCGAGAAGTCGCAGTGTCATCAGCTACCTCCGTGAAGCACCCCGCACAACATACCAGCCGCGAATGCGCCGCCACAAGCCGATCGGTGGCGTCGCGCCGGAACGCGCTCCGGAAGGCGGGTAGCGGCCGCCGTGAACGGGCGCAACTCCGTCGCTGGTCCGGCTGTACGCTATCGTCGATCGGCCGGAACGAGAGCATGGCCGACTGGACGCAGCCCCTGCACCCGCTCGTCGTTCACCTGCCGATCGGGTTGCTCGCGAGCGCGGCCGTCATCGACCTCGCCGGGCTCGCGGCGCCCTCGCGGCGAGCCCTGCCGAACGCGGCGACCGGCCTCTACCTCGCCGGAGCGGCAACCCTGGTGGCGGCCTACGTAACGGGACGCGCCGACGCCACGGCACTGGTCGTCCCGGGACCGGCGCGCGCCCTGGTCGACGAGCACTGGACGTGGGCCTGGCGGACCACGTTGTTCTTCTGCGCCGTCGCCGCCGGCCGGCTCGCGCTGCTGCGGGCGCCGCAGGCGACCGAGCGGCGGCTGCGACTCCCGGTGGCCGCGGCCGGCCTGCTCGCCCTGACGCTGCTGTTCCAGACCGCGGAGCGGGGGGGCCGCCTCGTCTACGAGCACGGCGTCGGCGTGGCGGCTCCGCAGGCGCCCTGAACGGGTGCGCTAGTGCACGCCCGGGCTCGTCACGTGCGTGACCAGGAGCTCCTGAAGAGCCTGCACCTGCCCCGTCAACCGGTCGACCTTGCTGTTGACGAGCAGGACACCGATCGCGCTGACGAGCGAAACCAGCAGCGTGACCACCTGCAGAACGGTCGAGAGGTTCGTGTTGCGCTCCATTGGAACCCACAGCCGTGCACGAGCCGTACCGCCCGCGTCTCCACGCAGCCTCCTTGGAGTCTGCGCCGCAGAACTGCCGCCGGACGACTCCCTGCCCGCGCAGACTCCCGAAGCGCCCGCAAGGGCGCTCAGCGGCCCTCGGCCTCCAGCCTGCGGGCGCCGGCCAGGATGCCCTCCATCGAGTAGTTCCCCTCGTGGCACGCGTACTCGTAGACGGCGTCGCCCGGGGCCGACTTCTTGAGCGGGATCATCACCGTCCAGGGCTCGACCCACGTCTCGGGGTCGTCGTAGGTGACGACGTACTCGATGGTGTCGGGAGCGACACGGGTGAACCGCTCCGTCACCCGCGAGTGGCGCGACGCGCCGTACAGGTTGGCGGTGTTCGAGTAGTTGGCCGTCTCGACCACGAGGGAGTCGCCCTCCCAGCGGCCGCGCGAATCGCCGTGCCACTGGCGGATCGCCTCGTCGACAGGCGGCCGTGCGTCGAGCGGAATCACGCGGGCGTCGTGGATCAGCTCCTGCAGCACCACGACGTGGTCCGGTGTCTGCAGGATCTGGAAGTAGCTGTTGTATCCCGCCAGCAGGTTCGGGGCGCCGAACGTGATGCAGCGCTCGGTGAGGGGCAGGCTCTCGGGTCCCGCCGGATGGCCCGGCGCCGTCGCGGCCTCCGCGAAGCGCGCCATCGCCGCGTCGGTCATCGGCGGCAGGCGGCCGTCGGGCGGATCGACGATGAGCGACGTGCGGGCGTCGAGCTCCCGCTCGACCAGCCAGAAGGAGTTGTAGTTGCCGGTGTCGGGGTCGAACTCCTGGAAGTTCGGGTCGTCGACCAACTGCTGCACGAGCAGGTCCCCGAGGAGGTTGCCCGCCTGCTCGTTCTCGCGCAGCTCCACCGCCCGCGCCCGGAGCTCGGCCAGCTCTTCCTCGGTCAGCGCGTCCTTGCCGGCGAACGCCTCGGGACGCTCGAGCGGCGTCGCGGTGTTGTTCGACCAGATGCCCTGGAGATCCGGCTGGCCATCAGCGGTGCGCGGCGCGGTCCAGGTCACCTCCTGCGCAGCCGCGGGCGCCGGGAGCACGAGGCCGGCAGCGAGAACGAGCAGCGGGATCGTCGCGACCGCGGCCAGGACAGTCGCCGGGCGGAGAGTAGTCGTGTCGTTCCTGCGGTTCATCGGTTCCTCCCGGGCCACGCCGGCATCGACGATGGGCTCCTGTGTCACTATTCTCCTCGAAAACGGACCGCGCCGGATCGGCGCGCGACCGGCCGCCTCACCGGGCGCGACGCCCGGGGAACCATGGAGTGCGGGAGCGCCGTGCCCGCGCAGGCTCGCAGCGTACCCGTCCGGACGCGCTCGTCCGATCGACGCCAGACAGCAAGGAGTTCGCACCATGTCACGCACCAGCCTCGCCCTCGCGACGTCGCTCGCCTGCGCCGCCGCGCTCGCGGTCGAGCCGGGTCCCGCGGCGGCCCAGGATCGTCCCCTCAGCCCGGCCGGCCACTCGGCGACGCAGGTCGCCGGGGCGACGTTCGACGCCCAGTACGGCAGCCTGCACGGGCCGTGGCTCGACGTCCACTACGGCCGTCCGATCAAGCGCGGGCGCGACCTGTTCGGCCTGCCCGACTGGGCCGAGGCGCTCAACGACGGCGCTCCCGTCTGGCGCGCCGGCGCCAACCAGACCACGCGCCTGGTCACGGAGGTCCCGCTGGTCTTCGGCGGGACGCGCGTCGAGCCGGGCGAGTACACGCTGTTCATCGACCTCGCCGACGAGGGGTGGACGTTCATCGTCTCCGCCTGGCCCGCGCAGCGCAACTACGACTTCGAGAACACGGACGCCCTGTTCGGGGCCTTCGACTACACCGCCGACCGCGACGTGCTGCGGATGCCGATGGAGCTCGACACGCTGCCGGTCTCCTTCGACCAGCTCTCGTGGCAATTCGTCGACATGACGCCGACCGGCGGCCGGCTGGCCCTGCTCTGGGACGAGCGGATGGCGTCGGTGGCCTTCACCGTGGCGCAATAGGCGGGCTCTGACGAGCCCGTCGCGAATCGCGCTGGCGCGAAGCTCCTGCGCGCCCCCGCGGACGCACCGGGAGTTCGCGACGGTGAACTCCCGGTGCAGTTGCCACGGGACCGGTGCCCGTCGCCGCTACTGCGCCGGCGCGACCCACGGCTGGCCGACCAGGTAGCGCGCGTCGGCGTCCGCCCGCGGCACGAGCTTCACGGTCCGGCCGTGCTGGTTGTCGGCCCCGTAGAGGTTGCCGTCGGAGTCGACGGCGAACGAGTGCATCTCCCGGAAGCGCCCCGGACCCTCGGTGTCGAGCTCGAAGGTGTACTGCGGGTTGCCGTTCAGGTCGAGCTTGATGACGCGCGGCCCCGACTCGGCGAGGTCGGTCACCCAGACGTCGTAGCCGCTCACGATGACGTCGAGCGGCAGGGCGAAACCGGGCCAGACGGCGATCGGGGCGACGTTCGGGTGGTACCACACCGCGGCCCGCGTCGTCTCGTTGAAGACCTGGATCCGCCGGTTGTTGCGGTCGGCCACGAAGATCCGCCCGTCGGGCCCGACGGCGACCGAGTGCACGACGTTGAACTCGCCGCGGCCCTCGCCGGCCTCGCCGAAGTGCGTCAGGTAGTTCCCCTCCGCGTCGAGAATCAGGACGCGCGAGTTGCCGAACCCGTCGGCCACCAGGATCCGCCCGTCCGGCGTGAACGCCACGTCCTGCGGCTGGTTGAGATGGGTCTCGTCGTCCCCGCTGACGCCCGGCTCGCCCAGCGTCATCAGCAGCTCGCTGCCGTCGTTCGAGAAGACGAAGATCGCGTGGCCCGTCTCGTGCACCACCCAGACGCGCCGCTCCGGGTCGTAGGGGCTGATCCGAATGCGGTGCGGGCCGGGCCCGTCCGTTCCCTCGAACAGATGATCCCACTGATCCCACTTCTCGATCAGGTTGCCGTCACCATCGACCACGAAGATGACGTTCTGCCAGGTGCGGCCCTCGCCGCGCAGGGCGTTGATGCCGATGGAGCCGACGAAGCCCTCGAAGCCGGGGGGCACCGGATCCGGCAGGCGCGTCTCGCCGCGCTGCAGGATGAAGATGCGGTCCGGGGACTCCGGGAAGACGCCCGAGTTGCCGCCGAACGCGAAACCCTCCGCGGCGAACGGCTTCTGCCACCCTTCGACCGCTTCGTACTGGCTCGGTCCGACCGGCCCGAAGTCCTGAAGAGAGGCCGGGGCGGCGAACAGGCCGCCCGCCACGACGACCGCGAGAACAAGGACAGATGCGCGCATGGTCACCTCCGGCCGATGATCGTATATCGACCCTGCGCCGCCCGCCATCCGGCTATGCTCTCGGCAGGATGACGAACCGCAGGCGCGTGCTCCTCCGCGTCGCCGTCGCGGCGGTCGGCGCCCTGGTGGCGGTGGCCGTCGCGCTCCGGCCCCTGCCCGGCGCGGCGCAACCCGCAGCCCACGATGCCGACGGCGCGTACCGCGGCTTCTTCGCGGCGCGCCTCGTCGACGGCACGCTGGAGGTCATCGGGGAACGGAACGCCACCGCCCGCTTCGTCCCGGCTTCGGTGCTGAAGATCGCCACGGCGGCCGCGGCCCTCGAGCACCTCGGCGCCGACTACCGCTGGGTGACCCGCCTGACGTCCGAGGCTCCGGTCGACGGGGCGACCCTGGCGGGAGACCTCGTGATCGTGCCCGGGGCCGACCCGACCTGGGGGCGGGACGGGGCGCCGGACGCGCTGGCCGCGCTCGCTCGCCAGGTCCGCGAGCGCGGCCTGACGCGGGTCACCGGCGACCTCGTCGTCGACGCGAGCCGATTCCCCGGCCGCCGGCACCCGCTCGACCGCGGCATCGGCGATCTCGCCTATCGCCATGGAACGCCGGCGGCGGCCCTCGCCGTCGACGAAGCGACGATCACCGTCCGCGCGGCGCCGGGCACCGCGCTCGGCGTCCCGGCCCGCATCGAGGCGCCCGCCGGCGTCGAGCTGATCAACCGCACGACGACCGTCGGCCGCGACCGCCACGGCGCCGGCACCCTCGACTTCCTGCCTCTCTGGGGCTCCGACACGCTGCTGGTCCGGGGGGAGTACCCCATCAGCGAGCCGACCTTCGTCGTGCCCGCCAGCGATCCGTCCCCCGCGCGGCGTGCCGCCCACCGGCTCCGGGGCGCGCTCGCCCAGGCCGGCGTGCGGGTGGAGGGCACGGTGCGGGCCGGCGACGCGCCGACCGCTGCATCCGGCCCCGCCACCGCGCTGGCGGAGCACCGCTCGCCGCCGCTCGAGAGCCTGCTGCCCGACATCCTGACCGACAGTCACAACTGGTACGCCGACATGCTGGCGCTGACCCTCGGCCTCGAGGTCGCCGGCACCGGCCGCTTCGACGACGGCGTGGGCGTCGTCTCCGATTTCGTGAACGGTCTCGCGGAGAGCGCCAGGGCGCCGGGACGTGACGAGGTCTGGCTCGTCGACGGCTCCGGCCTCTCCCCCGCCAACCTGGTAACCCCGTCGGCCATCGTGCGCCTGCTGGCCCATGCGGTCTCGCGTCCCTGGGGCGCGGCGCTGATCGACGCGCTGGCCACCCCGGGCGAAGGCACCCTGCGGTCCTGGCCGCGCCTGCCTCCGGCCGCGGCCAAGACCGGCACGTTGCGCCACACCGTGGCCCTCGCGGGATTCCTCCGTCCGCGGTCCGCGACCCCGCTGCCGTTCTGCTACTTCGTCAACCACCGTCCGGGACGGCCCGCTCCGGCCCGCCAGGAGATCGCCGCGTCACTGCGGGCGTGGAGCTCGGGGGCGCCCTGACGAGGGGCGTCGGGACCAGCGCCGGTCGCGGCGTCCGGCTCCCCGGGGACTGCCGCACTCCGAGGCCGCGCATCCTTCCCGGCCGCAGGTCACCGGCCGGCGGTCGTCGCGCCGGCCCTCGACCGCCTGACGGATTCCGCCCGCAGGCTGGCGAAAGCCGGCCACAGGGCGTAGCATTCAGACATGGCCAAACGCACGATGACGGGGATGGGTGTGGTGCTGCTGGCACTGCTGGCGGCCGGGACCGGCTCAGCGGCCGCGCAGGAGGCCGGCATGACCGGCGTGGTGACCGACGACACCGGCGGCGTCCTGCCCGGCGTGACGGTCGAGGCGTCGGGCGCACCGCTGCCGGGCGGTCCCGTTCTGGCGGTGACCGACGGGGACGGCACCTACGCCTTGACGGCCCTGCCGCCCGGGACGTATCTCGTGACGTTCACCCTGCCCGGGTTCGAGCGTCTCGAGCGCGAGCTCGCGCTCGATGCGGCGGCCACCGCGACGCTCGACGTCAGCCTGGAGCTCGGCGGCCTCTTCGAGGAGGTGACGGTGGCCGTGACCGGCACCGCCATCGAGGCGCCCGCCATCAACATGCCCCACGCGGTGGCGGTGGTCAGCCGGGAGACCCTGGAGCAGCAGGGTTCGACGCAGCTCGTCGACCTCTTCCGCAACCTGAGCGTGAGTCACGGCGTGGTCGGCGAGCGCAACAGTTGGTACAACTCCAACCAGCCGGCGACCCTCACCGAGAACGTCGCCAACGTGAACCTGCGGGGCCTCGGCGCCTCGCGGACGCTCGTGCTGATCAACGGCCGGCGCCACGTGCCGGTCCCGGCGCGGCTCATCGGCGGGCGCTTCGTCGACATCAACACCATCCCCGCCATCGCCATCGGCCGTCTCGAGGTGCTCAAGGAGGGCGCGTCGGCGACCTACGGCTCCGACGCGGTCGGCGGCGTCGCCAACTTCGTCACCCGCAGCGACTTCCGGGGCTTCGAGCTGAACGTCTCGCACGACTACTTCGCCGACGGCGGCGACACGACCGTCGCCGGCATCTGGGGCGGACGGATCGGCGCCTCGAGCGCCGTCTTCTCGGCGGAGCGGGTGGGCCGGCAGGAGTTGCAGATGGTGGACCGGCCGTGGTCGCTGGACCGCCTGAGCGCGTACCCCCCGGGGACCCGCGGCGGATGGTCGAGCATCGGGAACCCCGGCACGTTCGCCGTTGGGGCCCCCACGCCCTGGACGGCCGACGTCTTCGACCCGCGGTGCACCGACTTCGGGGGCCTCGATGAGGGCTGGACCTGCCGCTTCCGCTACGCGCCGTTCGACAACCTGATCGACGAGCAGCAGCACACGCGCGCCTTCGCCGAGATCAACGGCCCGATCAACGACCGCACCAACTACCACATCGAGGGCCTCTGGTCCGACGCGACGATTCCGAACTGGTACACGACGCCGTCCTACCCGCCCTTCCCACTGACGAGCACCACCATCATGGAGGTGGCGGCGAACCACCCGGGCCGACAGGCGTTCTGCGACACCTACGCCGGCGACGCGAAGGCCGACCCGATGGCCGCGTGCGCGAACGCCGACCCGTGGTACTTCAACGGCCGCCCGTTCGGGAACTCGGGTCCCGGCCGCCGGCTGCGCCGGGAATCCCGTACGCAGCGGATCGCCGCGTCTGTCGACGGCGACCTCGGCGCGAGCGAGCGGACCCACTGGGACGTCGGCCTCTCCTACTCGCGGGCGCGGGGCAACCTGAACCTGCCGGCGGTCTACACCGATCGCATCTTCCGCGCCTTCCGCGGCTTCGGGGGCCCGAACTGCGGCGTCGGCGTGGTCGCCGACCGCACCTCCCCGGCCGGGATGCGGCTCGGCGAGCGGAACGGCGCGGTGGCGGGTCAGGGGGACTGCCTGTACTACAACCCGTTCAGCAACGCCATCGCCCGCTCCGCCCAGCCGGGCTCGCCGCTCTACAACGCGGCCAACCCGGACTACGTCGCCGGCCTGGCCAACTCCGAGGCGCTGCGGCAGTGGTTGAACGAGGAGGTCGACCTGCTCAGCACGACCGGCCTGTTCGTCGCCGACGCCACGCTGAGCGGCAACCTCGTCGAGAACACGGCCGACTTCGCGGTCGGCTACCAGTACCGGCGGATGCACGCCGCGGGCGACCCGAACGACCCCGGCGACGTGACCCGGAACCCCTGCCCGGTGGCGGGCGACCTGGGCTGCTCGGCCGGAGACCGCTTCGGCCCCTACCTGTTCACCAACGTCCACCGGCCGTACTCGGCCGACCAGCAGGTGCAGCGCTTCTTCGCCGAGCTCGCCCTGAGCGTCGGGCCCCGCTTCGACACCCAGCTCGCCGCGAACTACGAGTTCTACAACGTGGCCGGCAACCACGTGAGCAGCTTCGACCCCAAGTTCGGCGGGCGCCTCCAGATCGCCGAGAACCTCCACTACTCGCTCTCGCTCCGCGGCTCGGTGCAGACGACGTTCCGGACGCCGTCCCTCGACGACCTGAACACCAGCCCGCTGACGACGCTGGAGTGGATCCCGGAGACCGGCGCCTACCAGGCCGTCGACCGCTTCGGCCGCACCGATCTGGTGCCAGAGCAGGCGTTCACCTACAACGCCGGGGCCGTGCTCTTCCTGGAGGGGGGCGTCGAGGCGACCGTCGACTACTGGCACTACGACTTCGAGAACGTGATCGGCTCGATGCCCTACGACGCCATCACCGCCCTCTATGGGAGCGGTGACGCGGCGGCCAGCAACGCGGTGTCGCAGTTCATCATCTGCCCGGGGGGCCGGGCGTCGGAGCTGGCGCCGGCCGACCGCTGCCCCGCCGTCAGCCTCGAGCGCGTCCAGATCGATCTCGTCAACTGGCCGGGACTCGTCACCCGGGGCATCGACACCCACTTCGCGGCCAGGACGGACGCGGGCCCGGGGCAGTTCTCGGCCAGTTGGGACGCCACCTACACCCTGGAGTACGAGACGAAGGCGCTCATGCTGGAGGGGACGGGTCTCGAGCTCTACGGCCAGCGGAACGCCGCCGGGTACCTCAATTTCGCCCACCCGATCGCGGTGCCGCTCCCCCGCTGGAAGAGCCGCTGGTCCGCCTCCTACGACTGGGGCAACCAGCTTCTCGCGAACTACGTGAGCTACATTTCCGCCTACGAGGACTTCGGGGCGGAGATCGCTCCGATCATCGATCCGTTCCTGACCTGGGACATCAGCTTCCTGTGGCGCTTCCCCGCGAGCGGGCTCGACCTGACGCTCTACGCGCTGAACCTCACCGGCCAGGTCCCGCCCTGGGTCAACGTCGAGCAGGGCTACGACGGCTTCACGCACGACCCCAAGGGCCGCCGCCTCAAGATGGCCCTGAGGTACCGCTTCGGAGGTTAGCGCGGAGACTACGGGGACCGCAGGCCCTCCGTGAGGGCGATCCGAACGCCCCACGGGTCGGTCAGGAACGCGTACCCGACCCCGTCGGGATTCCGGCGGTAGGGCTCGTCCAACGTCACACCCCGCGCTTCGAGAGCCCGGCAGAAGCGCTTGAGGTCCTCCACCTCGAAGCCGATGTGGTCGAGCATCCGCCCCGCGGTGGGCACGCCGCCGGCGTCGGGGTTGAACGAGAAGTTGAAGTTGATGCCCGGCAGATCGACCGCGTCGTAGCGCCAGCGCATGCCGGGCACGCCGCCGAACGTCGCGGCGTACCAGCGCTGCGCTTCCTCCACCGCGTCATCGACCAGGTAGAGATGCAGGTGGTGCGAGCGGACCGGCCCGTCCAGCAGCCGGTTGTGCCGCGCGGAGACCGGATCCGCGCCGCCGTCGTCGCGCGTGAACGCCAGGTTCGTCGCCGTGTCGTCGAAGAGCTCGATCCGCTCGCCCTCCGGCGAATAGACGTTCGCGATGCCCGAGAACGACCCCAGGCTCTCGAGCTCGATCCCGGCCGCCGCCACGGTCTCCAGCGACTGCACCCGGAAGGCCATGTGGTTCAGGATCGAGCCCTCGGTGCCTCCGGACGACTCCCCCTCGTCGAGCAGCACCAGCACGTCGGGGAAGGTGATGACGACGGTCTCCCCGACCCGCTCCGCCTCGCCCCCCAGCGCCACCCAGAACGCGGTGTTCGCCTCGACGTCGCGAACGACGTAGTGCAGGTGCCCCATCGCCACCCCGGCGTCGTTCGGGGGCGCGAGTTGCGCGACCGCGGGCGGAGCGGCGGAGACGAGCAACAGGGCGACGGCGAGCTCCCCTCGAGGCGTCGTCTTCACAGTTGCCAACCTACCACACTTGCCGTACGGGCATGCCGCCTCGACGGCGCGCCGCCAAGGTCCAGCTCGTGCGGATGCAACATGCCGTATTCGATCTGCATGCCCTCGCCCGAGCCGAGCGTCCTGCAAGCGAAGAATCCCGGCTGAGCGTTCGACAAATCACCCGCTGAACGCTCGATGAATCACCCGCTGTGAATTCGACGGATCACCCGCTTGCAATCCGACGAATCACCCGTTGAGGGTTGCCTGTTCGCCACCCGTCGGAGTACAACCGGTATCGAATCCCGTTCCACTGTGACCTACCTGCCGCGCATCGTCGACTTCGAACTGGCCGATCTGCTGGAAGCCGCCGGGGCCGTTCTCGTGGAGGGGCCCAGGGCGTCCGGGAAGACCGCGACCGCCGCGCGGGCCGCGGCCAGCGAGGTGCTGCTCGATGTCGATGACAACGCCCGGCGCATGATCGGCGCCGACCCCGCGGCCGTGCTGCTGGGCGGCACGCCAAGGCTGATCGACGAATGGCAGCTCGAACCGGCCATCTGGAACCACGTCCGCCGCGAGATCGACCGGCGCGGCGCTCCCGGCCAGTTCATCCTCACCGGCTCCGCCGTTCCTGCCGATGATGTGGCCCGGCACACCGGCGCCGGCCGCTTCGTGCGGCTGCGCATGCGCCCGCTGTCGCTGTACGAGAGCGGGCGCTCCAGCGGGGAGGTCTCCCTGCGGCGGCTACTGGAGGGCGCGGAGCAGCGGGCCCCGCAAACCGAGCTGTCGGTCGCCGCCGTCGCGGAGCTCGTCAGCGCCGGCGGCTGGCCGGGTCACGTGGGCAGGACGCTCCCGGGGATCCTGCGCGTGAACCGCGGCTACCTCGACGACATCAGCCGTACCGACGTGTCGCGGGCCAGCGGCAAGACGCGCGACCCCGTCAAGGTCAGCCGCTTGCTTCGTTCTCTGGCCCGCAACGTCTCCACCCCCGTCACCCTGTCGAGGCTGGCCGCCGACGTGGGCGAGGAAGGGGGCGCCCTCAAGACCGACACCGTCGCCGAGTACCTCGACGCGCTCGACCGGCTCATGGTGGTGGAGAACCAGCCGGCCTGGTCGCCGCACCTGCGGTCGCGAACCGCGCTCCGGCAGATGCCCGTCCGGCACTTCGTCGACCCGTCGCTGGCGGTCGCCGCCCTGCGAGCCACGCCCGCTCGCCTGACCGCGGACCTCGAGTTCCTCGGCCTGCTGTTCGAGTCGCTGGTCATCCGCGATCTGCGCGTCCACGCCCAGGCCGCCGACGCGCAGGTGTTCCACTACCGCGAGAAGGACGGCCTGGAGGTGGACGCCGTCGTGGAGGCCGCGGACGGCCGCTGGGCGGCGTTCGAGGTCAAGCTGGGCGAGCGCTGGGTGGACGACGGCGCCCGGAGCCTGCGCCGGCTGGCCCGGCGCCTGGAGCGGAGCGACCACGGCCCCCCGTCCGCGTTGGCCGTGATCGTCCCGAGCGGCTACGGCAGCGTGAAACCCGGAGACGTGGGCGTCATCCCGGTCGGCGCGCTGGGCCCGTGATCCGTCCGCGTGATCACCAATCGCCCAGAAAACGCGACCAATCGCCCCTACGCGGAGCCCCTAGCCACAGCCGTCGGACACCGTTCCCAGGCGGTCACGCCAGGATGCCCCGGATCGGGTGGCCGTCGACGTCGGTCAGGCGGAAGTCGCGGCCGCCGAAGCGGTAGGTGAGGGCCTGGTGGTCGAGGCCCAGCAGGTGCAGCACCGTGGCGTGGAGGTCGCGCACGGTGTGGGCGTTCTCGACCACGCGGTAGCCGTACTCGTCGGTGCGGCCGTAGATGAAGCCCTGCTTGAGGCCGCCGCCGGCGAGCCAGAGGCTGAAGCCGTAGGGGTTGTGGTCGCGGCCGTTGGTGCCCTGGACGAACGGCGTGCGGCCGAACTCGCCGGAGAAGACGACCAGCGTCTCGTCGAGGAGGCCGCGCGACCGCAGATCCTTGACGAGGCCGGCCACCGGCTGGTCGACGGTCAGCGCGTTGGCGGCGTGGCCCTCCTCGAGCTTCGTGTGCTGGTCCCAGGGGTTGGCGGCCTGGCCCATGCCGTCGGTGCCGACCATCGTCAGCTCGACGAAGCGGACGCCGCGCTCGACGAGCCGGCGCGCCACGAGGCACTGGCGCCCGTAGGCGGCGGTGGAGGCGTTGGGCGAGTCGAGGCCGTAGAGCCGCTTCGTGGCCTCCGTCTCGCCGCGGAGATCCGTCAGCTCGGGGACCGCGGTCTGCATCCGGTAGGCGGTCTCGTAGTTGTCGATGGCGGCCTCGACGCGCGCCTCGCGGTCGGTGCGGCGCAGGAACTCCCGGTCGAGGTCGCCGATGAAGGCGAGCCGGGCGCGCTGCTCGGCATCGGTCTCGCTCGGGCGGACGTTGTGCAGCGGCTCGGCGTGCTCCGGGTAGATGAGCGAGCCCTGGTGGACGGCGGGCAGGAAGCCGTTGCCGAAGACGTTGATGCCGCCGAGCGGAATGCCGCCGCTCCCGAGGACGACGAAGCCGGGCAGGTTCTGGTTCTCCGTCCCGAGGCCGTAGGTCACCCAGGCCCCCATGCTCGGGAAGCCCGTGAACGGCATGCCGCAGTGGAAGTAGAAGTTGGCCTGGGCGTGCTCCATGAACGGCGCCGTCATCGAGCGGATGACCGTCAGCTCGTCGGCCACGCTCCCGATGTGGGGGAAGAGCGCGCTGACCGGAATGCCGCTTCCGCCGTAGCGGGTGAACGCCCACGGGCTCGGCCAGATGTTCCCGTCCTGGTTGAACATCGTCCGCTCGGTCTCGAACGGCATCGGCCGGCCCGCCTCGGCCGCGAGACGCGGCTTCGGATCGAACGAGTCGACGTGCGACAGCCCGCCCGACAGGTAGCAGAAGATGACGTTCTTCACGCGCGGCGTGAAGTCGGGCGCCCTGGCGGCCAGGGGACCGTCCGCGGCGGCCGCCGCGGCCCCGCCCTGCGCGCCGGCGCGCCCCGGCGACAGCCCCGCGTAGGCGCGGTCGGCCATCAGCGCGGTCAGCGCCAGCCAGCCGAAGCCTGTCGATGTCTGGCGCAGCATCTCCCGGCGCGTCAGGAACGGCCGCGGCCCCGGGTGGTGGCGTGGATCGAAGGGCATCGTCGATGACCTCTTGTCGGCAGCGTGTCCGAACGTCGGCAGCGTGTCCGGCCGCCCGGGCGGCCCACCCGCAGGCCGCGTCGGCTGACGTCCGGCGCCGACGCGCGCGGTTGGAGAGCTACGGGATGAAGATGAACTCCTTCAGGTTGAACAGGCTGTGGGCGACGTCCTGCCAGACCGCGGCATCGTGGAGCAGCAGCGACAGGTCGACACCCCGCGCCGCCGCGGTCGCGTGCAGGTAGTCGGCGACCCGTGCGACCTCCGTCTCGTCGGGCGGGCGCGCGAGCGCCTTCACGAACATGTGCCGGATCCTGCCGTCGATCGACGACGCCTCGCCCTCGGCGAGCCGCCGCCCCCACTCGGCCGCCTGCCCGATGACGAACGGGCTGTTGAGCAGCGCGAGCGACTGGGCCGGGACGTTGGTAGTGTCCCGCTGGCCGCGCGTGGTCGCCGGCTTGGGCAGGTCGAAGACCTCCAGGAACGGGTTGTGCGCGTTGCGCCGGATCTCCTGGTAGATGCTGCGCCGCCCGTCGCCGTCGACCGGCCCGTTGTCGGGGTCGCCCTCGGTCAGCCCGCGCCGCGCCGCGTAGTGCACCGGCACCGACGGGCCGTACATCGTCGGGTCGAGCCGCCCGGAGATCGACAGCATCGCGTCGCGGATGGCCTCCGCGTCGAGGCGCCGCAGGTTGGCGTGCTGCAGCAGGCGGTTGGTCGGGTCGTGCTCGGCGGCGCGGGCCGAGGCCTGGCTGCCCATCCGGTAGGCGCGGCTCAGCACCAGCCGCCGGACGAGACCCTTGATCGAGTAGCTGTCGTCGACGAATCCGCGGGCGAGGTGGTCGAGAAGCGCCGGGTGCGACGGCGGATCGCCGAGGCGCCCGAAGTTGTCGACGGTACGCACGATGCCGTAGCCGAACAGGTGCCGCCATACCCGGTTGACGGCGACGCGGGCGGTCAGCGGGTTGCCGGGGTCGGTCACGGCCTCGGCCAGTTGGAGACGGACGAGCCCGGGATCGGGGTACGGCCGGCCGTCGACCGCGGTCAGGAACCCGCGCGGCACGACTTCGCCGGGGTTGCGGTGGCTGCCGCGCACCAGGAGGGGCTGGTCCGGCGCCGCCTCGTCGATGACGCCGGGGGCCCGGCGCGGCACCGGCACGGCGCGCTCGAGCCGGCGGTACTCGGCCACCGGCTCCCGCAGCGCGACCAGCGTCTCGAGCGAGCGCGGCAGCAGATCGGCACGGACGAGCTCGTCGAGGAACGCCGCCTGCCGCTCCGTCAGCCGGTCGTCGCGCCAGGCGGCGACCGCCTCGCCCGCCCGGCGGCCGATCCACTCCGCGAGATCCTCGCGCGACGCCGGCCCCTCGTATCGCGCAGCACGGTCGACGCCCGGGCCGACTGCCGCACGGGAGGCCCCGGGGCCCGCCGGACCGACTGCCGCACGGGGCGTCTCCGTGCCGGTCGCCGCGGCGCTCGCGGGCCCGCCGAGCAGCGCCAGGACGGGGACGACCGTCTCCTTCGGCGTCCGCGGCTCGTCGTGGGCCACGATGCGGCCGGCCCCGATGAACGAGCGGCCGTCGCCGCGCCGCGTCGGCCGGTGGCGCAGGCGGGCGTCCTCGGGATCGAGCTGGAAGCGGGTGGCGTCGTCCTGCGTGGCGAACTCGATGTAGGCGGTGAAGCCCCTCCAGAACTCGGTGTCCCACTGCGCCCATGTCATCGCGTCCGTCTTCGGGCTGTAGCGCAGGTGGTAGATGCCGCCCCGCGGGACGGAGTAGTTCTCGATGATGAGCTGCACGAAGCTCAGGTCCCCGCCCAGCACCCGGAAGCTGAGGTAGTCGCTGTCGATCCGGAAGCGGGGCGTCTGGATGACGCCGGGGTGCTTCGTCGACAGCAGGTGGGTGTAGGCGCCGGCCGGATGGATGCCGTTCAGCAGGCGGTCGCCGCGCCGCTCGATGGCGAACTCGCCCGGCTTCGACGGCGCGTCCGGACGCCCCGTCCCGTGGCCGATGGTGGCGGCGTAGTCGGGGCCGCCGAGGTCCCACAGCAGCTCGAAGTGCTCCGCGTTGAAGCGCTCGCGGGCCGGAATCTCGGCCTCCCAGTGCGCGCGCAGCTCGTGCCAGGCCCCGGGAAACTCGGCGGCGTCGACCGCGGCCAACGCCCGCCACACGGCGAGGACGCTGCCGGAGGTCGGATCCTGCGCTGGCTTCCCGGCTCCCCCCGCGCTTGCCGCGGCCTCGGCGGCGTCCCCCGCTGCCGCGTCCTCCGCTGCCGCGTCCTCGGCATCTCCGGCCTCCGGCTCAAGCCCGGCCAGCAGCTCCGCCGCGACGCCCTCCGCCGCCGCGCTCCAGGCGTCGGCCAGCCGGCCGCGGATGTCCATCTTGAGCGCGGCGAGCGCGTCCCGGTTCGTCTCCAGGACGGCCGGCGCGTCGACCGCGCGCATCGTGGGCCGCGCCCCGTACAGCGTGCCGAAGAACGCGTAGTAGTCCTTCTGGCTGATGGCGTCGAACTTGTGGTCGTGGCAGCGCGCGCACGACACCGTGAGCCCCAGGAAGGCCTTCGAGGCCACGTCCACCTGGTTGTCGGTCCACTTGACCCGGTCCTCCCACGGGTCGACCGGCTGGAAGCCGTGCTCGACCAGGCGGAGTTGGGTCGGCCCGAGCATCGACTCGTTGGTCCGGCCGTCGGCGTCGAGGCGCGGCTCCGGCAACAGGTCGCCGGCCAGGTGCTCGCGGATCAACTGGTCGTAGGGGACGTCGCCGTCGAAGGCCCGGATCAGGTAGTCGCGGTAGCGCCAGGCGAAGGGGATGTCGGGATCGCCCTCGCTGCCGTGCGACTCGCTGTAGCGGAACAGGTCCATCCAGTGCCGGGCCCACCGCTCGCCGAAGTGGGGCGAGGCGAGGAAGCGGTCGACGAGATCGGCGTAGGCCGTGGGCGAGTCGTCGGCGACGAAGCGTGCGATCTCGGCGGGTGTCGGCGGCAACCCGCGCAGATCGAACGACAGGCGCCGGATGAGCGTGGCGCGGTCCGCATCGGGTGCGGGCGCCAGACCGGCATCCTCCAGCGCCGCCAGGAGGAACGTGTCGACCGGCGTCGCCGGCCAGCCTTCGTCGGTGACAACCGGCGGCAGCGCATCCTGCACGGGCTGCCACGCCCAGTGGGCGCGCCGCCGCTCGGGTAGGTCGAACGGCGCGGACGGGTCCGGCGGGTCGGCAGCCCCGGCCGCGGCAGCCTCGGGCCACGGCGCCCCCACCGCGACCCACCGCGTGAGGGCAGCGATGTCGTCGTCCGCGAGCGGCCCCGTCGGCGGCATCAGCACGGGGCGTCCGTGGAGCCGTTCCACGAGCGCGCTCTCCGCCGGGCGGCCCGGCACGACCGCCGGCCCCGAGTCGCCGCCTGCCAGCAGCCCCTCGCGGCTGTCGAGCCGCAGACCGCCGAACGGCGGGTCGACGCGCCCGCTGTGACACGCGTAGCAGTTGTCGGCGAGGAGCGGGCGGACGGTCGACTCGAAGAGCTCGGCCTGCTCCGCGGCCGGCGAGGGGCCGGCGGGCGCGGCCGGCTGCGCCGAGACCGGCACCCGGAGCCCGGCCGCGGCGGCCGAGACGGCGAGCGCGATCAGACCTCGGCGAAGGGGCGCGAGCCTCATCGGATCCGTGGGCAGCCTACTACCCCCGCCGGCCGCGGGCAACCAGCGGCGAGCGGTCCCGCGCCCGTGTCGGAAGAGCCCGCGCGCGGGGACACGACTTGCAGGAGGGCGGACCGCCCGCGCCGCAACCCGACACGACCCCGCGCGCGGGGACGCGACCCAGGCGGAGAAGCGGCGCGAACTCTTCGAGCGGCCACGACCCCGCGCGCGGGCACACGACTTGAAGCTGGTGTCCCTCCGGTTGGCCGCTTCACTCGATTGCGATGCTGCCGGCACCGGTGCGCAGGGTCACCCTGGGCCCGCCGCCCCGAACGGTGCCCTGGAGCTGCCCGCGGCGCGCCTCGTCGAGGGCGACGACCGGATGCTCGGTGCGGACCTCGCCCGAGTGCGTCCGCGCATCGAGCTCGAACGCCGCATCGTCGGGCAGGCTGACCTGGATGCCTCCCGACCCCGTGCTGAGGGCCCAGGGCCCGCCCGGCGCGCCCGCAACACGAATCCGGCCGGTCCCGGCGCGGGCTCGCAACGCCGTGTCGAGCCCCGTGATGCCGATGGGTCCGGCCCCCGTCCGGACGTCGACGTCGCCGCCTATGGCAGTCAGCTCGATGCTGCCGGAGCCGGTCCTCGCGTCGACCGCGCCCGTGACGCCCTCGACGCGCACGTCGCCCGTCCCGGTACGAGCGCGTACGGTAGTGCTCGCCGGGACGACCAGGTCGTAGCTGATGCCGACCTGCCGGTGCCGCGAGCGGTCCAGGTGGCCGACCCGGAGGACGTCCCCGTCGAGGACGATCGGCGGGTCGATCTCGATGGTCCGGACACGGTCCGCCACGACGGCGGGCGCATCCGGCGTCCACCCGTCGGCGTAGCCGCGGATGTATCCGAACACCCGGGCGACGCCCGGTTCGCCCACGGTCACCGCGATCCGTCCGCTCCCCGTGCGGACGTCCAGCACCAGGGCGCCTCGGCCGACCGCAATCGTGCGCTCGAATTCCCCCTCGACCGTCTGCGCAAGCGTCGCGGAAGTGGCGAGCACGGCCCAGGTCGCCACCGCGACCAGGACGCGGCGCGCAGCTTCCTGAGCCCGTCGGCGCGCCCGGGAGAGCAACCGGTACTTCGCGGAGCCGGGCACGTGGCTCCCGCGCGGGACGATCAGGTCGGTTCGCCGGGTCGCCGCCCGTTCGCGGTGCCTCCCACCGGCACGAGGCCGGACGCCGGATCCTGCCTTTCGCGAGGTCATGATCTCGATCCCTCCTCCCTGGATTCCCGGGTTCGGGGCAATCCCGTTCTCTTCTGCATAGAGGGGGCGGAGGGGGGTTCGATTACAGAGGTCCCGGAGTCCGGGCCGGAGGGCCTGCCGAACCCAAGGCGATTACGGATCCTGCTGCGGCGGGCCGAGGCTGCGGACGAGGTGCCTGCGCAGCAGCTTGTGCGCACGGTGCAGGCGGACCGCCGCGTTGGAACGGGAGATATGCAGTTCCCGCGCCACCTCGGCGGCGGGGCGTTCGTCGAGATCCCGCAGCCGTACGACGTCGCGATAGATCGGCGGCAACTGGTCGATCGCCTCCAGCAGGATGCGTACCAGTTGCCGCCTGTAGAGCGTCCCCTCGAGACTCGCCGCGCCCACGTCGGATGGCTCGGCCGTGAGGGGCGCCTCGCGGTTCCGTTTCGCCGCCGCGCGCCCGGTCTCGTGACGGACGATCGCCCCGACCCATCCGCATGCGGGAGGCTCGCCTCGATACTGGTACAGCTTCTCCAGCACGATGATCCAGCTCTCCTGCAGGGCATCGCGGGCCGTCGCATCGTCGCCGGCAACCCGACGGGCGACCGGCAGGAACCGCGCCGTGCAGCAGCGCAGCCACGCTTCGGGATCCCGGTCGAGCAGCGGGCACCGGACCGCCTCTTCGATGGGCGGCACGGGCTGCTGGCCGGTCTTGGCCATGCAGCCCGATTCTTGGGGCCTTGTCGGGATTCGTCAAGCCGACCGCGGGCGCGCCATCGGAGACCGGGCAAGAAGCCACCCGCCGCCGTTCCGGACCCCGCGGCGACGGCCCGCCGGGTGGGCCGCGGCGGGGCTGCGCAACGAAGCACGTATACTGGAATTCGGGGCTTGCGACGGGCCTGCCGGCCGCGAGCGATGCGAGGATCCATGCGGGTCGGAGTCTACGTCGATACCGAGAACATCACGCGAAACGGGGGGCGGGGCCTGCGCTACGACGTCCTCCGGGAGTTCGCCTGCCGCGACGGCGCCGACGCGCTGCGGCTCAACTCCTACACGTCGTTCGATGCCGAGCGGGCCCAGACGGACGAGGACTACAAGCGCAACGTCCGGAGCTTCCAGGCGGCGCTTCGCGACTTCGGCTACAAGGTCATCGTCAAGCGCGTCAAATGGTACGTCAACGATGACGGCCGGCGCACCGGCAAGGCCGACAGCGACCTCGACATGGCCGTCGACGCGCTGCTCGAGGCCCGCAACATCGACCGCGTCCTGCTCGCCACCGGCGACGGGGACTTCGCCAAGGTGGCGCGCGCCCTGCAGAACATGGGCTGCCGCGTGGAGGTGGTCGCCTTCGACAACGTGTCCGGCGAGTTGCGCCGCGAGGCCGACCTGTACGTCTCCGGCTACCTGATTCCGGGCCTGCTGCCGGGCGAGACGCGCGGGCCGGAGTGGGGCGAGGAAGGGTCGCGCGTCCGCGGCCTCTGCCACTGGTACGACTCCCTCAAGGGGTACGGCTTCATCCGCTACCTGCGCTTCTTCACGGGACCGCTCTGGGTGACCGACACCAAGCGCCAGGACTCGCCCTACGGGTCGACCTTCGTGCACAGCAGCGAGCTGCAGCGGGCGGGAATCAACACGGCGGAGCTTCCCAGTCGCGACGTCATCCTGGAGTTCACGCTGCTGCCGTCGCCGACGAAGCCGGGGGACCTGACCGCGCAGGAGGTGACCGTCGTGCCGAGGCCGGCGGTCCGGGATCCGAGGGCGGCTCCCGTGGCGGTCCGGCCCATCGCGGAACCGGTGGGCAACCGCGCCGGCTGAGGCATCCTGGGCGGCGCTTGCGGCCTGCCGTGACGGAGGCGGGAGGACCCGGCGCCCGGCCGAGCCCTCCCGCTCTGCAGTCGAGCATCGAGACGGACCGCGCGTCAGCGATCGAGGTCCCGGAGGCGCTCCTCCAGCCAGTCTCGGCGGCGCTCGCGACGCTCCTCCTGCCGCACCGCCCGCTCCGCCCGGATCTCGGCCGCGCGCGCCTGCTGCTCCGGCGTCAGCAGCCGCCACAGGGCCGCGCGCAGGTTCGCCCGGCCGACGGCGGCATCGCCCTGCAGCCTGCCGAGATCGGCGGCGAGCGCCCGAATCCGCTCCTCGTCCACCGCCTCCGCGGCGACCGCCTCTCCGATCCCTCGGCGTGCATCGCGGATCGCGCGGGCCGTGTCGCGGCCGGCCTCGCGGCTCTCGGCAACGGCCGCCCGGACCTGCTCGCGCTGCTCCTCGCTCAGCTCGAGCTGCCGCAACGGCAGCAGCGCTGCGGCCGGGCGCCCACCGCCGAAACCGCCACGGCCACCGCGGCCGCGGCGCTGGGCCTCGCTGACGGACGCGGCGACGAGCAGAACGACGAGCAACGCGGCGACGGCCGCCGCCACCTTCCCGCGCCGTCCCTCGAAGGCAATCAGTCTCTTGACGTCGATTCGCATGTGGCCTCCTTGTGCGCCAACTGTCCCTACCGACCGCGGGCGGCAGGGGTTTCTTCCCCCGCGGCCACGGACCCGGCCCGGGAATAACCATCGGCCGCGACGGGTCTGTGACGAGGAGCCTGCGCCGCGAGAACGGTGCGGACTGGAGGGTTGGCCGGGCATCAGGCGGAGCCATCCGGCGACGATTGGTGGGTTGGGGGCGGAGCCTCCGCGTATGCTGGCCCCGGCGCGAGATCGGCCATGGGGGCCGCCGAATCGACAGGTGGACCTGGAGAGCGCAGCGACCGGGACGGTCGACGGGGTCGTCGGAGTCGGTGGTGTCCCGAACGGCACCTCGCGTCCGGCCGTCGACCCCGACCGTGCGGCGGTGGACGAGGCACGGTCGGGCGACGTTGCGGCCTTCGAAGGGCTGGTGGTGAAGTACCAGGCGAGGCTCGTCAACTTCGCGGCGGCGCTCGTCGGCGATCCCGGTGGCGGCGAGGACGTGGCGCAGGAAGCGTTCGTGCGCGCCTGGCGGGGTCTGGGACGGTTTCGCGGGGAGAGCTCGTTCAAGACGTGGCTCTACCGCATCGCGACCAACGTCGCGCGCACCCATCGCGAGCGCCGCGGGCGGCAGCCCGTCATCGGCCAAAGCCTCGACGACGAGGCCGACGCGCGGCCCGGCGGCGAGCCGGTTGCGCCGACACCGGACGCCGAGACGGCGCTCGTCACCCGCGAGACCATCGATCGTGCGCTGGGCGAGCTTCCCGAAGAGCTCCGCCTCGCCCTCGTCCTGCGCGACGTGGAGGGCCTCGACTACAAGGAGATCGCGATCGTGACGGCGGCGCCGATCGGCACTGTGGAATCTCGTATCTTTAGGGCTCGCCGCCACATGCGGGCGCTGCTGCGGCCGCGTGCGGCGGACGCGGGGACGTCGCGGAGGCCCGCGCGGACCGGCCCGGGGAGAGACCGATGACCTGCGATCAGGCGGCACCGTTGCTCGCGCGCGCCGCGGACGGGACCCTCGACGCGCAGCGCCTCGCCAGGCTCGCGGGGCATCTCGAAGCCTGCCCGCACTGCCGGGCCGCGCTCGAGTCGCAACGCGCCGCCCGGGCCGCGGTCGCCGCCCGGCCGGACCGGCCGGTGTCGCCCGCCTTCACCGCGCGCGTCATGGCCGCACTGCCCGAGCGCCAGCCTGCCGCGGCCGCGCTCGGCTGGCTGGACGCGCTGAACTGGCGCGCGTGGACCCTCCGCCTCGCACCCGTGGCCGGCGCCCTGTTCGTGGCCGCGGCGCTGGGGGCGGGCCCAGCCGCCGAGGCGAACGTGGACGAGGCGGTCGACTTCACCGAGCTCGCCGCGGCGTGGGCGGCGGACGACGGCGGGAACGAGTCCGGCCTGGCGTCGGACCCCGCCATGGAGGCGGTCACCGTGCTGTGGCAGGACGAGTCCGAGCTGACCGACGACGTGCTGATCGAGCTCCTGGCCGCGAGCGCGCCCTGACGGGCGCGTTGGGGGTCTGCGCGGGCACGGCGTACTCCAGGGCCGGTTCTGCGGCGCAGACTCCTGGCCCGGAATGACGGAGCGGGAACGATGACCGATACGCGTACGCGCCTCTGGATCGGCCTGTTCGTGCTGGTCGTCTTCCTCGCCGGGCTCGGCGCGGGGATCGTGGCGGCCCCCTGGCTCGACCGGGGCGGGCGCCCGGATCGCGGCATCGGCCGGGACGGGCTGCGGCCGCCGGGCGGCACCGAGCGCCTGGTGGAGCGGATGTCGAACCGGCTCGATCTCAGCGACGGGCAGGCGGCACGCCTGGGCGCGCTCTTCGACGCCCGCCGCGACCGCTTCCGGACCCTCCGCCGCGAGATGCGGGAGCGTCTGACGGCCGAGCAGGGCTCGTTCCGAACCGCCATCGCCGATGTGCTGACGCCGGAGCAGATGGCAACCTTCGAGCGGGAGTTCCTGCGCCTCGGCGGCAGAAGGGACCGCGGACCCCGCGGCTTCGGATCCCGCGGCAGGGACGACCGCGAGCGACCCTAGCGCCGCCAACCCGTCGCAAGCTCCGGGTCGGCCCCCCGGACGTGGCGTCGACCGGCGGACTGCCGGTAGACTAGCACCCCGTCCGTCGGGAGGTTCCGCGGCGTGTCCGCTCAGCAGATCGGGAGGGGATTTATGAGAGCAGTTCAGCATCGAGTCCGACGAGGATGGCTCGCGCCCGGCGTGGCGCTGGCCCTCGGCAGCCTCCTCGTCCTGCCGGCGCCGGCAGACGCCCAGACCGAGCGCGGCAATCCGCACGGGGAGTGGCGCTACCAGAGCGGCGACGCCTGGGGCACCCGCTACTCGCCGCTCGACCAGATCGACGCCGGGAACTTCGAGGACCTCGAGGTGGCGTGGGTCTGGCGTGGCGACAACTTCGGCCCGCACCCGCTGTATCTCTCGCGCTCCACGCCGAGCTACATCGACGGCATCCTCTATACCGTGGCCGGCTATCGGCGCACCATCGCCGCCATCGACCCGGCTACCGGCGAGACGCTGTGGACGTACCGCGAGCCGAACACGCGGCGCTGGGAAGAGTCGATGCGCGCCAGCTACGGGAAGGGCGTCGGATACGCCGAGATCGACGGGCGCGGCGTCATCTACATCATCACGCCCGCCTTCTTCCTGCACGCGCTCGACGCGAAGACCGGCGAGCACCTCGAGGGCTTCGGCAGGCCGGTGCCGATCGAGGGCTTCCCGGAGACGGGCGTCGTCGACCTGCTGGCCGACCTCGGCCACGAGTACGACCCCTACGAGGGGATCCCGATGGACGTCGGCTACATCACCAACTCGTCGCCCCCGATCGTCGTCAACGGCACCGTGGTGGTCGGGAACTCCCACGAGCAGGGCTACTCGCAGTCGCGCATCGAGAACGTGCCGGGCGACATCCTGGCCTACGACGCGCGGACCGGCGAGCACCGCTGGAAGTTCAACATCATCCCGCAGACGGAGAGCGAGTTCGGCTTCGACTCGTGGGAGAACGACGCCTGGGACTGGACCGGCGACGTCTCCTCGTGGGCGCCCCTGTCGGCCGACCTCGAGCGCGGCATCGTCTACATCCCGACCAACTCGCCCACCATCGACTACTACGGCGGATTCCGGCCGGGGAACAACCTGTTCGGCACCAGTACGATCGCCATCGACGTCGAGAGCGGCCAGCGGGCCTGGCACTTCCAGACCGTGCACCACCCGATCTGGAACTACGACCTGCCCAACGTGCCGATCCTGGTCGACGTTACCGTCGACGGCCGGGAAGTGCCGATGGCCATCCAGACCACCAAGCAGGGGATGACCTTCGCCTTCAACCGCGAGACGGGGGAGCCGGTCTGGCCCATCGAGGAGCGCCCCGTGCCCGCGTCCCTCGTCCCGGGCGAGCAGCTCTCGCCGACCCAGCCGTTCCCGACGCGGCCGGCGCCGCTGAACCCGCTCGGGCTGAGCGAGGACGACCTCATCGACCTGACGCCGGAGCTCCGGCAGGAGGCCATCGAGATCCTGGGCCGCTTCCGGGTGGGCGGGCCCTACATGCCGCCGCTCCCGAACAACCACACCGAGCCGCGGCCGTGGATCGCGTGCGGCGCGGGGGGCGTCAACATCACGCACCCGGCGACCCTCGACCCGGAGACCGGCTACCTCTACCAGGCGAACGGGCACGGCTGCTCGGGGCGCACGGTACGGCCGGGGGCCGAGACCGACGCCGACATTCACAGTTGCACGTCGGACTCCGGCGAGTGCACGACGACGGGCACGACCATCTCCGACTGGGTCCAGGGCGGGGGCGTCGGCTGGGCCGGACCGCAGGGCCTGCCGATCTACAAGCCGCCGTTCAGCAAGATCACGGCGATCGACATGAACACCGGCGAGCACGTGTTCGCGGTTCCCGTAGGCGAGCCGTCGGAGCAGATGAAGCGCCACCCGGCGCTCGAGGGCATCGACCTGTCGGGCACGGGGGCCGCCCGCGCGCGGGCCATCCTCATGACCACGGGCAGCCTGCTGCTCGCCACCGAGGGCTCGAACGGCCCGCCCGTGCTGAACGCGCACGACAAGGCGACCGGCGAGAAGCTCGGCACGGTCGACCTCCCGGCCCCCGGGCAGTACGGGATGATGACCTACCTGCACGAGGGTCAGCAGTACATCATCGTGCAGGTGGGGCGGGGCGGCTCGTTCGCAGGCTCGCTGGCCGCGCTGCGCCTTCCGGAGGGCGCTGCAGCGGAGGCGGAACAATAGCGCTTGGCGCAGATTGGCACATCTCTGCGACAGTCCGGACGGCGGGCTGTCGCAGAGATGCACTCGTTGCGCCGGCGGGGCACGTGGGTGGTGGAGCGTTTCGCGGCGCCCGCTGGCGAACGTGAGATCCCGATGTCACAGGAATCCCGAGCAGAACGTTGTTGGCCGCTACTCTTCTCGTACCGCGACACGGTGTTCGGCAACGGCTTCGTGGCTGAGGTACGAGCGAAGAACGGCCGAGCAGTCTCGGTGCGCGAGGCGGACGACGTCGTCTGGTTCTACGGGGTGAATCCCGGAGGAATGGCGGCGGTCGGTCGATCGTTCGAGGAGGCTCACGCTGCCTTCCGGCGAACATTCAGGGACGTGCTCGCCGACTTCGCGGACGGCGCCGAGACGTTCGCGGATTTACGGGCAGCGGTTCAGGAGTTCTTCGACGAAACCAACGCCCCGGCGGAGCAGGACTGGGTCGCGGCAGTGGACGCAGTGCGTGCAGGCAGGGTCGAGGTGGCCACGCACGACCTCCCCCGGAAGCCGGCCGAGTCGAAGCGCAACGTGCAGGTGACCGAGAAGACTGCTTTCACCGCCAGAGACAATGAGGTGAAGCTACAGCACGCTCTCGCCGCGTGACGAGGTGTCCCTCCTTCGACTCAAGGCAATCCGGGCGATGCTGGACGACTGTGCGCCGGGGCACACCTTCGCTACCAAGCTTCACCACCACCGCGTTCGCTACCGTGGCCGCCAGTACCCGACTCTCCCGCGAGGGCCGCATGGGCGGCGTCGGAATCCGGAGATCCTTGAAGATCCTCAGGTCGATTGAGGATCTTCAAGGATCCCACCGGGCGAAGGCGCCCGCTGCCCCCTCCCCGGTGGTCTCCTCGATGGCAGTGCCGGGCCGCTACTTCGCGGCCGCCGCGGCCTTGCGCTCGTCCGCGCGCGTGCCGGCCAGGATCCCCTCCAGCGAGTAGTTTCCCTCGTGGCAGGCGTACTCGTACAGCGGCAGGTCGTTGCGCTGCATCGGCACCTGGGCGGTCCACGACGAGGTCCATGTGCCGGGGTCGCTCACCGTGAACTCGTAGAGCAGGGTGTCGGCGTCGACGCGCGTGAACTTCTCGATCAGGTGCCGGTCCGGCGTCGTGCCCCGCCAGTTGTGCTTGGCGCTGAAGTCGATCGTCTCGACCACGAGGGTGTCGCCCTCCCAGCGCCCGCGCGACTCGCCGGTCCAGGAGTCGATGCCGGGCCGCGGGGTGCCGTCCAGCGGAACGATGCGCCAGTCGTGGACCATCTCGTTGACCACCACGACGTGGTCCTCGGTCTGGAACAGCTGCATGTTCTGGTTGTAGCCGCCCGGCGTCATCGGCGGTCCCTGGTTGAAGCCGAGGATGCAGCGGTCGTAGGAGCTGCGGTCTAGCCACGAGTCGGCCGGGTGCTCCGCCCGGTACGCGCGCCGCTCGTCCGCGCGCCGCTGGCCCTCTTCCGTCAGCGGAGGCATCCGTCCGTTCGGCGGATCCACGATGAGAGAGGTGCGGCGGGTGCCCACGACGTTGGTGCCGCGGTCCATCCAGAAGTTGTTGTAGGCGCCGACCCGGCCGCCGGCCTCCGTTCGGCGCGCCTCCGCCTCCCAGAGCCGAACGTCGCGATCCACCGCCTCCTGCTCGAGGTTCGCCGCCTCCTCCGCGGTCAGGAACTCCTGGTCGCCGAGTGCCTCCGGCCGCTGGAGCGGCGTGATCGTGCGGAAGTCCCAGACACCCTGCAAGTCGGGCGCGCCCCAGGCTGTCCGCGGCGCCTCGCCCTGCGCGGCCACGGGCCCCGCCGTCAATGCAAGCAACGCGACCGCCATCGCCGCCACCGGCCAGCCGATTCTCATTGCAAGCCTCCTTCGCGACCGCCGCGGGCATCCGGGCAGTCGCTCCTCGCCGACAACTATAGTGGTCATTCCTTGATGAGCACGGCCGCCGCAACCGGTGCATCGTCCCGGGCCATCTCGGACTCGAGCTGGAGCTGCTCGCGGTACGCGAGCCACTGGGCATCCGTCCACTGCCGGCGGTGGCCCCGCGGCTGCCGCGCGAGCTCGGCGCCGTCCGTGCCCGCATAGAACGGAACGGGCTTCGGGGCCGCGCGTTTCGAGGTGCGCCGCGCGTCGATCGGCACGGCGTCGGTCACCTCGTGCGTCGGGAGGGGAACCGACACGTATTCCACCCCGCGCTCGTCGCGATACACTGCCATCGGAGTCTCTCTTGCGTGAACTCCCCGGGCCGCCGCGCACGGCGGATCCGTTGATCGTAGCACTCGGGCGCACCGGGCGGGCCGCGCGAGCGGCGGACCGGTTCGAGCCGCCACCTGTGGCAGACTGACGAGGCATGACCGACCACTCCCCCGCTTCCGATGCCCGGCCGTCGGCCGACGTCGCCGCCGGGGCCCGCGGCGAGAGCTCCGCGCGCCCGGTCTCGTCCGCCGACCGTTACGTCTTAAGCAAGATCCAAGCCAGAATGCGCGACGCCCCCGTGCGAATCGCCCTGTGGGACGGCACGACGTTCTACGGCGCTCCGGCGACCCCGGTGGCGACCGTCCGCGTCGGCGATCGCCGCTCGCTCTGGCGCATCGTTCGGCACCAGGACGTCGGGCTCGGCGACGGGTTCCGGGACGGCGGGATCACGGTGGAGGGCGATCTGGTGGGCGCGGTGGAGGCGGTCTTCCGCGTCAACCGGGCGGTGTGGACCGCCACGAAGCGCCGGCGCCGGCTGTGGATGCGGTCCAACAGCCGGGGACGATCCGCTGCCAACGTCGGCCACCACTACGACCTCGGCAACGACTTCTATCGGTTGTGGCTCGACCGCCGCATGGTCTACACCTGCGCGTACTACGCCACGCCCGAGATGAGCCTCGACGAGGCCCAGGAGGCCAAGCTCGACCTGGTCTGCCGCAAGCTGCGCCTGCGGGCGGGCGAGCGGGTGGTCGAGGCGGGATCCGGCTGGGGCGCGCTGGCCCTGTACATGGCGCGGCACTACGGCGTCAGCGTCCGCTCGTTCAACCTCTCGCGCGAGCAGGTGGCGTACGCCCGCGAGTGGGCCCGGAAGGAGTCGCTGGACGATCGCGTGGAGTTTGTGCACGACGACTACCGCAACGTCAGCGGGCGCTTCGACGCGTTCGTGTCGGTGGGGATGCTCGAGCACGTCGGGCCGGCCCACTACGAGGCGCTCGGCGAGATGATCGACCGCTGCCTGCCCCCGGACGGCGGTCGCGGACTCCTGCACTTCATCGGCCGCGATCGGCCGGCGGCGCTCAACCCGTGGATCCGCAAGCGCGTGTTCCCGGGCGCCTACCCGCCCACGGTGTCCGAGGTCGCGGAGGCGGTCCTGGAACCGCAGGACCTGTCGATCCTCGACGTCGAGAACCTGCGTCTGCACTACGCGCGGACGTGCGCCGACTGGCTGGCGCGCCTGGAGGCGGCCGAGGAGCAGGTGACCCGCATGACCGACTCCGAGCTGTTCCGCACGTGGCGGCTGTACCTGGCCGGTTCGCAGGCCGCGTTCCGGACCGGCTGGATGCAGCTCTTCCAGATCGTGTTCCGCCGGGGCGGGGACAACGACCTCGCCTGGACGCGCGACGCCCTGTATCGGGGCGAGACGGCGCCGGAGCCGGCGTGATGGACCGTTGCGACGCCCTGGTGGTCGGCGGCGGCCCGGCCGGATCGAGCTCGGCGTGGCGCCTGCGGCGCGCCGGCCTCGACGTCGTCGTGCTCGACAAGGCCCGCTTCCCGCGCGACAAGCTGTGCGCCGGCTGGATCACGCCCCCCGTCCTCGACGTTTTGGAGATCGATCCCGCCGACTATGCCGAGGGACGCACCCTGCAACCGATCACCGGGTTCCGGACCAGCCGCCTCGGCCCGCGAGGCCCCGGTCGCGAGGTAGAGACGCGCTTCGGGGAACCGGTGAGCTACGGCATCCGCCGCTGCGAGTTCGACCACTACCTGCTGGAACGCTCCGGGGCGCGGCTCGAGGTCGGGGAACCGCTGGCAACGCTGGAGCGGCGCGGCGACGCGTGGGTCGCGAACGACCGCCTCGCGGCCCCGGTTCTGATCGGAGCCGGCGGCCACTTCTGCCCGGTGGCCCGCACCCTGAACCGCGCACCGCGCGCCGAGCCGATCGTCGCCGCACAGGAGATCGAGCCCCGGCTGAACGGCGCCGCCTGCCGGATCGCCGGAGACACGCCGGAGCTCTTCTTCTGCCCCGACCTGCGCGGCTACGGCTGGTGCTTCCGCAAGGGCGACTATCTGAACGTCGGCTTCGGCCGCCAGGACTCCAGCGGGCTCCGGTCGCACGTCCGCGCCTTCTTCGACTGGCTGCAGGCATCGGGGAAGATCCCGCGCGATGTGGCGGCGCGCTGGCCGGGGCACGCCTACCTGCTCCGCGGTTCCTCACCGCGCGAGCCGGTGGGCGACGGGCTGCTGCTCGTCGGCGACGCGGCCGGGCTCGCCTACCCGGCGAGCGGGGAGGGTATACGGCCCGCGGTCGAGTCGGGGCTGATGGCCGCGGACACCCTGCTCGCGGCCGACGGCCGCTACGATCGGGCGCGTCTCGAGCCGTACGCCAAGTGGCTCACGGAGCGTTTCGGCCGCCCCGTGCGCGGCCGGCCCTGGCACGACGCACTGCCGGCCGGGGTGCGGGGAGCCGCCGCCGGGTGGCTGCTGGCCAACCCCTGGTTCACGCGCAACTTCCTGATCGACCGCGCCTTCCTGCAGCGGCAGCAGCCTCCGCTCGAGCCCGCGCCGGGCGGATCTCCGCCCACGCCCGCCTGAGCGCTGGGGCCGACCCGGAGCTTGTGACGGGTTGGCGGCGCTAGAGCGCCCTCACGGGCGCTTTGGGAGTCTGCGCGGGCAAGGCGGTCGTGGGTCGCCGGTTCTGCGGCGCAGACTCCTAGCCCGGATTTCTCACAGCTCTTCGAGATCCGCGACGACGGCGACCGCTACGA
>JAPOVI010000193.1 GCA_026708265.1 Acidobacteriota bacterium
CTCATCTGAAACGGCGTGCTCCGGACGATGCCCTCGACGAGGGCTGACCAACGATACCCCTCGCCGGCCGCTGCGTCCACGATGCTCCGGACGGCGGGTCCGTCGAACGACTCCACCCCGCGTCCGATCGCGTAGGTCAGCAGCTTCTCGGCCACCGTCGTCACGAAGTTCCCGCCCCGGCCGCGCAGCGCCTGCCGTAACGTGCCGGGACCGTCGACCGGGGTGCCGTCGGTGAGCGTGCCGCTGGCGTCTATCGGCGTACCGTCCTCGCCTACGTCGCGCCAGCGTCCGACCCCGTCGAAGTTCTCCAGCGCGAATCCCAGCGGGTCCATGATCCGGTGGCAGCTTGCGCAGACGGGGTTGGCGCGGTGCTGCTCGAGCCGGTCGCGGACCGAGCGCGGAGCGAGGCCCGCCTCGTCGTTCTCCTCCAGCGCGGGTACGTCGGGCGGCGGCGGTGGCGGCGGCGTGCCGAGGATGTTCTCCAGCAGCCACTTGCCGCGCAGCACCGGCGAGGTGCGGTCGGCGTAGGAGGTGACGGTCAGCAGGCTGCCCTTGCCGAGCAGGCCCCGGCGTGCCGCCTGCGGCCCGCCGAGGTCGACGCGCCGGAAGTGGTTGCCGTAGATGCTCCGCATGCCGTAATGGTCGGCCAGCCGCTCGTTGACGAACGTGTAGTCGGCGGTCAGCAGATCCAGAACGCTCCGATCCTCGCGGATCTGGCTGTCGAGGAAGAGCGTCATCTCGCGGGTCATCGCCTCGCGCAGGTTCGTGTCGAACTCGGGGAACGCCTGCGGGTCGGGGGTCACCAGCGGCATGTTGCGCAGGTACAGCCACTGGCCGCCGAAGTTGTCGACCAGCGCCCGTGTGCGCGGGTCGGCCAGCATCCTGCGGACCTGGGCGCCCAGCACTGCCGGGTCGCGCAGTTCGCCGCGTGCGGCGGCGTCCAGCAGATCGTCGTCCGGGATGCTGCTCCACAGGAAGAAGGAGAGCCGCGACGCCAGCTCCAGGTCGCTGATGGCGTAGGACTCGCCCGGGCCAGTGTCGGGCGGGTCCGTCTCGCGCCGGAACAGGAAGTCCGGGCTGACCAGAATGCGCCGCAGCGCCATCTCTATGCCCGCATCGAAGTCGCCCCGGGCGCGGCCCGCCTCGAAGAAGCCGAGCAGCATCTCGATGTCGCCGTCTGCCACCGGGCGCCGGAACGCGCGCCGCGCGATGCGCGTGACGATCTCGGTGGCGCAGGGAATCTCGTCCGCCACCGTGTCCGGACGGCAGGTGAAGATCCGCTGCCGGCTGGGGGTGTCGCCCCGGCCCGTCACGTGGTACGGCCCGCGCAGCTCCACGCTCCCGATGCCGGGGGGAACCGTCTGGTCGCCGGCGTACTCGTAGCTGGTGACGCGGTAGTCGGGGCGGCGCATCCCTTCCAGGTACGCCTGCTGATCGACGAAGCTCACGGCCAGCGTCGCCGGGCCGGCCCGCGCGGCGAAGCGCACCTCCTGGCCGTCGTCCGGGACGTTGCGGAGATCGCGCCGCGTGGAGTTGCCGTCGTCGTCGAATATCGGGCCGCCGACCGTCAGCGACTCGACCAGCGCGCCGTCCAGGCGAACCTCCAGCTCATGCGGTTCGAGCATGCCGCGGACGCGGCCGTCGTAAGTGCGCAGCAGAAAGATCTTCACGACGTACTCGCCGTCCACCGGGAAGTAGTAATCGACGGCCAGCCCGCCGCGCGAGCCGAACGGCAGGTCGTCGCCGACCCGCTCGTTCTGGCGCAGGTTCTTGTCGACCTCGAAAACCTCCGTGGTCGGCTGAAGCGTGGGATCGCCCACCGCCAGCCGGGCGATCTTGCGCGAGGCGGACAGGTACCGCTCGGTCAGCATCGGCGAGACCGACAGCACGTCGGCGATGTTGTCGAAGCCGAAGCCCGAATCGTCCGGCGGCAGCAGCGTCCGCTCGTCGATGTCGAGCGCCAGCAGATCGCGGATGGCGTTGGCGTACTCGGCGCGGTTCAGCCGGTGCACGGCGTGGCGCCGGCCGGGGTCGGGACGCTCGGCGGCAGCCGCGTCGATGCGGTCCGCGATCCAGGCGGTCAGCTCGTCGTAGGTGGCGTCGTCGGGCCGCGGCCGGGCGGCCGGCGGCATCGAGCGGGTGCTCAGCTTGCGGATGACCTTCTCCCAGACCTCGGTCTCGTGCCGGTCTTCGCCGACACGGGTGAGGTCGAGGCTCTGGAGCGTCAGCCCGGCGGTGAGCGTCCGATCGTTGTGACAGCCGACGCAGTAGCGGCGGAGCACTCGGCCATGCTCGGCTGCCGGATCCGCCGGCGCAACGGCTTGCTCGACCGCCGGATCCGCCGGCGCAACCGTCTGGGCGGCAACGGCTGCCGATCCGTCCCAGGCGGCGAGCAGGCAGATGGATACGAGCCAAAGCAGGCGACGTACGGGCAGGTCTGGTCTCATGGCCGTCCGGCTCGCGCACGCGAGTTTTCAGCGCAGCGTCTATCGAGTAAGAGTGCATTATCATGACGTTGTTTCGGGAGTGTCAAGAAGCCTGTCACGCGGAAGGGGATAACCAGCCATGCGGATCCTGCCGATGATCGTTGCCTTCGTGGCCGTCGCCCTGCTCGGCGCGCCGCCGGCGCCGGCCGCCGTCGACTTGCCCCTGATCGACGCGGTCAAGATGGCGGACTCCGCTCGCGTCGAGCGGCTGCTGGCCGCCGGCGTCGACGTCGACGAGCCGCAGGGGGACGGGGCGACGGCTCTCCATTGGGCTGCCCACGGTGACCTGGCGGACATGGCGCGACTGCTCGTCGCCGCCGGCGCCGACGTCAACGCGGCCGACGATCATGGCGTGACGCCGCTGGCGCTCGCCTGTCTCAACGCGAGCGTCGCGATGGTCGACCTGCTGCTCGATGTGGGGGCCGACCCGAACGTCGCACGGACCAGCGGCGTGACCCCGCTGATGACCGCGGCGCGTGTCGGCCAGATCGAGGTCGTCCGCCGCCTCCTGCGGGCAGGGGCCGACCCGACGGCGGCCGAGAAGACCCGCGGTCAGACCGCGTTGATGTGGGCGATAGCCGAGAACCAGACCCAGGTGGCGAGCGTCCTGCTGGAG
>JAPOVI010000131.1 GCA_026708265.1 Acidobacteriota bacterium
ATAGACGACCGACAGATGACCTTCGACTTCGGCGGCAGACCCGCCGCCGGTGCCATCCTCGACCGAATCCGCGCCGAGAGCCGCGACGAGTCAGAGAAGGGCCGCTGGTTCGAGCAGCTGTTCATGCGGATCGCACTTCAGCGGCCCGAGTTCGAGATCGATGCGATCTGGCGCTGGCCGGACTGGCCGGAGCGGGAGGAACTGACCGGACTCGACGGCCGCGACATCGGAGTCGACCTCGTCGCGCGACGGACCTCGGGCGAGTGGGTCGCCATCCAGTGCAAGTGCTACGACGAGGGGCGGACCCTCGGGAAAGGCGAGATCGACAAGTTCCTGGGCGGTTCCCAGCAGCCGGTGTTCCGCCTGCGCTGGATCGTGGCGACGTGCCGGTGGGGACCGAACGCCGAGCGGGCCATCGTAGACGCCCATCCCCAGGTCACCCAGATCGACTTCCGGCAGCTGCTCGGCATCCAGGTCGAAGAGCAGGACGCCAAACGGCCTGTCCAGGAACCGTGGCCTCTCCAGCTCGAAGCGATCGAGGACGCAGTCGCAGGCCTCTCGAACCACGAACGGGGTCGCCTCGTCATGGCGTGCGGAACGGGCAAGACCTTCACGGCGCTGCGAATCGCCGAGCACGTCGTCGAGGACGGCGGACGGATTCTCTTCGCGGCACCCACAATCGCGCTGGTATCGCAAGCGCGGCGCGAATGGCTCCGCCAGACGACGCGCAAGCTCAACTGCATCGTGGTGTGCTCGGACCAGACTGCGGGCGGCCGCAGCGAGAACGAAGACATCCGGATCTCCGAGCTCGAGTGCCCCGTTTCCACGGACCCAGCCGAGATCGCCCGCTCGCTCGATGGCGAGGGCGCTACGCGTGTGGTGTTCTGCACCTACCACTCGCTGGGACGGGTGACGGAAGCGCAGGCAGCGCACGGCGCGCCGGCGTTCGACCTCGCCATCGCCGACGAAGCACACCGAACGACCGGCGCCAGGGTGAACGGAAGGGGTCGGTCGACGGTCGACTTCCAGGAGTTCCACGAGGCCGCACGGCTGCGCGCCCGAAAACGCCTCTACATGACCGCCACGCCCCGGATCTACACGCACAGCTCGAAGGCCAAGCTCGCGGAAAGGGGCGTCGACGTGGTCGACATGGGCGATCAGGCGGTGTACGGGCCGGAACTGCACCGCCTGCCGTTCAAGAAGGCCGTGGAGCACGCGATGCTCTCCGACTACCGGGTGATCGTCCTCGGGGTCAGCCAGGCAAGCGTCACGCCGGGCCTGCGGCGGCGTCTCGAAGGGATCGAAGGCGCCGGAAGAGGCAAGCGCGCGCCGACGACCAACGACATGACGCGCGTCCTGGGGGTCTCGCTGGCCGTGAACGGCGTTACCGAGGGCAAGGCACTCGAGCAGCCGGGCAAACTCCCGCGCACGATGGCGTTCTCCAACACGATCCTGCGCTCCAAATGGTATGCGCAGGCCCTGATGGAGCCCGAGGTCCTGCGGGCGACCACCCGCCGGATGGCGGACGACCGGGCCATGAAGGTCGCCGCCGTGCATCTCGACGCGTCGGCCAGCGCACTGCAGCGGAACCAGGAGCTTCGCACCCTGGGCCAAGCCGAGCGCGACGGCGAGTGCCGCATCGTCTGCAACGTCAAGCTGTTCACGGAGGGCGTGGACGTGCCGTCGCTCGACGCGGTGGCGTTCCTCGACCCCCGCGACAGCCAGGTCGATGTCGTGCAGGCCGTGGGCCGCGTGATGCGCAAGGCGCCCGGCAAGCGCTTCGGCTACATAATCGTCCCGGTCGTCGTCGAGCCCGGAAGCGACGTGGCCGCATCGCTGATGCGGGGCACGGAGGGCTACCAGACGGTGGGCCGGGTGCTGCGGGCTCTCCAGGCCCACGACGGTCGCCTCGCCGAGTCTCCCGCGAACTTCGTCAAGGTCTACGAGCAGTCCACTCGCGGGAGAGCGCCGCAGGAGGGTCGCGCCGGCTCGGAGGCGGGCGAAGGTCGAGGGGACTACCAGTTCCAGTTGGACTTGAAGGAGGCTGAACAGGGCATCTACGCACATGTTGCAGCCGCCTCCGGACTGGGCAGGCCCGGCCAGATCGTCGCGGACGAGATCGCGGACGTGGTCGGGCACGCAAGCGCCGTACTTCAGGGAGAGGCAATGGAAGGCCCCCTCGCCGACGCGCTCGGCCTGGTCGCCGAAGACGACGGCGGAGCGAAGGGCATCTGCACCGTGGCGGCGCTCATGCTCTGCAACGCCTGCCTGCTTCAGCGTCGCCTGCGGGACGAACCGGAGATGAGGACCATCGTGCGGCTGGACAAGGTCGCCGGCGCGGGCAATCCCCGGGAGGTCCTGGCGATCGCCTGGGAGGCCATTCTCGAGAAGGACTACGCGCCGGTGTTCCGGCCCGCCCTCGGCGTGCTTGCCGCGTTGCAGGACAGCCGGGCTGTCAACGACGTCATCCGGACGCTCGCCGAATGCGCGAACCGCGTCGCGGACTCGCTGAGCGAACTCGGCTACGACCACGCGGGACCGCTGTACCACCGCATTCTGGGCTCGGCGAGGAGCGACGGCGCGTTCTACACCAACAACCTGTCGGCCGTGATGCTGGCGCGGCTCGCGCTCGGCGAGGACTTCGTCGACTGGGCCGATGCCGAATCCGTGTCGCGGCTGAGGATCATCGATCCCGCGTGCGGAACCGGGACGCTGCTGATGGCGTCGCTGCGCGCGATCATCGCCCGAATGGCCGAGTCGAAGGGTTTGGATCGGGACGAGCGGAACGCGCTTCACAGGAAACTGGTGGAGGACGTGCTGTGCGGCCTCGACATCAACCAGCACGCGATCCAGCTTGCCGCCTGCAACCTCACTCTCGGGGCGCCGACGGTGGACTACGCGCGGATGAACCTCCTGAATATGCCTCACGGTCCTCAGGCCGACGGAACGTTCAAGGCAGGGTCGTTGGAGATTCTGAACGCCGGAGCGGACCGGATCGACCTGCTCAAAAGCGCACGGCCCAGACATTCGCTGGGCGACTTCGAAGCCGAGCAGGTCAACGAAAGCGAGGTGGTCCGGTTTCCGCTGCGGGAC
>JAPOVI010000406.1 GCA_026708265.1 Acidobacteriota bacterium
CATTCATCGAGCCCTGGAGCTGGCGGCGCGGCGGACGGCTGGCCGGGGAAGACACCTTCACCGCGATCGCTTCCGGCGTTCTGGATGTCGAGGCGCTCGCCGATCGAATGCTGCGCGGCGACTTCGCCAACGTGCACGGCCAGTGGATGGAAGACAGCGTGTCCGTCATTGTGGATGACTCTGTGGCCGTCTCCTTCGGCGGCTCGCCCGGCACCACTCCCACCGCGCCTGGCGGGGCGGTTTGGCGCGGCGCACTCGTCGGTGTGGACACCCGGACCCGGGACCGGATCGAAGGCGATGCGGTCATCGACATCGATGACTTTGCCCGCCCGGACGTCGATATCGCCTTCATCGGACTTGAAGACAGCCACGGCCGCAGCAGAGCCGATCTCCGGTGGGACAACATCCCGGTGGTGCAGGGCACCTTCCAGATGCAGGACGCGGATGGCACGATTGAAGGCCGGTTCTACGGAAGCGACCATCAGGAAGTCGGTGGCATCTTCGATCGCGATCAGCTGACCGGAGCCTTTGGCGCTTCACGTTGACCGTGCCGTCCGCGGACAGCGGGCCAATGCATCAAGGGACTTGGCGCGAGCCGGCGTCAATCTGGCCCCGCCGGATCGGCTTCGACGAGGCTCGGTTCACAACCTGGAAGGTGTAGCGCCTCGCGCATCGTCTGACGCCACGGACATAGGTGAACCGCCCCGCCCGTGCTCCGACAACGCATGCATCAGGAGCCGTCGCTTTGTTCACTGGCGGGCGCCCGCCTGATCCTGCGTTACGGGAACATGTCAGCGACGCCACTGCGATACGGGCCCTGTGCGCTCACCGCTCACGCTCTTCTGGGTCAGTGCCGGCGTGTTCGGCGGCCGGGTGGCGCACGAGCCTGCATGACCTGCGGCACTCATTTGCGGTGAACACGCTGTCGCGGTGGTATCGCGAGGGGATCGATGCCGAGCGCCGCATCCCCCGCCTCGCCACCTGGCTCGGGCATGTGAAGGTTGGCGACACCTACTGGTATCTCACCGCCTCCCCGGAACTGCTGCAGCTTGCCGCCCGGCGCGTGGAGCGCAACGCGCGCAGGTCACGGCCATGAACGCCGCCGATCTCCCGCCGCTGCTGGCCCGGTCCTTCACCGAGCGCCTCATGCGCCAGCGCCAGGCAAGCCCGCATACCATCGCCAGCTATCGCACGACGTTCCGCCTGCTGCTGCACTATGCCCGGCAGCAACGGAACAAGCCGCCGACGGCGATGACCCTGGGCGATCTCGACACCGCGCTGCTCGGCGGCTTTCTCAGCCATCTCGAGACCGAACGCGGCAACGATGCGCGCACCCGCAACACCCGCCTCGCCGCCATCCGCTCGTTCTTCCGCTTCGTGGCGTTGCACGAGCCCCGCTACGCCGACCTGGCCCGGCGTGTCCTCGCTATCCCGGACAAGCGCTACACCCGCCGACCTGTGGCCTACCTCGAACGCGAAGAGATCGAGGCGCTGCTCGGCGCACCCGATCTACAGACCCGAACCGGCCGCCGCGCCCGCACCCTGCTGCTCGTGGCGGTACAGACCGGAGTGCGCGCCTCGGAACTCATCGGCCTGCGTTGCCAGGACGTCCGGCTCGGTGCCGGCGCCCATGTGCGCTGTCACGGCAAGGGACGCAAGGAGCGGTGCACGCCGTTACGCAAGGACGCCGCCGCGGCGCTGCGGGCGTGGCTGAAGGAACGACGCGGCCAGCCCGATGATCCCGTGTTCCCCAACCAGCGCGGCGGAGCGCTCAGCCATGACGCGCTCGGCTACCTCCTGGGCAAACACCTGGCCAGGGCCCGGGCGCGATGCCCGTCCCTGCACAGGAAACGGGTCAGTACACACTCGCTGCGACACTCGTGCGCCATGGAACTCCTGCACAGCGGGGTCGACCGGGCGGTGATCGCCTTGTGGCTCGGCCACGAGTCGGTCGAGATCACGTACATCTACCTGCACGCCGACCTGAAACTGAAGGAGCAGGCCATGGCGCGGACGGTACCGTCGCAGATCCGCCCGACCCGATATCGACCCGACCACGATGTGCTGGCATTCCTGAACAGCCTGTGATTATTCCGGACATGCAGGCCCGCCGAGCCCGCGTTCCGCCAGCTTCAGGCGTCCATCCCGGAATAAGACGGATCCCGGAATAACCGCCACAGCTGGGCTTCGGTCGCCGCGATGAACGGCGTGGACATGGTGACGGTCGCCAAGCTGCTGGGTCATGCGCTGGTCGAGACGACCGAGCGATACGTTCATTTGTCGGACCGGTCGGTCACGGACGCCGCCGACCGGGTGTCGAACCGCATCGGTGCGGCCCTGGCCGGAAGGGGCGCGGAACACGAGGGAGAGAGCGAACATGCCGACCGTTGACCTCACGCCGCGACTGGCCCGAGAGAGCAGGGCGGGAGACCGGGAGACGTTCCTGTTCGACCGCTCCCTGCCCGGCTTCGGGCTTCGCATCCACCCGTCGGGGCGCAAGGTCTGGATCGTGCAGGCCCGCATCGAGGGGCGCAGCCGCCGCATCGCGATCGCCCGCTACGGCGAGATGCAGCTGGCCGAAGCCCGCCGCCGCGCCCGCGACATGCTCGCGCGCATCCGCGCGGGCGGGAACCCCGCCGACGATATCCAGCGGGAGAAGGAGACGCCGAGCTTCCGGGCGTTCACGGAGGAATACCTGCGGCGCTCCGATCCGCACTGGAAGCCCTCGGGCCGCGAGACCGTGCGTGTCTATCTGAACGCCCGCATCCTGCCCGCCTTCGGCAGGATGCCGCTCGACCGCATCGACGCGCAAGACGTGGCCGCGTGGTTCGACGCGGCGAGCCGGGAGCGGCCCGGCGCGGCCAACCGCGCGCTCGAAATCCTGCGCGCGATGATGTTCCGGGCCGAGGAGTGGGGCTTGCGCGAGCGCGGCTCCAACCCCTGTCTCGGCCTCGCGTGGAACCCGAGGAAGAAGATCGCCCGCTTCCTCGACACCGACGAGATGGCCCGGCTCGGGCGCGCGCTCGACACGCACGAAGGCCGCTGGCCCGAGGCCGTCGCCGCGATCCGCCTGCTGGCGCTGAC
>JAPOVI010000042.1 GCA_026708265.1 Acidobacteriota bacterium
CATTGCCATGCCCGGCCCGGGTCAGTTCCCTTCAAGCCCGTCCACGATCACCTGCACGCTGTTCCTCAGGCCAGCCGGGGCCGGGGCCCGGTACCCCTCGTAGCCGTCCGGCATCGTCCAGCCGCCCGCGATCTCTTCCACGCTCTGGCCGGCGGCGTGCCCGGCCCGCACGGCGGCCAGGAAGTCGCGGTTGAACGCCGCGTACTCGTGCAGGTCCAGCCACGTCATCTGCGTGCTGTGCCCGGTGATGATGGTGTTGACGCCCTTGATGTTGTCGTGCGCCTTCTGCAGGCTGTCGGGAATGTCCACGCCGCTGCCGCCGTTGTTGGCGTCGAGGAAGGGCAGGTTCTTGCCCGGGAAGATGTCGCCGGAATGGAGCGTCCGCAGCGACGGGAAGACCACCCAGGCGTCGCCGCCGGTGTGGCCGCGCCCGAAGTGGTAGAGGTCGACCCGGTCGTCGCCCGTGCCCAGCGACGCCCGCTCCGAGAAGGTCTGCGTCGGCAGCCCGCGGCCCATCGAGTCGGCGAAGACGTTGGCCGGCGGCTCCGTGCGCCCGCTGTAGGCGCGCATCACCTGCATGTTCGCGGCCGTCACCTCGTGAGTCACGATGTCGACGTTGGCCGGGAACGCGACGTTGCCGCTCACGTGATCGTGGTGGCTGTGCGTGTTGACGAGGGTGGTCACCGGGTTGTCGGTGAGATCGCCGATGGCCTCCAGGATCGACGGGCCCCAGCCCGGGTTCTTCGAGTCGACGACGACGACGCCGTCGCTCGTCACGAAGACCGCCGTGTTCCCGCCGCCTCCCTGCCCGCGCAGGACGTACAGGTTGTCCTCGAGCTTCTCCACCTCGATGACCATCGCGTCCTGTGCGGCAACGCCCGCGAGCGAGAGCGCGCCGGCTGCGACGACGACGGCAAGAACGATGCTGCGTTTCATGATGGGCTTCCCTCCCCTGGCGCTACTGGCCAGGCCGCCATGCTACCAGAGCCGCCCAGCGGCGGAACGAGCAGGCGGCCTCGCCGGGGCGTGCGGTGCCCGCTCCGCACGTTCCCCCGAGCGCCGCCCGTGCCGAACGACGAGCCTCGCCCGCCGCTGGCCGGGCCCGGTTGCGAACGAAGCCGTCGCCGTGGTCGTATTGCCGAAAGTGAAGACCGGACCGAGCGTCGCGAACGACGACTCGGTGGACGGATGACAGCCGCGACAGTCGTGCACGCCCGGCGGTGACGCATCGGCTCTCGCCGCCGTCACGGGCACCCGGCACGTCCGGTCCCGGCGCGAGGCAGATCGGGGCCTCCGAACGCGAGCTCGGCCACGTCGTGCCGCTCTCGCCCGCGGCTGGCCCCAAGGAACGGAGACGATTCATGCTCCCCGACGCTCCTGTGAAGCACCCCACCAGAACCGCTCGGTTCCTCGCCGTCGCGAGCGTCGCGGCGGTTCTCGCCGGACCGGCCCCCACCAGCGCGCAAGCGCAGGGCACGCGCTTCCTCCGCCAGCCCGACGTCAGCGCGACGCAGATCGTGTTCGTCCACGCCAACGACCTGTGGTCGGTGGAGCGCGCGGGCGGCCACGCCGTCCGCCTCACCAGTTCCTCCGGGGCCGAGACCGACCCCGCGTTCAGCCCCGACGGGGAGTGGATCGCGTTCTCCGGGCAGTACGAGGGGAACGTCGACGTCTACCGGATGCCCGCCGGCGGCGGCCAGCCGGAGCGGCTGACGTGGCACCCGGCCGCCGACGTCGTCCAGGGCTGGACGCCCGACGGCGCCGTCCTCTTCGAGTCGGACCGGGACGCGGCCCCCACCCGGCGCTCGCGCTTCTACACCGTCCCGCCCACGGGCGGGCTCCCGGTCCCGCTGGCCCTGCCCCAGGCGCATCGGGGCGGCCTGTCCGGCGACGGCGCCCACGTGGCGTACCAGGAGACCGGCTACTTCGACCCCGAGTGGCGCAACTACCGCGGCGGCCAGGCGCTGCCGATCAGCATCGCGTCGACCGCCACGTGGGACCGCGTCAACCCTCCGTGGGAGGGCGAGCGCCAGATGGACCCGGTCTGGATGGACGGCGTCGTCTACTTCCTCTCCGAACGCGACTGGGCCAGCAACGTCTGGGCGTTCGACCCGCGGACCGGCGAGGAGCGGCAGCTCACCCGCCACGCCGATTTCGACGTCAAGTCGCTCGGCGTCGGCGAGGGCCTCGTGGTCTACGAGCAGGCGGGCTACCTCCACGCGCTCGATCCGCGGACGGGCCACGAGCGCAAGCTGGAGGTCCACGTCGCGGGCGACATGAACTGGTCGCGACCGCGCTGGGAGGACGTCCCGGCCGCCCGCCTCCGGGGCGCCCGGCTCTCCCCCACCGGGAAGCGCGCCCTCTTCGAGTGGCGCGGCGAGCTCTTCACCGTTCCGGCCGGGGACGGCTCGTGGCGCAACCTGACCCGCAGCCCGGGTGTCGCCGATCGCAACCCGGCCTGGTCGCCCGACGGTTCGCAGGTCGCCTGGTTCAACGACGCGGGCGGCGAGTACGGCCTCGTCGTCGCGGAGCAGAACGGCGCGAACCCGCGCCGCGTCGAGATCGCCGACCCGTCGTTCTACTTCCGGCCCGAGTGGTCGCCCGACGGCGCGAAGCTGGCCTTCACCGACACCCACTACCGCCTGCTCGTCCTGGACGTCGACTCGGGCGCCGTCGAGCACGTCGACACGGACCGCTTCGCGCATCCCGAGCGCTCCATGAACCCGGTCTGGTCGCCCGACTCGCGCTGGATCGCCTACGCCCGGCGCCTCGGCAACCAGCTTCGGGCCATCTTCGTGCACGACACCGAGTCGGGGGACACGCACCAGCTCACCGACGGCATGGCCGACGCCACCTCGCCCGTGTGGGACGCCTCGGGGAGGTACCTCTACTTCCTCGCCTCGACGAACTACGCCCTCAACACCGGCTGGCTCGACATGACGTCCTACGACCGGCCGGTGACGCGCGCCCTCTACCTGGCCCTGCTCCGCGCCGACGAGCCGTCGCCCTTCCTGCCCCGGAGCGACGAGGAAGGGGTGGGGGACGACGACGACGCGGACGAGGCCGGCCGGGGCGACTCCGCGGGCGCAGCTTCCGGGGACGCGACGTCCACGGATGGCGGCAGGCGAGACGACGCGGCGGCGGACGGAACCGCCGCGGGCGAGACGGCCGGGGACGGCGACGCCGACGGGTCCGCGAGCGACGGCGACGGCGACGCGCCGGACGTGGAGATCGATGTCGAGGGGATCGACCGCCGCATCGTGGCCGCGCCGGGTCTCCCGCTGAAGAACTACGCGGGGCTCCTGCCCGGCCCCTCCGGAACCGTCTTCGTGCTGGAGGTCGAGGCGGGCGCGACGAGCGGGAAGCTGCGGAAGTACGTCGTGGACGACCGCGAGGCGACGGATTTCGTCGAGGCGGTGCAGACGGCCGAGGTCTCGCACGACAGAAACCGCCTGCTCTACCGCTCCGGTCCGACCTGGCGCATCGTCGAGACCGGGCAGGCGCCGTCGGGCGACGACGGGATGCTCGACCTCGGCGGCATGCGGGTGCGCGTCGAGCCCACGGCCGAGTACGCCCAGATGCTGCGCGACGGGTGGCGCTTCATGCGCGACTTCCTCTACGTCGACAACCAGCACGGAGCGCCGTGGGACGACGTCTGGGAGTGGTACTCGGCGTGGCTCCCGGACGTGCGGCACCGCGCCGACTTCAACCAGCTCCTCGACATGCTCTCCGGGGAGATCGCCGTCGGCCACTCCTACGTCTTCGGGGGCGACCTGCCGGAGATCGACGACCCGCGCACGGGGCTCCTGGGCGCGGACCTCGAGGTGGCGGACGGCTTCTACCGCATCGCCCGCATCTACCCGGGCGATCCCTGGACGCCGGGCGCGGCCGGGCCGCTCTCGCTCCCCGGACTGGACGTCGCCGAGGGCGACTACCTGCTCGCCGTCGACGGCGCCGCGCTCCGCCCGCCCGACAACCCGTACCGGCTGCTGGAGGGAACGGCGGGGCGCACGATCACGCTGACCGTCTCGTCGTCGCCCTCGATGGACGAGGCGCGCGACATCCTCGTCGAACCCGCCCGCAGCGAGAGCCGCCTGCGTATCCGGGCGTGGGTCGCAGCGAGCCAGGCCCGCGTCGACGAGCTGAGCGGGGGCCGGCTCGCCTACGTCTGGCTGCCCAACACGGCGCGCGACGGCTACGAGTTCTTCAACCGCATGTACTACGCCCAGCAGGACCGCGCGGGTGCGGTCATCGACGAGCGCAACAACGGCGGCGGCTCGGCCGCCGACTACATCGTCGACATGCTCGACCGCGAGCTGACCGGCTACTTCAACTCCCGCGCCGGCGACCGGAAGCCATGGACGCAGCCGATGGCGGGGCTCTTCGGACCCAAGGTGATGGTCGTGAACGAGAGCGCGGGCTCCGGCGGCGACCTGCTCCCCTACCTCTTCCGCCTCCGCGGCATCGGCCCCCTCGTCGGGACGCGCACGTGGGGCGGCCTGGTCGGTTCGTGGGACACCCCGCCCCTCATCGACGGCGGGTTCTTCGTCGCGCCCCGCGGCGGCTTCTTCGACGTGAACGGCGAGTGGGCGGTCGAGGGTGAGGGCGTGACGCCCGACATCGAGGTCCGCAACGACCCCGCGCCGGTCATCGACGGCCGCGACCCGCAACTCGAGGCGGCGGTCGAGGAGGCGCTGCGCCTGCTGGAGACCGAAGGAATCACCCTGAAGGAGGAGCCGCCCCCGCCGGTCCGCTGGCGGCGGCCCGCTCAGTAGATGTCGAGGTCGTTGGCGAGGACGACCGCTCCGTCGTACGCCGCCCGCACTTCGTCGAGCGCGCTCTCGGCGGGGGCGCCGTAGTGCAGCACGTGGTAGAGGACGAGCAGGCGGGGCCGTGCCTGCCGGGCGACACGCGCCACCTCGCTCGACGTGGTGTGCACGCGGGGGTGGTGGTTCTGCCAGGCCTGCGACAGTCCGCGGAGCCCTTCCTCGCTGATCACCTCGTGGAAGAGGACATCGACGCCGCGGGCCATTTCGACCAGCGTGTCGCTGTACGCCGTGTCCCCCGAAATCACGATCGTCCGGTCGGGCGTCGTGATCCGGTAGCCGAAGGCCGGGCGCACCGAGCCGTGGGGAACCTCGAACGCGTCGATCGCGATCCCGTCCTCCTCGAGCACGCGGCCCGCTTCGATTCTCGTCTCGTGCACCCGGTAGCCGTCGGGGCTGGTCACGGGCAGTGTCCCGCTGCTCCGGTAGCGGATGTCCGGGGCCAGCATTGCTTCGAACCCGTCGACCAGCGCGCCGACACCGGTAGGACCCCAGACCCTTACGCGACTGGCCTTGCGCCACCAGAGCGTCGCAGCCAGCTCCGGGAAGTCCGCCACGTGGTCGCTGTGCAGGTGGGTGAGGAACACCCGGTCGATGCGTTCCGGTGACAGACCGGGGAGGCCGTACCGCCGGCTGGCCTCGATGGCGCGCCGGACGACGCCGCCACCGACGTCGAACAGGTACGCGCGCCCGTTGTAGACCACGGCAATGCCGGGGCCGGCCCGATCCGGATCCGGCACCGGCGTGCCCGTGCCGAGCACGACGACGCGCGTCTCGGCGCCCGCCGGGGGCGACGCGAGCAGGAGCGCGAGGAGGAGTCCGACGCCGGCGAGCGGAAAGTACTTCACATCGAGCCCCCGGGAATGGTGCGCGCTCCTTATAGAAGAAGGCTCCGCACCCCGTCAATCGCCGACGATCGCCGGTCGATTGACACCCTCGGACAGAGCGCCGGATACTACGGCGTTCGGGTCATGCCCAGTCCGCCAAGGCGAACGTCCCTTCGGATCGTCCTCCTGGCCATCCTGGCCGCCGGAGCGGCGGCGAGCGGGACGGGAGCTTCCGCGGCTGGCGCATCGCCCGCGGCGACGGCGCAGCCGCCCGGCTCGGACGCCGGCTGGCCGCGCGCGCTCCTCGACCGCTACTGCGTCGCCTGCCACAACGACCGCCTGCGCACGGCCGACCTGGCCCTCGACATCCACGACGTGACCCACGTCGCCAGCGCCCCGGCGGTCTGGGAGAGGGTGGTCCGCAAGCTGCGCGCTGGCGCGATGCCGCCCCCCGATCGGCCACGGCCGGACCCGGCGGGCTACGAGCGCTTCGTCACGTGGCTGGAGGACGAGCTCGATCAGGTCGCGGCCGCCAGCCCGAACCCCGGACGCACGGAGGCGTTCCATCGGCTCAACCGGACCGAGTACCACCACGCGGTGCGCGACCTTCTCGCCCTGGAGATCGACATCGCGGAGCTGTTGCCGGCGGACGGCGCCAGCTACGGCTTCGACAACATCGCCGGCGTTCTCGGCGTGTCGCCGACCCTCGTCGAGCGCTACCTGGCCGCGGCCCGCCGCATCAGCCGCATCGCGGTCGGACGCCCGGCGCCCTCCGCCACGGCGGAGGTCCATCGCCTGCCCAGCGACCTCGGGCAGGACGACTGGGTGGCGGGCATGCCGTTCGGCACCCGCGGCGGCGGCGCCTTCCGGCACGTGTTCCCGCAGGACGCGGACTACGACTTCCGCATCCGACTGGCCCGCGACGCCGGCGACGCGCTCGGCGTCTTCACCGTCCCCCACGCGCTCGAGGTGAGCCTCGACGGGACGCTCGTCCGCACCTTCACGGTAGGCGAGCCGCCGCCCGCCGGGGCCCCGCGCGACAGCGCCGACTACCGCGCGTGGCGCGACCGGCAGCGCAGCTCGGATCGCGACTGGGAGTTCCGCCTGCCGGTCGGGGCCGGGCCGCGCGATGTGCAGGTGACCTTCGTCCGGCGGACGGCGGCCTACCCGGAAACGCTCCGCCAACCCTACCGGCGGCCGTACACGAGCATCACGGGCGGCGACACGCGGGTGCAACCCTACCTCGGCAGCATCACCATCACCGGACCGTTCGCGGCGACCGACAGGCCTCCCGCCGCGGAGACGCCCAGCCGCCGCCGCATCTTCGTTTGCCGGCCCGCCGACGCGGCAACCGCCGGCCAACCGTCGGCTGCCGGCTCCGGCCAGCGCCCAACCCGGCCCGCGGGAGTCCGCGCCGTTCGACGGCCCGGACTCCTGGCCGAGCAGGAAGCGTGCGCCCGGCGGATCCTGTCCGGCCTGGCGCGGCGGGCCTATCGCCGCCCGGTGACGGCGGCGGACCTGGAAGTGCTGCTCGCCTTCTTCGAGGAGGGCCGCCGCGACGCCGGGTTCGACGCCGGCATCGACATGGCACTCCGGTGGCTGCTCGCAAGCCCCGAGTTCGTGCTGCGGGTCGAGCGCGACCCGGCCGGCCTGGCGCCGGGCGACGTCTATCCCGTCAGCGACCTGGAGCTGGCGTCGCGCCTCTCGTTCTTCCTCTGGAGCAGCATCCCGGACGACGAGCTCCTCGACGTCGCCGTCGCCGGCCGCCTTCGGGAGCCCGACGAGCTCGAGCGGCAGGCTCGGCGCATGCTCCGCGACGACCGGGCGCGGGCGCTCGTCACCAACTTCGCCGGCCAGTGGCTGCACCTCAGGAACGTGCCGGCGGTGGTGCCGGACGAGGACCGCTTCCCGGACGTCGGCGAGGCGTTGCGCCGGGCGATGCGGCGGGAGACGGAGCTCTTCGTAGAGAGCGTCTTCCGCGGCGACCGCGGCGTGCTGGAGCTGCTGACCGCGGACTACACCTTCGTCAACGAACGCCTCGCCCGGCACTACGACCTGCCGGGCGTCTACGGCAGCCACTTCCGACGGGTGCGCCAGGTCGACGACGCCCGGCGCGGGCTGCTGGGGCACGCGAGCATCCTCGCGGTGACCTCCTACCCCAACCGGACGTCGCCGGTCCTGCGCGGCAAGTGGATCCTGGAGAACCTGCTCGGGACGCCGCCCGCGCTGCCGCCGCCCGACGTGCCGGCGCTGGAGGAGACGACGGCCGCCGGGGAGGCGCTCTCGATGCGCGAGGCGACCGAGCGCCACCGCGCCAACCCGGTCTGCGCGAGCTGCCACCGGTTGATGGACCCGCCCGGTTTCGCCCTGGAACAATTCGACGCGGTCGGCCGCTTCCGGACGCGAACCGCGGCCGGCACGCCGATCGACGCCACGGGCGAGCTTCCGGACGGCACGCGCTTCGACGGGGCGGCGGGGCTGCGCGAGGCGCTCGTGCGGATGCCGGACCGCTTCGTCGGCACGCTGACCGAGAAACTGCTGACCTACGCGCTGGGCCGCGGGCTCGAGCCCCACGACGCCCCCGCCGTCCGGGCCATCGTCCGCGACGCGGCCGCCGACGACTACCGTTTCTCCTCCCTCGTCGCCGGCATCGTCCGGAGCGCTCCGTTCCGGCTCAGGAAGGCCGACTCATGATCATCACCAGGAAGACGCTGCCCCGCCGCACGTTCCTGCGCGGCGTCGGCGCCGCGCTGGCCCTTCCGTTGCTCGACGCAATGACCCCGGCACTGGCCGGCGTCGCGGGCCGCGCCCTGCCGCCGGTCCGCCGCCTCGGCTGGGTCTACCTGCCGAACGGCATGGCGATGGAGTCGTGGACCCCGCCGGACGCGACGGCGCTGGAGCTCTCCCCCACCCTCGCGCCGCTCGCCCCCTTCCGGGACCGGATGGTGGTGCTGAGCGGTCTGGCCCAGGGGCAGGCCGAGGCGCTCGGGGACGGGAACGGCGAGCACACGCGGGCGACCGCCACGTGGCTCAACGGCGTCCACCCCCGGGAGACCGAAGGGGCCGACGTGCGGGCGGGGACCACGGCCGACCAGATCGCCGCCCGGCAGCTCGGGCGCACGACGCCGCTCCCGTCGCTCGAGCTGGCGATCGACCGCGACTACCTCGTGGGCAACTGCGAGAACGGCTACAGCTGCATCTACATGAACACCATCGCGTGGCGCGACGCGACGACGCCGCTGCCGATGGAGAACAACCCCCGCGTGGTGTTCGAGCGGCTGTTCGGCGAAGGCGGCTCCACCGCGGATCGACGGGCCGAGCTGCGCAAGGACCGCAGCATCCTCGACGCCATCGGCCACGACCTCGCCCGGCTGCGGCGCGAGGTCGGCGCCGGCGACCGCGCCCGCGTCGCGCAGTACCTCGACGCCGTGCGGGCCATCGAGCGGCGCATCGAGCTCTCGGAGCACAGCGACACCGAGCTCCCGGACCTCGCGCGGCCCGTCGGCATCCCGGAGTCGTACGCGGAGCACGTGGGGATGCTGTTCGACCTGACGGCGCTGGCCTGGCAGGCGGACATCACGCGCGTCTTCACCTTCATGCTGGGCCGCGAGTTGAACGGGCGCGCCTACCCGGAGATCGGCATCCCGGACTCGCACCACGGCATCTCGCATCACCGCTACGACCCGCAGAAGCTGGCCCAGCTCGCGAGGATCAACACCTATCACGTGACGCTCTTCCGCCGCTTCCTGGAGACCCTGGCCGCCACGCCGGACGGCGACGGCTCGCTCCTCGACCACGCCCTGCTGCTCTACGGGGCGTCGCTGAGCGACAGCAACAAGCACCTCCACTACGACCTGCCGCTGATGCTCGTCGGCGGCAGCGGCGGGCAGCTCCGGGGCGGCCGTCACCTCCGCTATCCGCGCGACACGCCGATGACGAACCTGCTCGTCAGCCAACTCGACAAGGCGGGCGTGCGGCTCGACGACGGCCTCGGCGACAGCACGGGGCGCCTGGGGGAACTGGCGCGCCTCTCAGGCATCTAGCCGCAGAGCGAGGGACGGGGCCCCAGGGTGAAGGGTGGTCGCGGAGTCGGTTCCGCTCCGTCCCCACCACGCACGAGTAGTGGATGGCGCGACCAGACTCGTACCGAGAACTGATGGTGCGGCGGCGAATGATGATGAAGCGGGAAGCGGTCTTCGGTGCCGGTGCCAGGTGGGTCGTCAGCGTTGCCCTATGGTCTCTCATCTCCAGCGGAACGACCTCGACACAACCGGCTGACGATTCGACAGCGCTGCACCGAGCGGCTCACCGTGGCGATGCCGCAGCGGTGGAGAGGCTGCTGGCAGCCGGCGAAGGCGTCGACACGACCACCCGTCACGGAGTTACTCCCCTGGCCCTTGCGTCTGCGCACGGACACGCCGAGGTAGTGCAGAGTCTGTTGGAGAGGGGGGCCGACGCACGGCGACCGTCACCGCACGGCGAGACCCCGTTGATGGCGGCAGCCCGCACTGGAACGGTCGAGAGCGTCGAGTTGCTGCTGCTGCACGGCGCCGGCGCGGAGGTCGACGCGCGGGAGGGGTGGCGCGGACAGACGGCCCTGATGTGGGCCGCGGCCGAGGGCCATGCGGCGGTCGTCGCCGCGCTGGCGGCGGCCGGCGCCGACGTCGACGCCCGCTCCGACGCGGGCTTCACCCCGCTCGCGTTCGCCGTGCGCGCCGGACACGCGGACGCGGTCGCCGCGCTCCTCGACGCGAGCGCCGACATCGGCCTGGCGCTGCCGGACGGCACGAGCCCGCTCCATCTCGCCGTCCTGAACGCCCGCTACGACGTTGCCGTCCGGCTCCTCGAACGCGGCGCCGACCCGACGGCCGACGGGCCGGGCTGGACCGCGCTGCACCAGCTCGTCTGGACCCGCCGCCCGAACCGGCACTACAACAACCCCGCCGCGTTCCCGACGGGCACGGTCACCGACCTGGCGCTCGCCCGCGCCCTCGTGGCCCACGGCGCCGACGTCGATGCGCGCCAGAGCGGCGAGCCGCGCGACGGCTACCGGAACATGCTGAACCGGCGCGCCGCCACGCCGTTCCTGCTCGCAGCGAAAGCCGTCGACCTGGAGATGATGCGCCTCCTGCTCGACCTCGGCGCCGACCCGCACCTCGCCAACGAGGACGGCACGACGCCGCTCCTAGCCGCGGCCGGCGTCGGCATCTGGTCGTCGAGCGAGAGTCCCGGGAGCGCCGCCGAGGCGCTCGAGGCGGTCGAGCTGCTGAGAGGGCTCGGCAACGCGGTCACGGCCGTCGACGACAACGGCGACGCGGCCCTGCACGGTGCGGTGATGCGCGGCTCGAAGGAGCTCGTCCTCTACCTGCTCGAGCACGGCGCGGCGCTCGACCCGGTCAACGAGCGGGGCTGGACGCCCCTGACCATCGCCCAGGGCGTCTTCTACGCCAACCTCGGGCGCCGCTGGCCGGAGATGGAGGCGCTGCTCCTCGAGCTCGGCGCCACCTCGCCCACCGCGCCCGAGCCGCCGCGCTGACCCACGAAGCCGTGCCGTGCCCGTCATCCCCCTTCCGCCGGACCGGTCCCTGCCCGCCGCCCTCGGCCACGTCGCGTGGCGGAGCCTGCAGGTGGCCGCCGCCGTGCTCGTGATCGTCGTCCCGTTCGGCTACGCAACTACCGGCGCCCACAACCACGTGCTGATGGGTGCAGATTCCGGCCTCGCGGTCGGCCTCGGACTCCTTCTTCTCCGCCTTCACCCGGAACTACTCCGGAATCACACCGGCTTCCGTGCCCGCGCGGATGGTGGTCGGGATCCAGCTCGTTCTCTCGGTCGGATGGGCCCTGGTCGTCTTCGCCGCCGTCATGTCGTCCATCCAGCCGCAGCTCGAACGAATCGCGCGCGGGGCGTCCCGCTCAGACCCGTAGGACTCGACGGGCACGACTACGGACCTGACACGACTCACCAGCCCGTCGGAGAGCGCAACGTGAACCTCAAGCGCATCCTGCTGCCGACCGACTTCAGCGACACGGCCGGGCACGCCCTCGACTACGCGCGCGACCTCGCGGCCCGGTTCGGGGCGAGCGTGCACCTGCTGCACGTCGTCTCCGATCCGACCGTGCAGGACTGGGCCGGGGAGGTCGAGGGGCTGGTCGTACCCGATCTGCTCGCCAAGTGGAAGGAAGACGCGGAGCGGCGGCTCGGGGAGATTCCCATCGGCGACGTCGAGACCGTGCGGGCCGTCCGCGTCGGCCACGCCTTCGTGGAGATCATCCACTACGCGACCGGGAACGCGATCGACCTCATCGTGATGGGAACGCACGGCCGCGGTCCGGTCCGCCACCTGCTGCTCGGAAGCGTGGCCGAGAAGGTGGTGCGGAAGGCGCCCTGCCCCGTGCTCACCGTGCGGCAACCGGGTCACGCCTTCGAGATGCCGGTCTCGCCCGGCGGCCGGACCAGCGCGCCCTGACGGGCGGGTCGGGCGCCTGCAGGGCGCAACGGACTGCGTCGCACGTTCTGCGGCCGCAACTCCCCGGAGTTGCCGGCCGGCGCCGTCGGCCCGGAAGGATCAGCCGCCGGCCCGCAGCGCGAGATCGACCGCGGAGATCCGTTCCCACGCTCGGGAGCCCGGCAGGAGCTCGGCCCGTGCCGCGCCGCGGAGTTGCCGGTGGCACTGCACGCAGGTGGCGACGAGCGTCATGTACGCCGTCGCGACGTCTTCCATGTCGCCCGCCCCGGCCGCCGCCCCCAGGTCCCGCGCCGCCTCCTGGAACGCGCCGGACTGCTGGACGTAGGCCGTCGTCGGCGCCGCCATCCACGTCGACTCCTCGCTGATGCGGAGCAGCTCGCCGGCGTGGCGCCCGACGGCCGGGAAGCGTGCGAGGACGACCGCCTCGAAGAGCTGCTGCGCCCGGTCGAGCTTCTGCCGCATGAGGCTGCCGAGGTTGGGTTGCGCCTCGGCCGGCGCGGCGCTGGGCACGAGCAGGGCGAGGGCCAGGATTACCGCCGAAGTCCGGGAGTGTCTGCGCATCCTTGCATCCATCACTTGGGTTGTTTACCTGATCCAATCGACATTCACTCGACGACCAGCGGCGCCAGGCACTCGATCTCGGCAGGATCCAGCGGCCACCAGCTCCCGAAGTTCGCGTCCGACGCGGCGATCGGAACGATGGGCGGGAACTCGCCCGGCACGAACGGCTCCCCAACGCCGGCGGCGCCCTGGCGGCGGGCCAGCGCCGACCGGAAGCGGGCCACGCCGGGGGCCTCGAACCGCGCGTAGTAGAGCTGCCGCGTGCTGCCGGCCCCGGGCCGGCGCATGACACCGATGCAGATCGGCGTCGGGACCTCGTCGCGCAGCCCCGCTTCCTCCGCAATCCGCAGCACCTCGTCGGGCGGGAGCACGGCCACCGACCGGCGGTACTCCGCGTGCAGCAGGAGGGGCATGGCGGCTACCGTCGGCGAGGTCATCGACTCCATCGTCCGGTTGAAGATCTGGTTGAAGAGATGGGCACGCAACTGGTCCGGCGGTTGGAGGACGACGAAGCCGGGGCCCGGAAGGTCGGGTGCGCGCAGCGCCAGCATCCACTCCGACACGAGGGCGGCGTCGACCGTGTAGGGCTCCGCCAGGGTGCTCTGGACGCTGCGCCAGAAGAGCCACCCGAGCAGGGCGAGCGCGACGACGGCGATGGCGGCCTTGCGCATGTCACCCACCGCCGGACAAGGCGAGGTCGCCATCGACCGGCTCGATCCGCAACAGGGCCCCGTCGTCGGCGTCGGTCAGCACGTAGAGCAGGCCGTCGGGTCCCTGCCGGACGTCGCGGATGCGCTGGCGGAGCTCGGCCAGCAGCCACTCCCGGCGCAACTCCTCCCCGGCGTCGTTGAGCACTATGCGCTCCAGGTGTCCCGTGCGCGGGAGGCCGCCGAAGCGCAACGCTCCGGCGAACAGGTTGCCCTTCCAGTCCGGAAACCGATCCCCGTCGTAGAAGGCGAGGCCCGATGGCGCGATGGACGGGACCCAGAGGATCGCAGGCAGCTCCATCCCCGGCCGCCACGGCGCCTCGGTCATGCGCTGCCCGCTGTACTGGCGGCTGTAGGAGACGACCGGCCAGCCGTAGTTGCGGCCCGCCGCGATGACGTTGACCTCGTCGCCTCCCTGCGGCGCGTGCTCGCTCACCCACAGCTCGCCGCTCTCCGGCCGGAACGCCAGACCCTGATGGTTCCGGTGGCCGAGCGAGTAGACCTCCGGCCTGTGGTCCGGGAGGCCGACGAAGGGATTGTCGTCGGGCACGGTCCCGTCGTCGCGGAGCCGCAGCACCTTGCCGAGCAGATCGTTCGGGTCCTGGGCGCGCAGGGCGTTCTCCGGCGACGACTCGAACGCGCCGCCGACCGTCATGTAGAGCATGCCGTCGGGTCCGAACCCGATCCGCGACGCTCCGCTCCCCGGCGGATCGAGGACGAGCAGGTCCTCCACACCGTCGAGCGCCGCGCCGTCGAGCCGCCCGCGAGCCAGGGCCACCGTCGGCCCCGCCGGCTGCGGCTTGGTGTACGTCAGGTAGACCAGCCGGTTCGCCGCGAAGTCGGGGTGGAGGACCACGTCCATCAAGCCGGCGATGCCCTCGGCGTGCACGGCCGGCGTGCCGGCGATCGGCGTCGGATCGAGCGACCCGCCGCTGATGCTCCGCAGCCGCCCCGGGCGCTCGGTGACGAGCATCGACCCGTCCGGCAGGAAGGCGAGGCTCCACGGACGCTCCAGCCGCCGCGTGACCGCCACTACGCGAATCTGGCCGTACTCGGCCGAATCGAGCACGACCGGACCGTCCGGCAGCGGGCGAGGCGGCACCCCGGGCCGGCGTTCCGCCACCTCCTGCGCCAGCGCGGCGCCCGCACCCAGGCAAATGCCGGCCAGAACCAATGAAGCCCCGATGGATCGCCAACCTCGCACGGTCCACCTCCTCCGCGGCGCCGGCCGCACGCCGCGACCGCCTCGCTGATCGTATCGCGGCCCGCGCCCTCCACGCCATTGCCAGCCGTCCCAGGGAACCGGCGAGGGTCAGCTCTACCGCGATCCAGTGACCTCTCGCGACGGCCCGGGCGAGCTGGTGGCGCGGCGCATACGGTGCCGACCACCCCACCGCAGTGGCCGGACGACCCGGCCCAACCGCATGCCACGTCGGAACCCGCGCGCCGGGGCGTCCCCGCCTGCAACATTCTGTTACACTGGCGGGCCGTGTTGCGCTCTTGTACGTTCGTCGTCGTTGCGCTCCTGGTCCTGGAGCGGCCGGCTGCGGCGTATCTCGATCCGGGGACCGGGAGCATGCTGCTCCAGGTGCTGCTGGGCGGAGTGGCGGCCGTAGGCGTCATCGCGAAGCTGTACTGGCGCCGTGTGACGGCTGCAATCAGCGGCAGACTGCAGCGGGCCAAGCGCTAGCAGCGGGGCTGCACGAGCTCGCCACGCTTCGTTCCGGCACAGCCCGTGCGGCCGATGCGTGTCCAGAATCCATCCGTCCGGTTCGACTCCGGCTCCTTCCGCGATCCCGACACCCGGGTCTTCCATCACGACGGATCGGTATACCGGTGCCTGTCGGCCCGCGCCCTCGCAGACTGGCGGCAGCTCGCCGGGACCGGCTTCTATGAGCGCTTCGTCGCCGATCAGCGCGTGATCCCGACGCGGGAGGTCACGGATCCCGATGCCCTGCCGCCGCTCGACGGACGCTGGGCGGCGGTCCTGGAGCACGAGCGCGTGCCGTTCGTGTCCTATCCGTACGAGTGGTCGTTCGGCATGCTCAAGGATGCCGCGCTGCTGCAACTCGACGTGACGCGCGCGGCGCTCGACGAGGACATGACGCTCAAGGACGCCACGGCGTTCAACGTGCAGTGGCGCGGTGCGCGCCCCACGTTCATCGACATCGGGTCGTTCACGGCGTACGCCGCCGGTGAGCCCTGGGCCGGCTACCGGCAGTTCTGCGAGACGTTTCTCTACCCGCTGCTGCTCCAGGCGTACCGCAACGTGCCCTTCCACCCGTGGCTCCGCGGCAGCCTGGAAGGGATCACGGCGGCGCAGTGCAGCGCACTGCTCACCGGCCGCGACCGTCTGCGGCGCGGCGTGCTGGCGCACGTCGTCCTGCAGGCGCAGGCCCAGGCGCGCTACGAGGGCGCGCGGGGCGACGTCAGGCGCGAGCTGCGCGCGGCCGGCTTCGGCGCGGGGCTCATCAAGCACAACATCGACCGCCTGCGGCGTACCGTCGAGCGGCTGCGGTGGAAGGCCCCGCGATCGACCTGGTCGAACTACCAGCGGGAGCACTCCTACGAGGACGCCGATCTGCGGAGCAAGGGCGAGTTCGTCGGCCGGGTCCTCGGCCGCCGGCGGTGGCCCGTCATATGGGACCTCGGCTGCAACACCGGCAACTACTCCCGCATGGCTGCGCGGCACGCGGACCTCGTGCTGGCGCTGGACGGGGACCACCTCGTCGTCGAGCGCCTGTACGAATCGCTCAAGGCCGACGGGCCCGACAACATCCTGCCGCTGCTGGCGGACCTGGCGGATCCGTCGCCCGGCCTGGGATGGCGCGGCCGCGAGCGCCTGCCGCTCGCCGAGCGCGGCCGGCCGGCGCTCATCCTGTGCCTGGCCCTGGTGCACCACCTGGTGATCGGCCGCAACATTCCGCTGGACGACTTCGTGGCGTGGCTCGCGCAGTTCGGCGCCGAGCTGATCCTGGAGTACGTCGGCCGCGACGACCCGATGGTGGAGCGCCTGCTCCGCAACCGGCGGGACCAGGAGCTCGACTATTCCGGCGAGGCGGTGCGTGCGGCGCTCGAACGCCACTTCGGCGCCGTCACCCACGCCACGCTGGCCTCCGGCACCCGCACGCTGTACCACTGCCTCCCGCAGACGCCATGATCCATCCGCGCACTGCAACCTCGGACCTGCCCGGCTGGGCGCGCGCCGCCGACGGAACCAGCGGCCATGAGGCATCGTCCCGTCAAGTCCTTGGGTTAGACTGACCAGGGTCGTACCATCCTCCGGTCGGCCCCTGTCGCGGTCCGGAGAGTCGAGGCTGCGGCCCTCGGGACGATGCCGGCGGCGGTCATGGCTGGCCCACGGCCCGGAGGACGGTGACTGCGGCCCCGACGACCCCGGCGAGGATCACGCCTGCCTGCGCGCGGATGGCTCCGGCGAAGCGCCACGCGAGGCGCGTTTTCGAGGGCGGCCAGGTCCGCTGCGGGCGCAGATGGCGAAGGCGAGCAGCGGACCGGTACCTTGGAGATGCAGCGTCAGCATGCGGGACGACACGGACGGCCCCGGCCCGGTGACTCGATGACGAGCCTGCGCCCCGCCCTCCTGCGGGTCGCCGGCGCGGTGTTCCTGGTCAGCTCGTTGGTGGCCGGCTGTACGCGTAGCGACGTCGTCGTGTCCGAGGCGTCGCCGTCCGCGGGCGACGGCGTCCTGCTGGACTTCGTGAAGCGGGGCGCGACCGCCACGGTCAGACTCTCCCACGCGGGGCAGCACTTCGACACGGCGAGCGAAGACGCGGGATTGGAAGGCTGGTCGGCCCCGCAGATCGTCCCGGAAGCCGACCTGTCCTTCGCCTGGGCCACGGACCGCCGGGCGACGGTCCGCATGGATTTGCACGACCCGGAGAGCGGCTGGCTGCATCTCCGGTGCCAAGCCGCCGCGTCCGACACCGGCGCGACGCAGGCCGTGACGGTGGCGGTCGACGGGTCGGAGGTAGGCGTCGCCGAACTGACGGCGAGCCGGTTCGAGGTCCACTCGTTCGACCTGCCTGCGGATGCGGCTGCGCGCGGGGTCATCGAGGTCTCGCTCGACTTCGCGTACCTTGCTACCCCGGTCGTCTACACCGCTCCCGCCCCGGGCATCTTCGGAGACACCGGCGGCGGAAGGCCGGAGGTCGCAGCCGCCTGCGACTACATCACGGTGACTGGTACGAGCGAACCGCCGGAGCTCTGGCAGACGCCCCGACTCCTGGACGAGTACGAGGCTCGCGACGACCATCTGGCCCAACCGGCAGGCTCCGAGGTGGTGTTCGCACTGACCGTTCCAGCCGCCGCACGCCTGGAGTACGGCGTCCGCGGGAACACCGGCTCCACTCCTGCCGGCGCGCCCGACCTGCGCGCCGAGGTGTCGATTCGGCGCCGCGGACTGGCCGACGATATCTTCTTCCGCGATGTCCTCACGGACGACGAGCCCACGCGATGGCAGGCGGACCTCTCCTCGCTGGCCGGCGAAGAGGTGGAGTTGGTTTTCGGCCTCGACGGCGGCGACGAAGCCTACCGCGGGGCGGAGTGGCTCTCGCCGCGTCTCTACGGCGACCCCGGCGAGATGGACACGACCACCAACGTCGTGCTGATCGTGGCCGACACGCTCCGCGCCGACCACCTGGGCAGCTACGGCGGGGCGGTCCGTACGCCCAATCTGGATGCGCTGGCCGCGTCCGGCGTCCGGTTCGAGAACGCGTACAGCCATGCACCCATGACGGTGCCGAGCCATTCGTCGATGTTCACGTCGCTCCTGCCGACCGAGCACGGCGTATTGAACAACGGCTACGTCCTCGGCGACCTGCACGTGACGCTGCCGGAGCTCCTGCGCGGGCGGGGGTATCGGCACACCGCCGCCTTCATCAGTCTGGGCGTCCTGCGATCGAACTTCGGCATCGCACAGGGGTTCGATGAGTACCACCAGCGCTTCGGGAGGGACTGGTGGAAGACCGGGGAGCAGATCAATGCGGAAGTCGTGCCCTGGCTCCAGCGGTCCCCTCCGGGACCGTTCTTCCTCTGGGCGCACTACTCCGACCCCCACGCCCCGTACGCCGCGCCCGACACGGAGCTCCCGACCGTGCGGATTCAGGCCGGCGAGGAGTCGCCCGTCACTTCCGAGCTGAACGGGCGGCAGATTCGCCTGTCGGTGACGGTGCCGCCGGGCGGGGTGGATCTGGCGTTCACGAGCCCGGATCGGCCGCCCCCCGGGGCTCAGCTCGCAGGTTTCCGAAGCATCGATGCGCGGGTCACCGCCGCCTGCGCGTCGCGGTGTGAGGAGATCCCGATCGGGCGGAGCAGCGTGCAGTACGGGGTGGACGTACCGGGCAGCCTCCGCCTGCAGAACGCGGCGGATTCGACGCTGCGGACCACGGTCTCGTTCCAGGCGTCCGACCGGCCGCCAGCGGATGAGATTCGCCGGCGTTACCGGGAGGAGGTCGAGTACCTCGACCGGCAGATCGGCATTCTCCTCGCAGCATTGCGCGAGGCAAGCCGACCCGAGGACACGCTGATCGTCTTCACCGCCGACCACGGCGAGGAGCTCTTCGAGCACGGTCCCCCCGGACACGTGCCCTATCTCTACGACACGGTCATCCGGGTGCCGCTGCTCGTCAGTTGGCCCGGCCGAGTGGCCCCCGGCACGGTGGTTTCCGAAGCCGTCTCTCACATCGACCTGCTGCCCACGGTGCTGGAGTGGCTCCGGATCCCGGATCCGGTGTCGCGGTCGGGACGGTCGCTGGATCCCTTGCTCGCGTCCGATCCGCCGTCGTTGACCTCCGTGCCGGTGATGGCCGAGACCTTCCGCCCCGAAGCTCCGGTCGACCTCAAGGCGCTCGTTGCGAATCGGCGCAAGCTGATCTTCACCCCCGCCGACGACGGCGTGCAGTTGTTCGATCTGGAGCGCGACCCGGGAGAGCGCGAGGATGTCGCCGCTCGGGATGCCAGCGAAGCAGCCGCGCTCTCCGAGCAACTCGAAACACGCCTGAACGAGGCTCGCGAGCGGGCGTTGCCCTCGGAGCAGCGGGCGATGACAGAGGAGGAAATCCAGCGCCTGCGCGCTCTCGGCTACCTGCGGTGACCAACCCCGGCAGGGGCGACCCGGCCGACGGCGTCGACCGCCGGACTACGAGCGCGGTCGCCGTCGCCAGCGCCAGACGGCGAGGACGCCAATGAGCGGCGCCCCGACCCACAGCGGATCCAGCGCCTGCCCGGGAGCTAGCGGCGGCGTCGGCGCCCGCACCGCCTCCGGCGCGTCGGCCGTGGCCTCCATCCGGAAGCCCTCGAGGTTCATCGTCGTGAGCGCCGGACGCGACTCGTTCCAGCGCACGAACTCCTCGGCCTCCGCCGCCGCGGTCTCGATGTCGGTCCCGATCGCCGCCTCCATCGCCGACCGGTAGGCGTCGAGCGCGGGACCGGGGATGTTCATCTCGGCGCCGCGCTCGAGCACGTAGCGGAGCAGCCGGGGGTTGCCGCAGGTGTGCATCGAGCAGCCGACGCCGTGGGCCGCGACGCTCTCGACGTGCTCGCGGAGCAGGCGCTCGGTCGTCGCCTCGTCGGCCTCCCAGTAGCCCTTGCGGATCGTCTCGACCATCCGGCCGGTGATGTCCTGGTAGGCGTGCGGAGAGTGCTCGTCGAAGAACGCCCGGAGGTCGAGGTCGTGCTTGTCCTCCACGTACACCGCGAACGACTCCTGCCACATTCCGTCGTCGACCGTCTCGGGCATGGTCGCGTCCCAGCCCCAGAGGTACTCGACGAACGCGCGCATCTCGCCGGCCCCCGCGTAGCCCTCCCGCTGCATGCCCTCGATCCAGGTCGGGTTCACGTAGCGGGTCCGGAACTCGGCCCCGAGGAACCTGTCGATCGACGTCATCTCGGGCCGGCCCGGATCGCGCGTGCTGGTCACGACCAGCTCCGGACTCGTGCCGTCGATGCTCCGGACCGCCGCGGCCAGCCCGCCCGCGTACATGAAGAAGTCGTCGTTGTCGAGGGCGCCGTAGAGCATGGTGGAGCTGCTGTGCACCACCTTCTCCGTTCCGGAGAGGGCGAGACGGAAGACGTCCTCCATCGGCTCGCCCCAGAAGCCGTTGCCGAAGCCGTGCCCCAGCTTCGAGAGGTACTCGTCGGCCATCGGCCGGTCGCTGTCCCACGTCCCGCTCGCGGCCGCGATGCGCGACGTGTTCAGGTTGTACCTCCCCGGCGGCTCGTCGAAGATCCGCACGCCGGCGCGACGGTCCGCGTCCTCCTCCGAGTAGCCGCGCTCGACCAGCGCGGCCTTCGTCGCCAGGTAGTGCCGGCGGACGTAGTTCTCGGCTTCCTCCAGCACCTTCACCCGCTGCACGGCTTCGTCCATCAGCCGGGTGACGTTGTTGAACATCCCCTCGGCCGCCGAGGCGATCACGATGTCGACGCGCGGGCGGCCGAGCTCGTGCCGCGGGACCACCTCCACGTCGACCACCTTCCCGCGGGCATCCCAGACCGGGCGCGTGCCGAGGAGGTGGAAGATCTGCGATTCCAGCACCCCCTCGTGCCGTAGCGTCTCCGTGCCCCAGATGACGAACGAGACCTTCTCCGGATAGCGCCCGTGCTCGGCCACGTGGTCCGCCAGCATGCGGTCGGCGAGGACCACGCCCAGCCGCCACGCCGCGGGCTTCGGCACCTTGTCGGGATCGATCCCGTAGAAGTTCTTGCCGGTGGGATAGGCATCCGGATTGCGGATCGGCTCGCCTCCGCCGCCGGCCGGGACGTAGCCGCCGTCGAGGGCGTGCAGCAGGTGGTCGAGCTCCCGGGGGCCGGACTCCAGGATGCGGCGCTCCATGTCGGCCGCCATGACCGCCACCCCCTCCGGCAGGAGGCTGCGGTCGACCGAGACGATGGCGTCCACCGTGCTCGCCCGCATCTCCGGCTCGGGGGTGCGCCCGAAGGCGTGCAGGCCGTACGGGATGCTCTGCCCCTGCAGCTCCCGCAGGTAGGCCTCGACGGCGTGCAGCGCGTCGTGGTCGATCTCCGCCCCCGTCCCAAGGTCGAGATCCAGGTCCTTGACCATCCCGAGGTCCGTCGCCTGCTGCCGGAGCTGGTCGGCGTACGCCTCGGCGAGCTGCTCGTTCTTGTGCACGGCCTCGTGGTAGTCGTCGACGCTCTCGCTGAGGGCGGCCAGGTCGGGAAGCAGCTCGCTCTCGACGAACGGCGGCACCATGTGGTCCACCAGGGTCGCCACGCCGCGCCGCCGCGCCACCAGCCCCTCGCCGACGACGTCGACGTTGTAGGCGTACAGGTTGGGGAGGTCGGCGATCAGCGCGTCCGGAGCGTCGGCGGCCGAGAGGCCCAGGTCCTTGCCGTCGAGCCACTCGGGCGGCCCGGGCGTCCCCAGGTGGATCACCGCGTCGGCGTCGAAGCCGACCGGCTCCTCCGCCCGCAGCCAGGAGTACGCGGCAACGTACTGGTGGTGCGGCGCGAGGTCGTCGGCGTGGTACAGCTGCTCGGCGTCCTCGCCCCAGCCCCGCGCCGGCTGCGGCAGCACGGCGACGTTGCCGAAGCGCAAGGCAGGGATGATCAGGCTCCCGTCCGCGGCCATGAGCGACGCGTCGGCCGGATCGCCCCAGTCGGCGATCACCTTGTCGCGAAGCTCGGGGACGTAGCCCTGGTTCAGCCAGCGCTGGTAGTCGCCCGGCCAGACCCGGGAGGCCCCGCCCTCCGCGAGCATCGCGGCCAGCTCGCCCGGCGCGTAGCCGCCCACGTTGCGCGCCCGGTCGAGGATGCCGTCGAGCAGGGCGTCGGCCGTCAGATCGGATGCGGGGCCTCCGAGGTCGTAGCCGGCCGCCCGCATCCGCTGGAGGACGTTGGCCAGGGACTCGGCGACGTTCAGGTAGCTGGCCCCCACCCCCGCCTTGCCCGGCGGGTAGTTGTAGAAGAGGACCGCGACGCGCTTGTCGGCGTTCGGCGTCGCGGCCAGGGCGGCGTAGCCGAGGGCGCGGCGGACGGCCATCGTCACGCGCGCGGGGATCGGCCGGCTGGCGACGAGGGTCAGCCCCGTCTCGGGATCGGTGCGGCGTTCCTTGCTCCCCACCACCGTCGGCGCGACGAGCCCGGCGAGCTCCGGCACGGCCACCTGGAAGGTCCCCTCGAACATGGAGAGTCCCCGCGCCGACGCGCGCCACTCCGCCTCGCTCCGGCCGTAGAGGCTGATCAGGCTGAGGACCGGGATGTCGAGCTTCTCGAGCGACGCTCCCGCCTCGGGCCCTGCGAAGCGGAAGAGGAACGCCAGCGCGACGTCGGCGCGCGCCGCCCCCTCCGGGTCGAGCAGCAGGGTCTCGAACGCGATGCCGGCCGGGTACCCGAAGACCGGAATCGCCTCCGCGCCCTGCCGCTCGATCTCGGTGACGACCGCATCGATGAGCGCCGTGTCTCCGTCGTCGAAGTTCGATCCGTAGAAGCCGAGCGCCACCCGCGGCGCCCCCGACCGGAGCTTGCCGGCGCCGCGGCGCCACGCGTCGAACGCCTCCCAGGTGGCGAACACGCGCCCTCCGGAGCCGAGGGCGGATCCCGGGGCTTCGGGATCCGGATAGTAGTAGCCGGCTTCCAGGCTCGGCTGGGGCTCCGGAGGAGACAGCCCCTCGATGCCCGCGGCGGCCAGCACGTAGCGGAGCAACCCCACCTGGTTGGCGTGGCCCGAGTGCTCCCAGTAGGCGCGGGCGCGGGCGTCCCAGACCACCCCGCGCTCCACGTAGTGCTCCCGCGGGAGGAGCCCCTCGCCGACCCCCAGCACCATCCCCCGGCCGGCGACGCCGGCGATCAGGTCGACGCCGTGGGTCTCGTCGAAGCGGTCGAGCGTGTGCTGGTCGTGGACGTGCAGAACCAGCACGTCGCTGCCGAGCATGTCGGCGGGGGCGACCCCGTCGAGCAGCGACTCCGTCACGAGCGTGACCGCAACGCGTTCCCGGAGATCGGGACGCTCATCGAGCACGCTCTGCCAGGCGCCGACGATGCCGGGCAGCGTCGAGTCGCCGGTGAGGTACGCGAGGCGTACTTCCTGGCCCCGTGCCGTGCCGGCCGCGAAGGCGATCAGCAGGGCGCATCCGGCCGCGCGCGTCACTCGCCCGGCACAGCGCCCCGCCCCCGCCGCAAGACCCAGGCCGCCCCTCGACCCTCGCGTCGTCCCGGTCCCCATCACGGCTCGCTCCTCAATCCGGCACGTAGATCACCTGGCCGTCGGCGAGACGGTACGCCGTGCCGAGGCGCTCCCCCTGCCCGCCGAGGGCCTCGCCGGTGAGCTCGTAGGCGGTTATCTCCGTGCCGTCCTTGATGATGATCTCGCTGAGGCCGTCCGCGTTCGTCTTGACCAGCGTGACCTCGCTATCCGGATCGACCAGGTCGCCGATGCGGTAGACGGAGAACAGCGTGATCATCAGGCCGACGATGAACACCACCGACACGTCGAAGATGTTGGCGACGCCCGCCAGCGGGTCCTCGTCCTCGGTATCAGCCGGCGACGGCAGATGCAGAAAGCGCGCCATCGTCCTGTTCCTCCTGCGCCGCCCCTGGTGCCGCGCCGTCGCCCGTGCCGCGGGCGATCTCGCCGGCGACGCGCTCGGCCAGGAACCGCTGCTCGCGCACGGTCTCGTTGACCCACCCGTGACGCACGACCTGTATCACGTACGCGACCGTTCCCGCGGCGAGACCGACGATCGTCGTAGTGAACGCCACGACCATCTGGCCTGCCATGGCCTCCAGGTTGCCGGCGGTCAGCGAGGCGAGCGCCGTCCCCATCGGGATCAGGGTGCCGAGCAGGCCGAGGCTCGGTCCCACCTTGATCAGCAACCGCGACCCGTTCAGCGAGCGCCGCACCCGCTCCTCGCGTTCGAGGACGAGGTGCTCGAGGCCTCCGTCGCCGAACGACGGCTTCCGCCGCCCGCTCTCGACATCCCGGAGCAGACCGCGCAGCGGGGCGGGGAGCGCCGAGTGGCGTGCCGCGTCGCCGCCGAGCACGGTTCCCGCCTCGAGCCACGCGTTGAGATCGAAGCCCGCACGCTCTCGCCGGCGGGCGAGCCACTCCACGACGCAACCGCCCGCCATGAAGACGGCCGCCCCGACCGCCACCCAGAGCAGGGTGATGACGGGCAGTCGCAGCACCTGCGCCAACGCGAACAGACCGTTCTCGAGCGCGCCGAGCAGATTCACTGACGCCTCCGGAGCGCGTGCGCGCCACCGAGCGCCACGACCGCCCCCAGAACCGCGAGGACGGCCGGGTGGACCGCGGACCGGTTCACGTCGCCGGCGGTCAGGTTCATCGCCTCCGCCGCGCTCCACCCCGTCGCCACCGCCGGGGCGGCAGCCACCACCAGTGCGCCCACGGCGAGCACGGCCAGCGCCTCCTCGCGAATCGCCCGCGGCGCGAAGCGCGGATCGCGGCGCGCTGCGGCCGCCGAAACCACCACGACACCGGCCGCCAGCAGCCAGGCGCTCCACCGCGCGAAGCCGTGCGCCGCGAGAAGGTGGGTCCACGCGCCGGCCAGCAGTCCGGCCGCCGCCGCGCCCACCAACCGCGCCCGGCCCGGCCGGACGATCGCTGCCGCAGCCACCACCGCGACGGCCGCACCCGTGACCACGGGCTCGGGCGGCAGCCACAGGGCGGCGGCCCCGAAGCCGGCCGCCATCGCCACTGCGTCACGCCGGCGGGCGGCAGCCGCGGCCAGCACCGCCGCGCCGAGCGCGCACAGCAGACCTAGCCCATGGACCAGCACGACATCAAGCCTGAGGGCGAACGCGGCCAGTCTATGCCAACGACGCCGTTCACGACCGCCGGGCGCCGGTGCCCCCGCGAACTTCAGGAAGACTTCAGGTAGCGGCGCCCAGCTTGACACGCCGCACCGGACCGCCCTAAGGTTCGCTCGCCACGCGGTTGCGGCTGGATGCACGGGAAGTCCGGTGCGAAACCGGCGCTGCCCTCGCAACTGTGAGCAGGAACGAAATCCGCACCCAGGTCACTGCCCGGGAACGGGCGGGAAGACGCGGAGAGTAGGCCGATCCTGCAAGCCAGGAGACCGATCCAGCCGCGCCTCACGACTGCCTCCGAAGGGGAGGCGAGGAGGAACGGTGATCCAGCAGCGGCGCCCGACCGGCGCGCAAACTTCAGGGAATCTTCAGTAGGTCTTCAGGATTGGCCAGCGCGGGGTTCGGTACGCTCCGGCTGACTCGACCATCCCGGGCCTGATTCGAGCGAGCCGTGCGACGCGCTCGTCGTGCGTACGCGCTCGTCCGCCCGGATACGAGAGGAGCTGTACTCATGAGCCGTTCGTTTCCGCTCTGCGCCCTCGCCGTGTGGGCCCTGGCCGTCGTGCCCGCCGCCGCGCAGGGTCCCATCGCCGTGACCGGCGTCGTCACCGACCCATCCGGCGCCGTCCTGCCGGGAGCGTCGATCGCGGCCGTGCGCGGCCTCCGCGTCGTCGCCAGCACTTCGACCGGGCAGGACGGGGGCTACCGGCTCGATCTGCCGTCGGAGGGCGTCTACCTCGTAACCGCGCATCTCGACGGCTTCACGGCCGGCGAGACCGAGGTGACCGCTGCGGGAGCGGCGACCGCCGACTTCCGGCTCGACCTCGCTCCGTTGCGGGACTCGATCATCGTCACCGCCTCGCGGACGGCGGAGGGGCGCGCCTCCGTCATGGAGTCCCACGCCGTCCTCACCGCGGAGGAGATCCGGACGCTCGGGAGCTCCTCGGTGGCGGACGTGCTCCGGCACGTGCCCGGCCTGAGCATCGAGGCCACCGGGCGCGAGGGCAGCCTGACGTCGCTCTTCACGCGCGGCGGGGAGTCGGATTACAACCACGTGCTCATCGATGGCGTGCGGGTGAACGCCAACGGCGGCGGCTACGACTTCGGTCGTGTCTCGGCGGCCGAGATCGACCGGGTCGAGGTGGTGCGGGGAGCACAGTCCGCGATCTACGGCTCGGACGCCATGGGCTCCGTGATTCAGATCTTCACGAAACGGGGCGCGCCCGATCGCGGGCCCGGCCTGTCGGGCTCCGTCGAAGGAGGCTCGTTCGGCACCTCGCGCGGGGACCTGCGCCTGCTCGGGGGCGCCCAGGGGCGCCTCGACTACCAGCTCGGGGTCACCTACCGGGGCACGGACGGCGCCTTCGGGGACCGCCTCGCCGAGCCCGACCGCTTCGACCAGACCACGGTCGACGCCAACATCGGCGCCATCCTCGGCGACCACACCCGACTGCGCACCGGCGTGCGCCAGAGCGACGCACGCGCCAACTCCGTGGGGCCCATCGTCTACGCGGCGGGCGATACCGGCACGAGCTACGACACCGACGACCTGTCGTGGCACGTCGACCTGGACCAGCAGCTCTCGTCGCACGTGGACCACGCCGCCACGGTGAGCTACTTCCGATCCGGACGCCAGTCGGGGGACGCCATCGCCGATCCGCGCCAGCTCGTGCACGCGATTCTCGCCGGCGAGCCGGGAGCGCTCTACCCGACGGGACCGCGGCTGGTCCGCCTGCTCGATCAGGGGGAGTTCGATGCACTGGCCGCGGATCCGTCGCGCCTCCCCGGCGGGCAGTTCCTGGCCCGGAGCGGCATGTTCAGCGGCTACGACTACCCGTTCACCTTCGAAACGCAGTTCCGCCGCCCCTCCATCCGCTACCAGCTCAACGCGACGTGGATGGACAGCCAGGTGCTGAGCGCGGGCTACGACTACTACCGCGAGACGAACGCGCTCGAGGAACTGCAGCGGGTGGAGAACCACTCGTACTTCGTGCAGCAGCAGCTCAATCTCGCGGATGCCTGGTTCGTCACCGGCGGGGCGCGCATCGACGACAACGCCCACTACGGAACCGCGGTCAACCCGAAGCTCTCCGCGGGCGGCTACCCGCTGCCGTTCCGCTCCGGGGCGGTGTCGTCGGTTCGGGTGTCCGCGAACGTCGGCCGCGGCATCAAGAACCCGAGCTTCTCGCAGCTCTACGGCTCGCAGTGGGTGGACGGCGACCTGTCGCTCCAGCCCGAGCAGGCCGTATCCGTCGACGCGGGGGCCGAGATCACGTTCGACGATCAGCGCTGGCTGGCCCGCGTCACCTGGTTCGCCAACGACTACACCGACCAGATCGCCTACTCCCCCTCGCTCGGGTTCGGAGGCGACGGCGTTGCCGACTATGTGAACATCGACGGGTCGCGGGCATCCGGCCTGGAGATCGAGGCCGGCCTGGAGCGGCCGCTCGGCGGCCTGACCGCGAGCGCCTGGTACGCCCTCGTCGACACGGAGGTCGTCACCAACGTGAGCACCAGCGAGCAGTTCCAGCCGGGGCAGCCGCTGCTCCGCCGGCCCCGGCACTCCGGCGGCGCGCGGGTCGACTACACGCGGGGCCGCGGCAGCCTGCACCTGAACGTGCGCGTCACCGGTGACCGCCACGACAGCGCGTTCCTGGGGCTCCAGCGGCTCTCCGACGGCCGCCCGGTCGACATCACCGTCAATCCGGGCTACGTCCTGCTCGGCGTTGGCGGGCAGTTCCGGGTGCGGAACGACTTCACGCTCTTCCTGCGCATCGAGAACCTGACGGACGAGGCTTACGAAGGCGCCCTCGGGTATCCCGGCCTGCCCCGGGCCGTCATGGCGGGCGGCCGCTTCGAGATCGGGGGCTGACGGCTCGAGCCGGCCGAGGGTTCGGTACAGAGCCCGACGCCGGCTGTCGTGCGGCGCCGACGGCTACGGATCGACGCTCCAGGGGTCGCTCCAGCGCGGGTCGCGCAACAGGGCCTCGTCGGTGAAGCTCTGGAGGAACGCGATGAGGTCCCGGCGCTCGTCCTCGCGCAGCGTCAACGGCTGGATCGACTCGCTCTGCTGCGGATTGGGGGCGCGCCCGCCGGCCACGTAGTGGTCGAGCACCTCGCCCAGCGCCGCGATGCTCCCGTCGTGCATGTAGGGAGCGGTCACGGCCACGTTGCGCAGCGTCGGAATGCGAAAGCGGCCCGCGTCCTCCAGCTTGCCGGTATGCGCGTACTTGCCGGTGTTGTCGGCCGGGTACGGCATCGGGCCGGGCAGGTTGTAGAGCCCGGTGTTGTGGAACAGGAACACCGGCGGGTCGCTCAGGGGGCTCGTCGAGGCCTTCGACCCGCCGTCCAGGTTGAGGCCGATCGCGGTCGACACGGTATGGCCCAGGTGGCAGCCGCCGCACCGCGCCCGGCGTGAGAAGAAGAGCGCCATCCCGCGGCGGGCCGCCGGCGTGAGGGCCGTCTCGTCTCCGTGGAAGCGATAGCGGTCGTAGGGCGATCGGAACGAGACGATCGAGCGCTGGAACGCGGCCAGGGCGAGCGCGACGTTGCGGGTCGTGACCAGCGGCTCGATGCCGTCCTCGTGCGCGTCGGCGGGGGGCGGAGGAGGGAACGCCGCCGCGAACAGGCGCTGGTACACCGGCGAGGCGGCCAGCGCCGCGTAGACGCGGGGCTCGTGCCCCGACAGGCCCAGCTCAACCGGGTCCGTCCCGAGCATCGGGACGAGGGCCTGCTCCTCCAGCGAATGCAGCGTGGGGTCCGCCCACGTCAGCGCGTCGCGATAGGCTACGTTGACGAGCGACATCGCACTGCGCGGGTGACGCTCGCCCGTCGATCCGAGCCCCTGCGCCCGGCCGTCGGTGAAGGCCAGAGCCTGGATGTGGCACGTCGCGCACGACTGCGTGCCGTTCCCCGACAGCCGCGTGTCATAGAAGAGATGCCGGCCCAGCTCCACGCGCTCGCTCGTCATCGGAGCGTCGAGGGGCAGTCGCGGGGGCGATACGCCGGGCGGCAACTTCCAGTCGTAGCCGTCGGGGTCCGGCCCCTGCGCCGCAAGCCCCGCCACCGCCGCTGCCACGACCACGGCTCCGACCATCGCTCTCCGTCGCATGATCACCTCGCTGCCGATCCCGGTGCGTTCGCGCGCACGCCGCACCGCACCACGACCCCGCATCCTACCCGCGGTGCGTGCCGTCGCAGACTGAAGTTTCGCTGAACTCTGCGTCACGACGGGATGTCGCGGCTCGACCGGGTCGAGGGCGAGCGCCTACCTGGCGACGGCCTGGATGGCGGCGCATCCCGACCGCGTCACCGACGAGGAGTAGCCCGCGCGCGCGCCCGCCCGGTCCGAGCCGCCCGCGCCGGGAGGCCGCGACCAATCGCCCGGCGCACGCGGCCCCAGCCGATCCAGAGACCGATGCCGCTCGATGCGACGCCGCCGAGGCTCAGGACGATGAGCCCGACGTCCCAGAGCGGCCGGCGGTCGTACCAGAACGCGAAGTCGAGGCTGTGCAGGCCGTTGAAGAGCCACCGCTCGACGCGGCCGAGCCGGTGCGCGCTGGCTACCACCCTGCCCAGCGCGGGGTCGACGTAGACCCAGGTCTCCTGCGGGTCGCCGAGCTTCACCCGCAGCACGGGGAGCGGCGCCTCGCGCCGCCGGGCATAGTAGTAGGCGTCGTAGTCGTGCAGGAGCTCGGAGGCGACCACCGGCGTCCCCGGGATCGCCGCCGTCAATCGCGACAGCAGTGACTCCACGTCGAAGGGCTCGTCGCGCAGCGCGAGCGTCTCGGCCGCCGCGAGCAGGTCCGCCGGGCCGGAGCCCGGCGAGCCCTCGCCACCCGGCCCCGGCGTCGTGCGAATCCGGTAGTACGGATCGTCCTGAATGCGGAGGAGCTCGATCTCCTTCACGGCCCACCCCTCCGCAAGTCGTGCCCACGCCTGCGGATCGACGGGCGGGAAGCGCGTGAGATCGAGCCTTCCCCCGGCCAACGCATCCGGCGGCACTTCCAGGCCGCGCGCCCTGGTCCAGGCGTAGGGCTCCATCGAGAGCAGGCCGCTGAAGACCCAGGTCAGCGTCGCCACGCCGAAGACCACGCCGGTCAGGTAGTGCCACCGCATCCAGCCCGCGTACGGGATCCGCGGTCCGGCGCGGCCGGAGCGCGCGGCGTTGCTGCGCGTGCGCCACCGGAACTGCGTCACGCCGAGGGCGAGCCCGAGCACCGCGAGCACGCATCCGAGGGTCGCCGTCCAGACGACGACGGCGGACCACAGCGGCTGGTTCGTGCGGAGCGCGGTGAAGTAGAACCAGTGCGGGATCGCACCGAGCCAGGCGAGCGCGCGGCTGCGCCTGGTCGTCTCCAGAACGACCTCGCCGGTGCGAGGCGAGACGTAGAGGACGGTGCCGGCCGCGTCGGCGACCCGAAGCTGGTGCAGCGGAAGCCGCCCTCGTTCCACGAGCGTCCACTGATCGGGCTCGTCCAGGGTGCGGACGTGCTCGACGGCATCGAGCGGCAGGCCGGCGAAGCGACTTGCGACCTGAACGGCCGCCGCCGCCCCCACCTTCGCCAGGCGCTCCCCGGTGTCCGCGAACACGGTCACTCCGTCGAAGCGGTAGGCCGGCCGATCGAGCACCGTCAGAAGCAGGGCGCGGCGCGGGGCCGGCGCGAGGAGCGCCCGTCGAGCCGCCTCCGCCGGCGACAGCGCGACCCCGGCGAGGTCGAGCGGCGGACGCTGCTCCACCTGCCGTTCGGGCGTCAGGCGAGGCATGTCGCCCGTGTACATCATCACGATGCCCGAGGCGAACCAGACCACGAAGAGCACGCCGAGCGGAATCCCGAGGTAGCGGTGCAGCAGAATCAGCCCCCGGAGGACCGTTTGCGTCATTGCCGGCCGCCCCGCTTCCGGGCGGGCTCGGGGTCCCCCGCCTGTTCCCTCGACTCTCGGACCACGGCGGCGGCCTCAAGGGCGAATGTCACGTGCGTGCTCCGGCAAGACGATGCGGAAGATGCTCCCGGGGCCGTCCGCGGGCTGATAGCTGAGGCGCCCATGATTCGCCTCGACCCCCCAGCGGGCAAGCGCCAGGCCGAGTCCGGCGCCGACCGTGTCCGGGACCGGTGCCCCGGCGTCGGTCCGGTCGCCGTCTCCGGCCCGGTACAGGCGGTCGAACAGCCGCGGGGCGTGCCGGTCCGCCACACCCGGACCGTTGTCGCTCACCTCCACCAGCGCCTCGCCCTCCGTCGCGGCCACCCTGAGCTCGATGCGTCCGCCCGCGGGCGTGTACTTGATCGCGTTGTCCACCAGGTTGATGAGCGCCTGCCGCAGAACGACCTGATCGCCGCGGCAGACCGGTGCGGCGTCTCGGACGACGACCATCGACTGGCTCTTCTCCTCGGCGAGCACTCCCAGGTGGGCGGCCACGTTCTCGGCGAGGTCCGCGAGGTCGATACGGCCGGCGCGCGCGCCCTCGCCGCCGTCCGCCCGGGACACCGTCAGCAGCTGATCGACCAGGCAGCTCAGCCGATCCGCCTCCTCGAGCATGCTCTCGATCACCGCCCGGTACGACTTCGCGTCGCGAGGCTCGCGCAGGCCCACTTCGCCGACGCTGCGGATCGCGGTCAACGGCGTGCGCAACTCGTGCGAGACATTGGCCGTGAACCGCCGCATCTCGGTGAACGACGCCTCCAGGCGGCCCAGTGTCTCGTTGAAGACGACCGCCAGTCGTCCCAGCTCGTCCCGCGGGTTGTCGATGGGCAGGCGCTCGCCGAGACGCGACGCCGTGATGGCACGCGCCCGGTCCGTCATCCGGGCCAGCGGCTCCAGCGCCCGGCGGGCCAGGTAGTAGCCCCCGAGTCCGGCCGCCACCACGCTCAGCGGCAGACCCAGCAGGAGCACGAGGGCCAGCTCGGCGATTTCCTGCCGCATGAGCGCCTCCGACCGCCCCACCTGCGCGATGACCGGCTCTCCGCCGATGGTGATGCGCCGCCCCAGCACGCGGAACGGCGCGGGCTCGCCGGGCAGCGACGCGATGCGGCCGTCGGCGCGGTCGAGCAACGCCTCGCTCTCCGGCACCGGGAGGCGCCGGGCGACCGCGGTCCGGTAGATCAGTCTCCCGTCGTCCGTCCACACCTGCAGCCACGGGCTGTCCTCGCTCCACGGGTCGCCCTCGAACCACGAGAGAGCACCGTCGGAGTCCCGCTGCGCCATCCCTGCGGCCCATCGGAAATCGCTGCGCAGGCGCGCGTCGAGGGCGCGCGAGGCGTTGCCCGTCACGATCAGGAGGACGGCCGTCACGTAGATCGCGAGCACGACGACCATCACGGCGACGTGCCAGGCGGTGAGCCGGACGCGAAGCGTCCGGGGCAGCCAGCGCCCGCTCACGGGGCCTCCCGCAGCACGAACCCGACGCCGCGCACGGTGTGGATCAGCTTGACCGGCCGTTGCGTGTCGACCTTCCGCCGCAGGCGCGACACGTGGACGTCGATCACGTTGTCCAGCGTCGTGCTGCGGGAGGATTCCCGCCACACCTCGCGGACCAGCGTGTCGCGGGAAACTACCTGTCGGGCGTGGCGCGCCAGATGGAGAAGCAGGTCGAATTCCTTCACCGTCAACTCCACCGCCTCGCCCGCGCGCGTCACCTGGCGCGAGACGCGGTCGACGACCAGGGTGTCGATCACGAGGCGCGCGGGCTCGGCCGTCCGGCCGCGCCGCACGACCGCACGGATGCGGGCCAGCAGCTCGGCGAAGGCGAACGGCTTGACGACGTAGTCGTCGGCTCCCGCGTCAAGGCCGATCACCCTGTCCTCCAGCGTATCGCGCGCCGTCAACACGACCACCGGCGTCGCGACACCCCGCCGCCGGGCGGCGGAGAGGATCTCGAGACCGTCCCGTCCCGGGAGCCGCAGGTCGAGGAGCACGACGTCGAAGCTGTCGGTGGTCAGGCGGAAGAACGCGGCCTCGCCGGACCCCTCTACGACGACCTCGTACCCTTCACCCTCGAGCCCCTCCCGCAGGGCCGCCGCGACCTTCGGCTCGTCCTCGACGACCAGCGTGCGCAACCGCGGCGTCGCGGATGCGGCCGCCGCGCCCTCCGCCGCCTCGACCCCGCGTTCGCCGGCAGGCATTTCCGTCGAGCATAACGGCCCTCGGGGCGCAAGCGACAGGATATTCAGAGGATCTTCAGGCAGGGGCAGGCCGCCAGGCACTATGATAGGTTGCTGGTAGCGGGCCGCCGGCCGACCCGTGGCGGCGACCCCCGCGACCGCCCCGTCGCGCGAAGAGTCCGTCCTCGGCAGGAAGTGGAGAACGGCCCATGAAGAGCACGCTGCCCGTTCTGATCGCCGCCTCTCTGCTGCCAGCGACCGGAATGCCCGGCCGCCAGGCTCCCGAGTTGCTGGGACCCAGTGCCCCGGCAGCGGGACACCACGCAATCGGTGAGATTTACGACGAGGAGCAGACCATCGTACTCGACGGCGAGGTGGAGGCGTTCCTCTTCGGGAACCCGCACTCGGTCCTGCACGTTCGTGTCCTCGACGACCGGGGGCTCACGCGCACGTGGGCCGTGGAGTGGCGCGCCGCGGACCGGCTCTCACGCGCCGGGGTGCGTGGGGACGCGCTCGCGCGTGGCGACGCGGTTTCCTTGTGCGGCCACCCGGGGCGCGACCCGGGCGCCTATCGGCTCTATCTCCTGAACGTCGCCCGGCGTCCTTCGGGTCCGGCGGGGCCGGAAACGCGCGCGGCTCTCTGCGAACGCGAATCGAGCCCCGAGATCGCGACCCTCTCCCAACGCTAGGACCTTGCGCCGCCGCCCCTGCCCGACGCGAGCTCGGGCGGCAGACCGAGGCCCGAAACGGCGCCTCCACGCCGTCGCTCGCGGCGACATCGACCGCCGCCGGGCTCCCGGTCACTGGATGGCGCGGCCGCGTTGCTCGTCGCCCACCCAGTAGACGCTGTGGCAGGTGTTGCAGGAGTTGTAGACCACTTCGCCGCTGTCGAAGACCCCGTCCGGATCGCGCGCCTGCGCCGCCTCGAGCGCCACCGCCGCCGCGTCGATCATGTCCTGGGAGAAGCTCATCCATTGCGTGTCGTCACGCGGACGGTCGCCGAGCATGAGCAGGTTGCCCGACTCGACCAGCGTCATCGCGGCGCCCGTCACGGCGAGCCAGTCCTCTTCCGTCTCCGGCTGCCAGTACTGCTCCCCGTTCTCGTCCCAGACCGTCCCGACGGCATCCCAGAGCGCGTCGGCGGACGCGTCGATCATCCCGGCCATGAGGTCCCGCGTGTTGTGGCGCAGGTCGAGCGGCGGCCCCGCCGGCTCTTCCGCGCACCCGGCGATGAGCAGCACCGCCGACAACAACAGCCCACTGGTCTTTCGCATGTCGTGTCCTCGCCCCCGTTTCCGTTGCTTTCTCGTCGGTGGGACCGACCAGGAGGCTCGCCTCCGGCCGCGCCGCCCCGAGCACCCCGTCCTTCCCCGAATCGTAAGGCGGGAGGCCGGGGGCCGGCAAATCGTACACACGAAGGCCGGGTGCGATCGGCACCCGGCCTCGTGCGTTGCCGGTTGCTGACGGAAGCCTATTGCGGATGCGGAACGCCCACATCCCCCATTGGATTCCCCATGCCGGTGTAGCGGAACTTCTGCACGCGCTTCCCCTCGTAGGTCTCCGTCGTGTAGACGTTGCCCTGCGAGTCGACAGCGATGCTGTGGTTGCCGTAGAACTGCCCGGCCATGCGGCCGCCGCTCCCGAAGCTGTAGATGTACTCGAGCGGCTTGCGGCGCAGCACGTGGACCTTCTCGTTCATGCCGTCGGCCACGTAGGCGAAGGTCTGATCCGGATCGGTCGAGAACGCGATGTCCCACACCGCGCCGGCCCCGAGCGTCTTCGTCTGCAGGTAGATCTCCTCGACGAAGGTGCCGTCCTTCTCGAACACCTGCACGCGGTTGCCCGGACGGTCGCAGGCGTAGACCAGGCCGTCGTTCGTCGGATCGGCGCAGTGCACGGGGTTCCGGAACTGCTGCGTGCCGGACTTGTCGCTGCTGACCGTGCCGTGCGCCGGAGCGCCCTCGAGGTCGTACGGCGGCAATTCGTCGTCGCTCGGGGTGTTGCCGTAGGCGCCCCAGTAGCGCTTCAGCTCGCCGGAATCCCCGTCGACCACCGCGA
>JAPOVI010000198.1:0-22032 GCA_026708265.1 Acidobacteriota bacterium
CGGCCGACCACGACGATCGCCCGCACGCGGGAGGCGCCGCGCATCGACGGCCGCCTCGACGACGCCGTGTGGCGGAACGCGACGCACCTGACGGAGTTCGTCCAGATCGCGCCGGTCGAGGGAGCGCCCGGCTCGGAGCGGACCGAGGTCTGGATGGCCTACGACGACGACAACCTCTACTTCGCGTTCTACGCCCACTACTCCGACCCCGGCATGGTTCGCGTCTTCCGCGCGGATCGCGACGAGATCCGGGGCGACGACCGCATCTCGGTGCTGTTCGACACCTTTCTCGACCAGCAGCGGGCCTACCAGTTCACGGTGAACGGCTACGGCGTGCAGGGCGACTCGATCGTGAACGCCACCGGCAGAATGAGCAGCTCGAGTCGAAGCATGTCGATGTCCTCCGGCTCGTCGAGCGGCACCGGTTCCCGCAGCGGCGGGGGCGGCATGAGCAGCATGAGCTCGTCCGGCGCCTTCGGCATCTTCGGCGACGACTCGTGGAACGCCCTGTTCGAGACGGGCGGCGTCATCGTGAGCGACGGGTGGACGGCGGAGATGGCGATCCCGTTCAAGAGCCTGCGCTACCCGGCCCGCCCCGGCGGCGCCCCGCACCGCTGGGGCTTCCAGATCACGCGCATCATCCGCGGCAAGTCCGAGGCCCAGTCATGGGCGCCGATCTCCCGATCCGTGGCCGGCCAGATGACCCAGTTCGGGGTGCTGGAGGGCCTCGCGGACCTGTCGCAGAGCCGGAACATCGAGATCCTGCCGGAGCTGACGGGCGTGCAGTTCGGATCGCTCGACACCGGGACGGGCGGCTACGACGAGCGCGACCCGGACGGCGAGCTCGGCGTCGGCGTCAAGTACGGCATCACGCCGAACCTGACGGCCGACTTCACCTACAACCCCGACTTCTCGCAGATCGAGTCCGACCGGCCGCAGGTGGAGACCAACCAGCGCTTCGCGCTCTTCTACCCGGAGCAGCGCCCGTTCTTCCTCGAGGGCCAGGACATCTTCGAGACCGCGACGCCGGTCACACTGGTGCACACCCGCACCATCGTCGATCCGCGGCTGGGGGCCAAGCTGACCGGGAAGGTCGGGAACGCGACGCTGGGGGTGGTCGTCGCCGACGACGAGGCGGCGGGCCGTCTCGACGACCGGTCGGATCCGATGTACGGCGCCTCCGCCCAGTCGTTCATCGGTCGCGCGCGGTACGACCTCTACGCCGAGTCGTACCTGGGCGGCATCGCCACGGCGCGGGAGTTCGGCGACGCCTACAACCGGATTGCGGGCGTCGACGGCCGCTTCCGGCTCAGCCGGACGAAGCGGGTGAACTTCCTGGCGATCGCCTCCGAGACCCGCGACGACGTGGACGGCGCGCTGGCCGGCGAGGTCTTCGAGGCGGACTTCACGAGCCAGGGCCGCAACCTGGGCTACGGCGTGGCGCACAGCCGCATCGCGCCCGGCTTCCGGACCGCGACCGGCTTCGTGCCGCGCGTCGACGTGCAACAGACGAGCGCCCACCTCTCCTACCGCTGGTGGCCGGAGACGAACATCCTGAGCTGGGGGCCGACCCTCTCCTACCTGCGGCTCTACGACTTCGCCGGCGTGCTGCAGGACGAGCAGGTCCAGGGGATGGCGAGCATCCAGCTCCGGAACAACGTCAACTTCTTCGGGACCGTCAGCCGCACGCTGGAGCGCTACGAGGAGATCGACTTCCAGAAGAACGGCTACGGCTTCTTCGGCGTCATCAGCGCGCGCGTGCTGTCTGTCGTCGGCGGCATCAACTGGGGCGACGGCGTCTTCTACAGCGCCAGCCCGTTCCTCGGCCGGTCGACCACCGGGAACTTCCTCGTCCGCTGGAACGCGACCTCCCGCCTCCGCACCGAGCTCACCGGCGTCTACAGCGCCTTCGACAACCCGATCGAGGGCACCGAGGTCTTCAACGTCAAGATCTTCCGCACCCGCACCACCTACCAGTTCACCGACCGCCTGCTGCTGCGCCACATCGCGGAGCACAACACGCTGGCGGCCACGCTGGGCAACAACGTGCTGCTGACCTACCGCATCAACGCGGGAACGGTGGCGCATCTGGGCTACGATGCCCGCTACCAGCAGGGCCGGCAGATCGACGGCCTGCTGTTCCCGACCGCGCAACTGCTGCGCCGGAACCGCGCCGTCTTCGGCAAGATCTCGTATCTGTTCCGCTACTAGGAGTCTGCGGCGCGGAACGTGCCATGGAGGAGTTCGTGACCGCGCAGACCGAGCCACCCCGAACGTCATTCGTCCTCGGAGGGAAGCCAGGATGAGGATCCGAACCATCGTCATCGTTACCGCTGCGGCCCTGCTGCTCTCGGCCGGCGCGTCCACCGCCTCCGCCCAGCTCGACGCGGCCAGCGAGGGGCGCGTCGTCTACGGCCACCACCATCTGAACGTGACCGACGTCGCCCAGCACCGGCACTTCTGGGTCGACGCGCTCGGCGGCACGCCTACGCCGATCGGGGCGGGCGAGATGTTCAAGTTCACGAACGTCCTGGTCTTCGTCACCCCGCGGGAGCCCGAGGGCGGCACCAAGGGCACGACGGTGAACCACATCGGCTTCTGGGTCCCGGATGTCCGGGCTGCCCTGGCGACGGTGCGCGAGGCGGGCTACCCGATCGTGACCCGCGAGGAACTGCCACCGGCGCTCGAGGTGGTGGACGACCTGGCGTACATCGCCGACCAGGACACCTACATCGCGTACGTCATGGGGCCCGACGAGGTGAAGGTGGAGCTGGTGGAGAACCGTGGCCAGGCCTCGCCCGTCGCGATGCACCACATCCACTTCGACGCCAACGACGTCGACGAGATGAAGGCGTGGTACGTCGAGATGCTGGGCGCCGAGCCCGGGATGCGCGGCTCGTTCCAGGCGGCGGATCTCCCCGGCGTCAACCTGACCTGGTCGCCGAGCTCGGCGGACCTCGCCGGCACCCAGGGCCGCAGCCTCGACCACATCGGCTTCGAGGTCGACAACCTGGAGGCGTTCTGCGAGGAGCTGGCCGCGAAGGGCGTCACCTTCGACCGCCCCTACGAAGTGATCGAGGCGCTCGGCCTCGGCATCGCCTTCTTCACCGATCCCTGGGGCACCTACGTCGAGCTGACGGAAGGCCTCGACGAGTTCTAGGGTCTGCGCCGCAGCGCGGCATCATGGGGCTCCGCCCGCGCGGACCCCCAAGCCCGCCGCGGCAGCTCGCGACGACGAGCCATCCAGGGAGGGACAAGATGGATGCTGAGAGTTCCCGCACCGGGCGTCCCCCGGAGGCCGAGCGGCGGCGCTTCCTGAAGCACGCCGCCCGCGCCGGGGCCGCGCTTGCCGCGACCGGGCTGGGCCACGGCGTCGGCCGCGCGCAGGCGTCGCCGGCCATCGTGCGCTTCGACCACGTGGCGGTCCCGATGCGGAACACCGCCGCGATGGTGGCGTTCTACCGCGACCTGGGCTTCGACGTGATGGAGGGGGACCGGATCTGCTCGGTCCACTTCGGCGACAACAAGATCAACTTCCACCGGCCGCAGACCTGGGAGAGCGGGCAGTTCACGCTCCGGGCGCCCGCGGCGGTCCCGCCCTGCGGCGACTTCTGCTTCGTCTGGGGCCGGAGCGCGGCCGAGCTGGAGGAGACGCTCGCGCGCGTCGGCGCCGAGGTCATCGAGGGGCCGTCGCCCCGGCAGGGCGGCCGCAGCGGCGGCGTCGACACCGGCTCGAGCCGCTACATCCGCGACCCCGACGGCAACCTGCTGGAGTTCATCATCTACTGAGGAGTGCACCGCATCCTCTTCGACACCGATTCGGCGGTCTTCAACGACGATGCGGCGGCGCTGGCGATGCTGCTCGGGCGCCCCGACCGGGTGGAGATCCTCGGCGTCACCGTGGTCGCGGGGAACCACACGGTGCCGCAGGGCGCCGAGCACATGCTCCACCTGCTCGAGCTGGCCGGGGCCCCCGACGTACCGCTCTACCTGGGAGCTCATGCTCCCCTCGTCAACACGCCGGAGCGGGCGGCCCGCCAGGAGGCCCGTTGGGGGCCGATCTCGTTCAAGGGCGCTTTCGACGAGGGCTCCGAGGTCGAGCCGCCGCACGGGGGGCGCTTCGCGGCCGTGCGTCCCCGTCCGACCGACGCGGTGTCCTACCTCGTCGACACCGTCGCCCGCCACCCGGGCGAGATCACGCTGGTGGCGGTCGGGCCGCTGACGAACGTGGCGCTCGCCCTGCGGCGCGATCCGGGCATCGCCGGGCGCCTGCGGAGCCTCGTCTTCATGGGGGGCAACGCCCGGGTGCCGGGCAACGTCACGCCGGCCGCCGAGTTCAACTTCTGGTTCGATCCCGAAGCCGCGGCCGAGGTCCTCGGGGCGGGGATTCCCAGCGTCGTGATGTTCGGCCTCGACATCACCAACCACGCCCCGCTGCACCGGCCGCGCTTCGAGCGCATCGTTGCCGCCGACACGCCGCTGACGCGGCTGATGCGGCACGACATGGAGCCGGCGTTCGCGAGCGGGCCGGGGGCGACCCAGTACGTCTGGGACTGCATCACCGCGGCGTGGCTCATCGATCCGTCCGTCGTGACGCGCTCGGAGCGGCTTCCGATTCGGGTGGAGAGGGCGTTCGGGCCGTCGTACGGCGGCTCGTCGGTGGATCCGGACGGATCGGCCGTCGAGGTGATGCTGGATCTGGACCTCGAGCGGTTCTACGCGCTGTACGCCGACCTCATCACGCGCCCGCTCGGGCCGGAACTGTAGCGCCGCTCGACCCGGCGGCTACTGGCCGGGCACGACGAGCTGCAGCCCGATCGCGATCAGGCTGACCACGAACGCCACGGCCAGCGCGGCGATGATCGTCTTGATGGTGAGGTCGGCCGCCCTCGGCGTCAGCGACTGGGCCACCCCCGCCACCAGCGCCCCGCCGACTCCCAGGATCGAGACGCCCAGGAACGCAAAGAAAACGACCGCTATCACGAGCGTCGTCGCTTCGCTCACGTCACACCTCCTGCGCCGCTGGCGCCACGGCGCCGCCTCGCGTCGAGAGGGACTGTAACACGCGCGCCGGTCACTCGCGCGCCGGCCGCCCGCGACGGCCCGCGTTCTGCGACAGCCGGAGCCTGACCCGCATCGTGGCGCCGCGACCGATGCCCTCGCTCAGCGGCTCTATCGTCCCGCCCGATCCGACCACGAAGTTGGCGGCCGAATGGAGCCCCAGCCCGGTGCCCGACTCCTTCGTCGTGTAGCCGGCGGTGAAGATCTCCTGCATGGATTCCGGTGCGACGCCGATGCCGTTGTCGGTTACGTCGAGCGCAACGTGATCCGCCTCCGACCAGGCCGTGACGCGAATGCGAGGTCCGGGCACGAGCTCGTGGCCCGTGCTCACGAGGGCGTCGATGGCCTCCATCGCGTTCTTGACCAGGTTGACCAGCATCTGGTGGAACTGGCTTTCCTGCACCAGGATCTGGCTCGGCGCGCGCTCGCAGTCCACCTCGACCACGATGGCCCTCTTGTCGAGCGAATCCCGCAACGTCTTGACGGCATCCGCGATCGCCTCGCGCAGATCGATCGTCTTGCGCCAGACCCGGGCCGTCGTGAAGGACTCCTGGTTCCGAATGATGTCCACGATGTGCCGCACCCGATCGGATACGCGTCGCGCCGTCCCGTTCAACGATTCGTTGCGCTTCTGGAGATCCGAGACCAGCGCCAGGAGGAACGGCCTCACCTGACGTCCCTGCGGATCGCTCCTCAGCCATTCGATCCAGTCGCCTTCGTGCTCCGCGACCGAATCGGCCAGGGCGCAGAAACGGCACAGCACCTCGTCGTCCCCGAGCTGCTGGGCGAGGGTGTCCGCGCCCACGGCGACGCTGTTGATGGCGTTGCCGATGTTGTGCAGCACGGAATCGATGATCTCGGTGCGCCCGTGCGCGAACGCCTGCAGCAGGGCCTCCCGCGCGTGGACCCGCTGCGTGACGTCGTGGAATGTGACGACGGCTCCGGTCAGGTCGCCGGAAGCGTCGCGCATCGGTCCCGCGCTGGCGCTGATGTGGATGCCCTCGGAATCGGGCGCCGCGCGCAGGAACATCTCCATGCCGGTCGTCGACTCTCCCTGCAGGGCGCGCCACAGGGGCGTTTCGTCCCGTGGAACGGACGTCGACTCGTCCCTGAAGAACGCGCCGTCGAAGACGGACGCTGCGTCGTCGCCGCGGGCGAGCCGTCGTCCGAGGAGTTCCTCGGCGCTCCGGTTGACCAGGGTCAGGGTGCCATCGCGGTCGGAGGCGACCACGCCGTCGCTGATGCTCTGGAAGACGGTCTCCCGGAACCGGTTCTGCTGCTGCAGGTCGGTCACGGCCCGCTGCAGGCTCTGCTCGGCCTTCTTGAGCGGGGTGGAATCCCGGAACACGGAGACGGCACCCCGCAGGCGGCCGAGCTTGTCGTGCAGCGGTGCGGCATGAGCGCTGACGTAGATGTCCGGACCGGGCAGGTAGAGGTCCATCTCGTTCGTCGATTCGCCGCGCAATGCGGCCACGAGCGGATACTCGTCGCGCGCCAGGGGAGTCACCCCGTCGGCGTGGTACAGGTAGTCGTCCCGGTTCCAGTCCCGAAAATCCGGAACGCTGTCCGGCAGTCCGAGGATGCGCCTCGCGCTCGGGTTGAAGACGACGACACCCCGGTCCGCGCCGACGACCACGACGCCCTCCGCCATGCTGTCGAACACGGTCTCCATGAGATCGACCTGGTTCTGGAGTCGGGCATCCGTCTCCTCGAGTCGGGCCTCCGTTCGCTTCTGCGCCGTGACGTCGCGAAACACGAGGATGCTGCCGTCCAGTCGGCCCTCCGCGTCGTGAACGGGTCGGGTGGAGATGGACAGGTGGGTGCCGACGCCCGACCGGCGATCCCGCACGAAGAGGCGGCGGCCGTTCACGGATTGCCCGTCCAGCGTGCGGCGTATCGGAAAGTCGGCCTCGGCGACGGGTGTGGCCTCGTCGGACTCGAGGACCTCCAGCCTCTCCAACCACTTGTGGGGATCCTCGTCCGGGTCCGAGTCGAACGTGGCGAGCGCGGCTCGATTGATCAGCCGGAACGTTCCGTCCCTGCCGGTCAGCACGACGCCCTCGGTCATGGTGTCGAGCGCGGTGTGCGCAAACGCATGCCGGTCTTGCAGATCGGCGAGCTTTCGTTTCAGCGTGGAGATTGCCCGCGCGCTTTCCTCCCGGCTCCTCCGCTCTCGCGCGTGGCTCGCGAGCACGGCGTCGATGTTCAGGCGGAGCTGACCGTCGTTCGGCGGCTTCAGGACCCAGGCGTACGGGAAGCTCGCCGGCGGCGGCAGCGCCTGCGCCCCGTGGCCGACGAGGTACACGGAGGGAACGGCGAGGAGGCTCGCGATCCGGTCGGCGCCGACGCCGGCAGCCCGTTCGACGTCGATCAACGCCAGATCCGGACGCAGCGCCGCGGCCCGCTCGACGGCCTCCTGCCCCGACGGGACGGCGGCGCACACCTGGTGCCCCCAGCTCCGCAGACGAGCGGTGAGGACGGGAACCTCGCCGGGATCCACCCCGACGAGGACGATTTGCGTGCTCGATGCGTTCGAATCCGACTCTGTCTCCATCAGGTGATCCTGCCACCGACCGGAGCGCCCCTCGGGACGTCCTGGGGCGGCGCGCGACGGGTGCGTCACTTCCCGGCGTTACCCGAGCAGGTCGCGCAGCGCGGGCTCGATCTCCGGGAAGCGGAACGAGAAGCCGCCGGCGAGGGCGCGCGTCGGCGACACGTGCTGCCCTTCGGTCAGCAGCACCGACACCTCGCCGAGGGCGATCCGCAGCACGAAGCCGGGGACGGGGAAGATCGCCGGTCGTCGAAGCACCCGGCCGAGGACCTTCGACAGCTCGCGGTTGGTCACCGGCGTCGGCGCGGTGCCGTTGTAGAACCCGCTCGCGTCCTCGTTGCCGAGCAGCCACTCGAACATGCGCAGCAGGTCGTCCATGTGGATCCACGACACCCATTGCCGGCCGCTCCCCACCGGGCCGCCCACGCCGAGGCGGAACGGCAGCAGCATCTTCTGGAGTGCGCCTCCGCCGCGCCCCTGCACGACCCCGATCCGCACGGTGGCGGTGCGGACGCCCGCGTCGATCGCCGGCTGCCGGGCCGCCTCCCACTCGGCGCAGACCCGCCCGAGGAAGTCGTCCGCCGGTTCGTCGTCCACGGTGTAGCGCCGGTCCCCGTCCGGCGCGTAGTAGCCGATGGCGGAGGCGGTGAGGAAGACGCGCGGTTTCGCATCGGCGACGGCTGCCGCGAGCTGGCGCGTCGTGTCCACGCGGCTCGCCCGCAGTCGCTCCTTCTGGCGGGCCGTCCACCGACGCCCCAGCAGCGGCTCGCCCGCGAGATGGATGACCGCCTCGCTCTCGCCGACGGCCGAGCGCAACGCATCGGGCGCCCACGTGACGTCGCCGCCGGTGCCGCGGCTGACGACGCGGACGGTGTGGCCCGCGTCCTCGAGGCGGGTCCTGAGCCGGGAACCGATGAAGCCCGTGCCTCCGGTGAGCAGTATCCTCATGTCGCCTTCCTGCCTGATGCCGTCGATTGGTCGTGCGTGTTCCTGCGCCTGCGGGTCCCGGCGCGGGCGGCGGCGGTGAGCGTGCGCAGCCCGAGCCCGCTCAGCATGCCGCCCTCCAGGAAGCGTTGCGCCATGGCGTCGGCCATCCCGACGCACGCCTCGATCGACTCGAGGCGCTCCCGAAGCACGGCCGCTTCCTCGGAGGAGGCCGACTCCAGGCGCGGGATCCAGTCCCGCACCCCGGCCAGGATCGGGTCCCATTCGCGGCGCTTCCGCGTCTCGACGATCGACCGGACGACCGCGGCGAGATCGTCCTGGACCGCGTGCCGGACGCGCCGCTGGCCGGGGTCCTGCACCGCGACCACCAGTCCCCAGTCGCGCAGCTCCTTGCACGCCATGCTGACCGCGCCCCGGCTCATGGTAAGTCCGGCCATGATCTCGTCGCTCCCGGCGCCGCGAGGGCAACCGAGCAGCCAGGCATAGACGCGCGCCGTGCCGGCGGGGATGCCCCAGAACTGGCCCAGCCGGGACCAGAGCTGGACCAGTTCGGCGCGGACGTCCGCAGTGGCAGGGTCCGCATACCCTGACTGCCCGTCGGGTCGAGTTGCAAGCCGAGTCATTCTCGCGTCCTTCCGAGCATTATCTGTACGGGTGTCCGGTAATGTCAAGACCTTCTGAAACTACAGGTGAGATCTCTCGCAGCCGGAGGCTCGCGGTCAACGCCGGCGCCCTGGGCGTCGCCCGAGCGTGGGACGGCGTCGGATAGGATGAGGCGCGGACGCGTCTCCGAGCCGGCGGCGCGCCCGGTTCCGGAGTTCGGGAGGGAAGGTGAGCCGTGAGAAACAGGTGTCGACCCGTGTGCGTGTCCGTCCTGCTCGCGACCGCGGTGGTGGCGGCGCCCGCTGCCGCCCAGACCTACGAGGAAGTTCCGGTATGGCCGCTGCCGGCGACCTCCGCCGCGGGGGCGCCGGCCCCGTGGAACCTGGGCCAGATCGTTGCCGTGGCCACCGGGGCCGACGGCTCCATCCACGTTCTGCACCGCGGGGCGCTGCCGATCGTGGTGTTCGCGCCGGACGGCACGTTCGTGCGGGCGTGGGGCGAGGGGCTCTTCACCAACGCGCGGGTCGGCGGCGTGCCGGCGGACGCCCGCGCGCCGGGGGCATCGGGCTACACCGCGACCTACGGTCCGGCGGGCTGCTACGCGTGCGGGGCGCACGCCATCCGGGTCGATCCCGACGGCAACGTCTGGGTGGTCGACGCCCCCGGGCACGTCGTCTACAAGCTGAGCCCCGAGGGTGAGACGCTGATGCAGCTCGGCACGAAGGGCGTCGCCGGCGCCGGCCGCGACACCTTGAACCTGCCGACCGACGTCGCCTTCGGCCCCAGCGGCGACATCTACGTGAGCGACGGCTACGGGAATCCCCGCATCGTGCGGTTTGCGCGCGACGGCCGGTTCGTCATGGAGTGGGGGTCGCGCGGCACGGGGCCGGGGGAGTTCGGCCTGCCGCACGGCATCGCGGTCGCCGGGGACGGGCGGGTCTACGCCGTCGACCGGGACAACCGCCGCGTGCAGGTGTTCGACGCCGACGGCACCTTCCTCGACGAGTGGACGGACCTGACCGGCGTGCAGGCGCTCATCGTGACCCGGGAGCAGCAGATCTGGGCCGGCGCCGCCCTGCGGGATCTCGACGGCACGATCCGGGCCGAGTTGCCGGGCGGCGGCGGCGGACACGGCATGACCGTCGGGCACGACGGGGCCGTGTATATCGCGCAGCTCAGCGGCCGCGTGCAGAAGTTCGTGCGGTCGGCGGGGGAGTGAGCGCCGGCGACTGCGCTATAGTCGGGTCCGGACGGCGAACCTCGGGAACCAGGGAGTGAACCAATGGCTGAAGAGCAGACGCAGGCCCCCTCGGCGCGGGACCCGGAGATCGATCGGCGCGTCTTCGACCTCTACGACGAGTACTGCCACGGCTACATCGATCGGCGCGAGTTCCTGAGCCGCGCCGCCGCCCTCACGATCGGCGGCGTCTCCGCCCTCTGGATGGCGCAGGCGCTCCTGCCACGCTACGCCGAGGCGCAGACCATCTCGTTCACCGACCCTCGCATCCGGGCCAACTACGTCGAGTACGACTCGCCCGGCGGCACGTCGGGGACGATGCGCGGCTACCTCGTGCAGCCGAGCGGCGACGGGCCGTTCCCGGCCGTGGTGGTCATCCACGAGAACCGCGGGCTCAACCCGCACATCGAGGACGTCGCGCGGCGTGCCGCGGCGGCCGGGTTCCTCGCGCTGGCGCCGGACGGGCTCTCGCCGGTGGGCGGCTACCCGGGCAACGACGACGACGGCCGCACGCTGCAGCGGAGCCTCGAGCCCGCCCGCCTCGACCAGGACATGATCAACAGCGCGCGTTACCTGAAGGGGCACGAGCTCTCGAACGGCCAGCTCGGCGCCACCGGGTTCTGCTGGGGCGGCGGCATGACCAACCGCCTCGCGGTCGAGTTGGGCTCCGACCTGCAGGCCGGCGTGCCCTTCTACGGCGCCACGGCCGCGAGTGAGGACGTGCATCGCATCGAGGCCGCGATCCTCATCATCTACGCCAGCCACGACCCGCGCATCAACGCCATGTGGCCCGAGTACGAGGCCGCGCTCAAGGAGCACGGCGTCGACTACGAGATGGAGATGTACGAGGGGACCCTGCACGGCTTCCACAACAACTCGACGCCGCGCTACAACGAGGCGGCCGCCGCGCTTGCGTGGAACCGCACCGTGGGCTTCTGGCGGCGGCACCTCGGCGTGTAGCCGGGAGGAGGCAGCGTGGGGGAGATCGAACGGCAATGGCGGCGGGGCGTCACGCGCCGGCAGGCGCTCGGCGGACTCGCCTCGTTCGTGGCCGGGTCGCCCGCCCTGCTGCACGCGCAGCGCGATCCGTGGCCGCTCGGCCCGCACCGGCGCTTCCTCGGCTTCGACGAAATGCGCGACGTGTTCGACTTCGAGCCGATCTTCCGCGCCAACGTGCCGCTCACGATCTACGACTTCACGGCCCACGGCACGGAGTCGGAGTTCACGCTCAACCGCAACCGCGATGCGTTCGACTGGGTGCGGCTCGTCGGCCGGGGCGGAGTCGACCCGGCCGACGTGGACACGTCGACGGAGCTCTTCGGGCACGCGATGCCGAGCCCGATCATGCTCGCGCCGACGTCCCGCCAACGCGACCTCCATCCGGACGGCGAGCTCGGAATGCACCGGGCGGCGACCACGACCGGCACGACGATGATCGTGAGCAACGCCTCGAGCTTCCCCTTCGCGCGCATTGCCCGGGGGGCCGACGGCCCGCTCTGGTACCAGCGCTACGCGACGCGGGAGATGGAGCCCAACCGCGTGGCGCTCGGCGAGGCGCAGGAGGTCGGGGCGCAGACGATCGTCGTCACCATCGACCAGCAGGCGTCCTACTACGAGCGCGACCTCCACGACCGCCATCTCGGCGGGACGCCGCGCCGCGTGACGCGGCGGGTGGTCGAGAACCCCGCCAATCCCTACCGCGTCAACCCCGGCCGGCTGTGGTACGAGTGGAGGCTCTTCGACGACCTGCGCCCCATGTGCGAGGTCCCGATGCTGGCCAAGGGCATCCTGACCGGCGAGGGCGCGAAGAAGTGCCTGGAGCACGGCGTCGACGGCATCATCGTCTCCAACCACGGGGGGCGCGCCATCGACTACGGCCCCTCCAGCCTCGAGGTGCTCGAGGAGGTGGTCGAGGCGGTCGGCGGGCGCGTCCCGGTGCTGATCGACAGCGGTTTCCGCCGCGGGAGCGACGCCCTCAAGGCGCTCGCCCTCGGGGCCGACGGGGTCTGCTTCGGCCGGGCCTCGCGCTGGGGGCTCGGCGCGTTCGGCGAGGCGGGTGCCCAGAAGGTGCTGGAGATCCTCGACGCCGAGCTCCGGCAGGCGATGGCGGCGGCCGGGGTGGCGTCGATCGCCGAGATCGATCGCAGCATCGTGAGGACGGACTTCCCGTAGGAGCGGAGCCTCGGGCGACGATTCGGTTGGGGCCGGGAGCCGGTGCAGATTCCCGACCCGCCCGTGAGTGCGGGCTACGAGGCGGGGTAGCGCGATGATTGTCGACAGACGCGATTCGCTGCGGCGGTTTGGCCAGTTCCTGGCCGGCTCGCCCCTGGCGCCGGCACAGGGGCAGCCCGGAGGCGGGGCGCCGCCGTCGGACCGGCTTGCGCCGGTGCTCGAGCTGGTCAACGTCCCGGAGTTCGAGGCGATGGCTGCGCTGGTGCTCCCGCGCGAGCGCTTCGAGGCGATTCGCGGCGGCGCCCGCACCTCGTTCGACCGGATGACGTTCCGCCAGCGGTTGATGGTCTACGCGATGGACCTCGACCTGACCACGCGGCTGTTCGGGCACGACATGTTCGCGCCGATCATCGTCGGTCCGGTCGCGCGGCAGGGCGATCTCCATCCCGACGGCGAGCTGGCGACGGCGCGCGGCGCCTCGGCCGCGAAGGCCGTGATGGTGGCCACGCGGCAGTCGAGCCGCCCGCTCGGCGAGGTGGTCGCGGCGAGCGACGAGCCCGTCTGGTACCAGGTCTACGCCGACGCGGGGGACCTGGAGGACGACGCCGGGCGCGCGGTGGACGCCGGGTGCCGGGCGGTCTGCGTCACCGTCGGCGTATCCGCGGAGCATCGCCCCGCCCCGACCGACTGGGACGCCGTCGCCCGCCTGGCGGAGGCGGTCGACGTTCCCGTCGTGGTCAAGGGGATCATGAGCACGGGCGACGCCGAGACTGCGCTCGCGGCGGGCGCCCAGGGGCTGGTGGTCTCGAACCACGGCAGCCTCGCCGGCGGCGGCGAGACGCTTGCCGTCGACGTGCTGCCCGCGGTCGCCGACGCGGTGGCCGGCCGGGCGCCGGTGCTCGTCGACGGGAGCTTCCGCCGCGGCACCGACATCCTCAAGGGCCTCGCCCTGGGCGCCACCGCAGTCCTCGTCGCCCGCCCGCCGATGTGGGGCCTGGCCGCCTACGGCGCGGACGGTGTCCGGACCGTCGTCGAGATCCTGCAGACCGAGCTCGCCCGCAACATGGCCGCCTCCGGCCGCCCGAAGATCGACATGATCGACCGCTCCCTGGTCCGCTTCGACTCCGGGTAGGCGCCTACCCCTCGGCGTCGATCTGCGCGATCTTCATCAGGTGCCTCTGCAGGCCGCGTTTCAGCCCGGCGGCATGGACCGGGACGGAGATGCGGGCAGTGCTCCCTTCCTTCATGAAGATGTGGTGGCTACCCCTGACCCGCTTCAACCGCCAGCCGTGCGACTCGATCAGTCGACAGAACTGCTTCCCGCTGAGGACCTTCACACGGCGATCTCGATGATCTGGTCGGTCTCGGACACGGGAACATCCTCAACGTCCACCGACAGACACCCTTCCACGGCGTCGTGGAGGTTGGTCAGGAGCTCCTCGAACGACTCTCCCTGTGTCGCACAACCTGGTATGGACGGCACTTCTGCCCAGTACCCCCCCTCATCCGCTCGATGGACCACGACTTTCAACTTCATGGGTTCCCTTCCTCCGTTCGCCCCGGTCCGGATGCACCCCCGACCCGTTCGCGTCGCGAGTGCTTCGTAGAAGCTTACCGCGGTAGCGCCGCCAACCCGTCGCAGGCTCCGGGTCGGCCCCAGCCCCCACCGTCCTAGGAGCTTGCGCCGCGGCACGCACTCCGTTGGCGTTCTGCGGCGCAAGCTCCTAGCGCCGCCAACCCGTCGCAGGCTCCGGGTCGGCCCCAGCCCCCACCGTCCTAGGAGCTTGCGCGCCCTGGCGGGCGCGTTGGGAGTCTGCGCTCGCGAGAGGCACTCGTGGGGGCGTCTTGCGGCGCAGACTCCTGGCGCCGCGGCACGCACTCCGTTGGCGTTCTGCGGCGCAAGCTCCTAGACTCGGCAGATGCGCAAGGCGACACAGTCACTCACGGTAGCTGCCATCGTGCTGGTTGCGGGTGCCTCCGCAGCGGCGCAACAGACGGACGCCATGGTGGAGTGGCCCTATGTGGGTAGCGATCAGGCGGCGTCGAAGTACTCGGCGCTGGCCGACATCGACGCGTCGAACGTCGGGCGGCTCGAGGTGGCCTGGACGTGGGAGCCGAACGAGCTGCCGAACCGGGAGTTCGGGACGCGGCCGGGCAGCTTCGAGGTGATGCCGCTGATGATCGATGACGTCGTCTACGTGTCGACGATGTACTCGCGGGTGGTGTCGCTCGACGCCGAGACGGGGGAGGAGCTCTGGGCGTTCGATCCCGAGGCGTGGCGCACCGGCCCGCGGGGCGGGCCGCCCGGGGGCTTCAAGCACCGGGGCGTCGCGGTCTGGCCGGCCGAGGGCAACCGGACCGTCGGCGCGGGCGACGGGATGCGCGTGTTCATCAACAGCCGCGACAGCCTGTATGCGCTGAACGCCGCCGACGGCTCCCTGATCACTTCGTTCGGGGACGACGGCCGCGTGCTCCTGACGGAGAACTTCCCGAATCCGGTGACGCACGAGATGTTCGACCAGACGTCGCCGCCCGTGGTCTTCGAGGATCTCGTGATCGTCGGGAGCCGCGTGCCCGACCGCATCCAGCGGCGCTTCGACACGCCCGGCTCGGTGCAGGCGTTCGACGTCCACACCGGCGAGCGGCGCTGGGTCTTCTACACCGTGCCGCAGTCGAACGACGCGTTCGGGGCCGACACCTGGGAGGACGGCTCGTGGCGCTTCACGGGACACGCCAACGTCTGGGGCCTGATGTCGCTCGACGCCGAGCGCGGGCTGCTCTACGTCCCGACCAGCACGCCGAGCAGCGACTACTGGGGCGGGCGCCGCCTCGGCGCCAACCTCTTCGCCGAGTCCCTCGTCTGCCTCGACGCGCGGACCGGCCAGCGCGAGTGGCACTTCCAGGCCGTGCACCACGGGCTGTGGGACTACGACTTCACGTCGGCACCCAACCTGATGACGCTGGAGGTCGACGGGCGGACCATCGACGCGGTGGCGGAGGTCTCGAAGCAGGGCTTCACCTACGTCTTCGATCGGGTGACGGGGGAGCCGGTCTGGCCCATCGAGGAGCGGCCGGTCGACACCGAGACCGACGTGCCGGGCGAGGTGCCGTACCCCACTCAGCCGTTCCCGACGAAGCCGCCGCCCTTCGCGGCGCAGGGCGTCTCGCTCGACGACGCGAACGACCTGACGCCGGAGATCCACCGCCTCGCCGTCGAGGAGCTGCGGACCTACCGGCTGGGGCCGCTCTTCACCCCACCCAGCCTGCGCGGGACGCTGCAGCGCCCGCGCGTCGACGGCGGCGCCAACTGGGGCGGGGCGGCGCTCGATCCCGAGACCAACCGGCTCTACGTCCGCACGTCGGAGGGCGTCTCGCCGAACCAGGTCTGCGAGACCGACCCCGACCTGCCCGAGGTCGACGTCGCCTACACCAACAACTGCCCGCGCGGCGGCTCCGCCGGCATCTTCCGCGGACTCGGCGGCTACGTCCCCGCCGAGCGCAGCCGCCTGGGGCCGATCCCCCTCGTCAAGCCGCCCTACGCCCGCCTGGTCGCCATCGACCTGAACGCGGGCGACATCGCCTGGAGCGTCCCGTTCGGGGAGGGGAGCCGCGTCATGCGCGCGCACCCGCTGCTGCGCGGGGTCGACCTGCCCGAGCGCCTCGGCACCCCCGGCGCCCCCGGTCCCCTGGTCACCGGCGGCGGGCTCGTCTTCCTCGGGGGCGGCGATCCGTATCTCTACGCCTTCGACGCCGCCACCGGCCGCGAGGTGACCCGCGTGGCCACCGAGTTCCGGACCAGCAGCAACCCCATGACCTACCGCTCGCGCGCGGGGCGGCAGTTCGTCGTCATCGCCACCGGCGCGGGGCCCGATGCGCGCCTGGTGGCGTTCGCGCTGCCGTAGGGGCCGGAGCGGCGGGCCCGGCATCGACTCCAAGAGCCGGCCCCCCAACGGTTGGAAGGCGGGGCTGCCGCCGTCACCGCGCGGGCGACGGGGCGCCGTTCAGGGAAGAGCGGGGCGCCGTTTGCTAGGAGAACGAGGAGGAGTCTCGATGAGCGGGAACGCCGCGCCGGAGGGCCACCGCAGCGTGACGCCCTACCTAGTGGCCACCGATGTCGACCAGCTCATCGATTTTCTCACGGCGGCGTTCGGAGCCACAGAGAAGGAGCGGGTCCCCGGCCAGGACGGCAGGACGGGGCACGCGCGGGTCGCCATCGGCGATTCGTTCGTGATGATGGGCAAGGCGCAGGAGGGCTTCCCGGCGCTTCCCTGCTACGTCTACGTGTATGTGCCGGACACCGACGCCACCTACACCCGGGCGCTGGGGGCCGGCGCGGCGTCCGTGCAGGAGCCGGCCGACGCGTTCTATGGCGACCGCACCGCCGCCGTGAAGGACCCGGCCGGAAACACCTGGATGTTTGCCACCCGTCAGGAGAAGCTGACCGACGAGGAGCTTTCCGCGCGGGCCCGGGAGCACATGCCCTGAGGTAGTGCCCCATGCAGGCAGTCTACGGCCATGCGAGGATCGAGGTCGCTACCGTTCAGGCGTCATCCTCAGAGTTCGTGGGCCCCGACCTCCTCACGCCCTCGTCCCCGTGCTCCACACGGGTTTCGCCAATCCGGCAGTCCTCGTAGACAGCACGGCCCGCCGTCTGCTCGGGTCGAGGTCGGGTTCGAATGGAGCTTCATGTTCTCGCCACGCTCCCCTTCCCCGCCTCCCCGGCGCCTCCGTCGGACCGGCCTTCGGCGGCAGCTCGCCCCGCGTCCGTCAGGCGGTACTTCTGAAGTCGGCTCCGGGGCCTGTCGGGAATGGTGTAGCCGATGCAGCCATCCGTTAGAAGCGCGCTGATTACCCTGTTGAGCTGACCGGAGACGCTCCTCTGCCCCAGGCTCCGGGAGAGACCCGACTTCGACATCGGGCCGGCGGCCAGTTGCCGCAGCACTCTGGCCGCCAGCGACTCTGGCTGTGACTCTGGCTGTGACTCTGGCCGCGACGGCCGGGGCCCGCGAGCCTGCCGCGCCGGTCCTCCGCTTTCTCGGGCCGCGCCGCCGGAGACAGACGGATTCGCGGTTCCGACGAACATGAACTCCAGCCGCACGCCATCCGACTCCAGTTCCCAGCGCGGCTCCGCAGTGCCCGCCGCGCGACAGGCACTCACGATGTGCCCGATACCGCGTCCCCACGCCTCGATCATGCCGGCGCGGAAGAACGCGTTCGCGATCCCCGGATTGTGCGGCACCGAAGCGTGCGCTCCCATGAGCTTGTCGAGGGTCCAGTCGGGCGGCAGGCTCCCCGGGTTCCACAAGGAAATCCGGTCGTCGTATATCCGGATCTGGATCGGCGCCGGGTGGCCGTAATCCCGGTGCGCGATCGCGTTCAGGACCGCTTCGCGCAGAGCCTCCCCCGGAGCGAGCGGCGTCTCCTGGCGATAGATGTCCTCGTAGGTGATCCGCGCCTTCGAGTACTTCGTGCGCAGCAGGTCCACGGTGCGGTCCACCTGGGCGAACAGGTTGCCTTCGACAACGTCCTGGTACGCGAGCTCCGTCTCCGTCCGGAAGTAGCCGATCTTCACGAACGCGCCTGCGAAGAACCGCGCCGGGACGGGATGGAACAGCAGCACCGCCGCCCGGCGCAGGTATTCACCCTCGCGCAGATGCAGCGTCTCAATCAGATCGCCGCCGGAATCGCCTGCCGTGCCCGCCGGGAGGCGGCCGCTGGCGACGCCGAGCCGTCCGAACTCCTCCAGCGTTCTCCCGTCCAGGTCCCGCAGGCCAACGCCCGGCAGCGGCGCGTCGTCCCAGTTGCGGCCGTGCTTGCGCAGCAGAAACCGGTTCAGCGCCGCGCCCCGCAGGACCTGCTTCGTGCTGCCGCTGCGGTAGTGGTATTCGCCGCGGTAGCTGATCGGATTGGGATAGGGATCGACCCTGATCTCCAGATACTCGCCGCCAGCCTCCGACTTGAGATTGACGTCCACGACGACCCCCAGCAGCGACTGCGCCTTGTTCGGGATCTCCTCCATCAACCGCAACGGGTCCTTCACGCCCAGAACCTCGCCCCGATCGTTCTTGCCAATCACCAGTCGGCCGCCCTGCGCGTTCGCGAAGCCGCAAATCCACTTCAGGTGCTCGTCGCGCCACGATGACTTCCATTCGAGGTTCTGGCCCTCTTCCACGGGGCCATCGTTTGGCGTCTCGACTCCCCTCATGCCATGTCCTGATTCAGAGGCTCCGCACGTTGCCGAGGACATGCTGCTCCAGGATCGCCGTGAGGTTCGTCCTGGCCGACCCTGGCCTCTCCCGCCGCCGCCAGCTCCGCCCGCCATTCGGGCGGTCGCCGGGTCGCGTCGACCACCCGCCGCGGCGAGTGTATGCGAGGCAGAGTCGGGCGTGCCACAATCACCGGCACGGTGGACCACACGATGACGCACGCGATCGAAGACACCGTCTCGCTCTACAGCGACACCGAGACCCGGCCGACGCCCGGCATGCGCGCCGCAATGGCGGCGGCCGAGGTGGGGGACGAACAGAAGGGGGAGGACCCGACCATCCTCCGCCTGCAGGAGCGGGTGGCGGATCTGCTGGGCAAGGAAGCCGCGCTCTGGCTCCCGACCGGCACGATGTGCAACCTGGTGGCGGTCAAGACCCACACGCGGCCGGGGGACGCGCTCGTGGCCGAGGGCATGGCGCACGTCATCCGGGCGGAGTCCGGCGGGGCTGCCCTCGCCTCGGGCGTCATGGTGCAACCGATCCAGACCGAGCGCGGGATCTTCACGCCGGCCGAGCTCGACGCCGCGATGGACCGGGTGGCGGCCGTCCCGGTGCCCTACGGGCAGCCCGTGGGACTGGTCTGCGTCGAGCAGACCCACAACTTCGGCGGCGGGGCCGTCTGGAAGCGGGAGGAACTGGCTGCGGTCTCGGCCTGCGTCCGGGCGCGCGGCGTGCCGCTCCACATGGACGGGGCCCGGCTGCTCAACGCGTGCGTGGCGAGCGGCGTTCCCGCGGCGACGTTCGCCGCCGCGGTCGACAGCGTCTGGATCGATTTCACCAAGGGGCTCGGCGCGCCGATCGGCGCCGTGCTGGCGGGGTCGCGCGACCTCCTTGCCGCCGCCCGGCGCTACAAGCAGCTCTTCGGCGGCGCCATGCGCCAGGCGGGCATCGCCGCGGCCGGCTGCCTCTACGCCCTCGATCATCACGTCGACCGGCTGGCCGAGGACCACGAGCACGCCCGTCTGCTGGCGCGTGGCCTGAGCGGGATTGACGGCATCGCCGTGCGGACTGCGGAGCCCGACACCAACATGGTCTTCTTCGACATCGGCGGCCTCGGCCTGAGCAACCGCGAGTTCGTCGACCGCCTGGCCGCATCCGGCGTGCGCGTGAGCGGTGCCGGCGGCGCCATCCGCGCCGTCACCCACCTCGACGTCTCGCGGGTGGGAATCGACCGAGCGCTCTCCGCGATCGCGGACGTTGCCTCCGCTGCACACCGTTGAGAGCCGAGCAGGACCACGGCCTCGCCGTTGGCGTTCCGGTATCAACATTGCACCTGGACGGCTAAGGTGATGTCTCCATCCTCACCCGGGCGGCCCCGGCACTTCGTGGCGATTCCGCACCAGTGCGTCTACTTCGAGGACCGGGACGCGCGCTCGCAGGTGCTGCACCCGCTGGAGCTGCGCTCGCCCGCGGCCTACTCGGACCTCGCGCGCGCCGGATTCCGGAGGACGGGCGACGACCTGTACCGTCCCCGCTGCCAGTCGTGCGAGGCGTGCATACCCACCCGCGTCGCGGTGGAGCGGTTCCGCTGGGGCCGCCGCTTCCGTCGGGTACTGAAGCGGAACGCCGATCTCGTCGTGCACGCGGAGCCGGCGACGCCCGACCGCGAAGGCCTCGATCTCTACGCCCGCTACATCTGCGGCCGTCACACGGACGGCGGGATGTATCCCCCGGCCCCCGGGCAACTGCTCTCCATGCTCCGACCGGAATGGGCCGGCACGTTCCTCCTCAACGTCCGACTGGACGGCCGGTTGGTGGCGTCCGCGGTGACCGACACGCTCGAAGACGGACTGGCCGCCGTCTACACGTTCTTCGACCCCGACCTGGCGGGCCGCAGCCTCGGCGTGTTCGCGATTCTCCAGCAGGTGGAGGAGTGCCGTCGCCGCGGCCTGCCCTACCTCTACCTCGGCTTCTGGATCGCGGAGCTGCGCAAGATGCGCTACAAGATCGAGTACCAGCCGGCGCAACTGCTGATCGATGGCCGCTGGCGGGAGATCCGGCGCGCCGAGCCGGCGGGGACCGATGCGTGACCTCGGCGCGGCAGGACGGTCCGACCGGCAGGACGCAGGCCCCGGCGAGCGCGGGCGGGACCATTGGCGTCCGGTCGCGTCGGACGATTCCGACCGAGGCCCCGGCGAGCGCGGGCGAGACCTCCTTCCGACGGTCTCCCGCGGTTGACACGCTGCGCGAAGGCGCAGACACTCGCCTTCACAGCCGACCGGGAGGCCAGCCATGCTGATGACGCGCCGTCAGTTCGTCTCCTCCGCCGCCGTAGCCGCGATCGGCGCTCAGGCGACGCATCTGCGCGCCGCGCCCTACGACCTGGTCGTGCGGGGCGGGCGCGTCGTCGACCCCTCGCTCGGCCTCGACGCCGCCCGCGACGTGGCTATCGCCGGCGGCCGGATCGCGGCGGTGGAGAGGGGCGTCGATGCCGGCGACGCGCGCGTGATCGACGCCCGCGGCCGCCTCGTCGTGCCCGGCCTGATCGACGTCCACACCCACTACGCCCGCGAGGCGGAGGGACCGCGGATCTGCCTCGAGGACGGGGTGACGGCGTGGGTTGACGCCGGCTCCGCGGGCGCCGAAGCCATCGCCGGGCAGGTGGCCGTGGCGCGGGCCGCGCCGCAGCAGGGACGCCTGCTGGTCAACATCGGTCGCTCCGGCATCCTGCCCGGCGGCGACACGATGGACCTCGACCTCGCGGACGTCGGGGCGGCGCGGGATGCCATCGCCCGCCACCGCGGCTACGTGGTCGGGGTCAAGGCGCGCCTGTCCCGCAACGTGGCGGTGGACGACGTCGAGGTGCTGCGCCGCGCGCAGCAGGCGGCGTCGCCGTTCGAGTTGCCGGTGATGATCCACATGGGCCAGACGGTCTCGCCGCTCTCGACGATTCTGGCGTTGCTGAAGCCGGGCGACATCGTGACCCACATGTACGCGCCGCCCCCCAACGCCATCGTCGACGACGATGGCCGCATCCGGCCCGAGGTGCTGGAGGCGCGCCGCCGCGGCATCCACTTCGACGTGGCCAACGGCCGGGTCGGGCACATCCGCTGGGACACGTTCGACCAGATCATGGCGAGCGGCTTCCTGCCCGACACCATCTCCACCGATGGCAACCTCACGAGCCGGAGCGTGCCGGGCGCGGTCGATCTGCCGCCGGTGCTGTCCAAGTTCCTCGTGGCCCCCACGACCACGGG
>JAPOVI010000198.1:22042-34881 GCA_026708265.1 Acidobacteriota bacterium
GCCACCCCCCGAGGCCGGGGGGGGCGGGCCGGGGCGGTCCGCCCGAGGTGATGTCGAAGTTCCTCGACGCCGGCATGACCCTGGCGCAGGTGGTGGCGTGCGCCACCGTCAACGCCTCGCGCGTCTTCCCGCACCTGAGGGACCGCGGCACGCTGCACGTCGGGGCGCGGGCGGATCTGGCGCTGCTGGAGCTCCGGGTGGGCCGCTTCGAGTTCGTCGACAACTACGAGAACATCCGCCGGGGCGGCCAGCGCCTCTTCCCGCGGGGGACCGTGCTCGGCGGCGAGTGGATCCCGCGCGCTGTCGAAGGAGTAGCCGGATGACCCAGCGATCGCGCAATGCACTCGCGGCGTCGGCGGTGGCCGGGATGCTCTTCGTTCTGCCTGCTGCGGTGCAGGACGGTGCGGCCCAGGACGTCGCGGAGGGCGGGCCGATGCTCGTCGCGCACACGATCGACGCGGAGCTGGCGGGCGGCTACCAGCCGGTCGTCGTCGACCTGAACGGTGACGGGAGGCTCGACGTCATCGGCCTGTCCACGCGGCTCGACGAGCTGGCCTGGTACGAGAACCCGGGCTGGGAGCGCCACGTCATGGCGACCGGCATCACCCGGGCCATCAACGCGGCGGCGCGCGATCTGGACGGCGACGGGATTCCCGAGGTCGTCCTCGCGCACGACTTCGGGACGACGCACGCCCGCAGCCTCGGCATCCTGACGCTGCTGACGCATACCGGAGACCCGACCGACCCCTGGCAGGCGCGGGAGGTGGACCGCACGCCCACCGTGCACCGCATCCGCTGGGCGGACGTCGACGGCACCGGCCGCCCGGTGCTGGTGACGGCGCCGCTCTCCGGCCCCGCGGCCGAGCCGCCCGAGTACCGCGACGCCGTGCCGGTCTACTGGTACCGGCCGGACGACTGGACGCGCCGCACCGTGACGGACGCCGGACAGGGCGTCGTGCACGGCCTGCTGGTGAAGCCGTGGGCCGATGCGGCGGGCGACGCCGCCTTCACGGCCAGCTTCACGGGCGTCCACGTGCACCGCTTCGTCGACGGGGACTGGATCCGCGAGCAGGTCGCGCCGGGCGACCCCGCGCCCTGGCCGCAGAGCGGGGCGAGCGAGGTGGAGACAGGACGGCTCGGCGAGCGGACCTTCGTGACGACCATCGAGCCCTGGCACGGGCCGCAGGTCGTCGTCTACCTCGAGGACGGCGACGAGTGGCGCCGGCAGGTGATCGACGACATCGGCAGCGGCCACACCATCGTCACGGCGGACTTCGACGGCGACGGGCGCCACGAGATCGTGACCGGCGACCGCGGCGAGAGCGAGATGCTCTACCTGTACGCCGCGAGCGACGCGGAGGGCGCCGCCTGGTCGCGGCAGGTGCTCGACGACGGCATGTCGCCGTCCGGGTGCGACATCGCCGATATCAACGGCGACGGCCGCCCCGACCTGGTCTGCATCGGCGGCCGCACCTCGAACCTCAAGTGGTACGAGAACGTCTCGCCGTGATGCACCGCGTGTCGCTTGGAGGAGCTTCGGACACCGTCCGGCCCGCGCTCCGGTTCGGCGTCAGCGCGGCAGGTCGAGTTGCTTGGACCGGCGGTCTTCAGTTGCGATCATCCTCGGCCGCGCCGGGGCGTCGGTCCGCTCGCAGGGCACCTTGAGCGACGGTCGGAGGGACAACGCCCCAGCGATATCGGCGATGGTCCTGAGCGTGAGGTTTCTTCCCCCGTTCAGCACCTGCGAGACGAAGCCGGGGGTTCGGCCCATGCGCCGCGCGAGTTCCGCTCGCGTGACGCCACTGTTCTCCAGCGCGCCCGCCAGTTGCTCCGTCACGTCCAGAATCAGGCGCTCCTGACGCAGCAGCCGTTCGTACGTCTGGCCGCGGCGTTCCGAGCGTGCATCGCCCGTCATCGTCGTCCTCCCTGCTCGTGGCGTGCCAGGTGCTCCGTCAGGATCCTGGCCGTCCGATCGAGATCGGTCGGCCGGTGCTTGTCCCTTTCTTAATGAGCCCGTGAGCCACGAGGAACTGTCTGCCCGGCCGAAGCGGCCCAAGAACCTGATCTGATGCCGCTTGAACTCGCAGATCGCGTGCCCCTGCCGGGTTTCCAGCTTCTTGAAGTTCAGAGCGGCACACTGCCGATGTTTACATTCAGCTAAAGTTGGTGTCAAGCGGAGGCGTTGACGCCTGGCACCGTGACCGGCCGCACTCTGGGGCTGGCCGTCAGCGCTCCTGGGCGCGCGCGCCGGCCAGGATGCCTTCCATCGAGTAGTTCCCCTCGTGGCAGGCGTACTCGAAGATCGATACGCGGTCCGTGATGCGCGTCATCGGCCGGACGACGGTCCACGGGCGCTGGAACGTCCGGGGGTCGTCGATCGTGAAGCGGTAGTCGATGGTGTCGTCGTCGACGCGCGTATAGCGCTCGGTCAGGTGCAGCGTGTCGCGCGACCCCCGGAAGTTGGTCTTGGGATCGAAGTTGGTCGTCTCGACGACCAGCGTGTCGCCCTCCCAGCGCCCGCGCGAGTCGCCCATCCACTGCCGCACCGACGCCGGCAGGTGCGGGCGCCCGTCGAGCGGGATGATGCGGGCCTCGTGAATGAGCTCCTGCAGGACGACGACGTAGCCCGGGCTCTGGAAGATCTGGTAGTTGCTGCTGTACCAGCTCCCGATGCCGTTCCACCCGCGCGAGATGCAGCGGGTCCACGGGCTGAGGTCGCTGTAGGTGTCGGGTGAGGTGGCGGGGCCGCGCCGGCTGCGCTCCTCGCGCTCCCGCGCGATCCGTGCCGCTCCCTCCTCCGAGAGCGGCGGGATCCGCCCGTCCGGCGGATCGACGATGAGCGACGTGCGGGTGAGCGCGCGGCCGACGTCCCGCCAGAAGGCGTTGTAGTTGCCGACGCTCCCCTCCGGGGGCGGCAGGTCGAAGGCGGCGCGATTGGCCGCCTCGATCGCCGTTGCCTCCTCGGCCGGCAACTCGTCGGTCTCCGACAGCCGTCCGTCGAGCGGCCGCTCCAGCGGCGTCGACGTCTGGCTGTTCCACTGTCCCTGCAGGTCCGGATCGCCCCACGGCGTTCGGGGCGCCGACCAGCCGTCAGGAGCGGATCCCCCGGCCTGACCCGCCGTCGCCGCGGGGGTGGCGGCGAACGCCGCGATCACGACCAGCAGGGACCCGACGACGAGGAATCGACAGCGCATCATGAGCCTCCCCGTGTGGAACGTCCGGGTCGACGGCGCGCCCGAGCTACCGACCGGGCGCACGACACGCATTCTGTCTTCCGCGGTGGGCGCTGCGCAACCGTGCCGCTGCCGGCGGGCTCGGCCTTGCGAGCCATGCCGTGGTGTCGAGCCGGTCCCTGAGCTGCTCAACGTGCGGCGGCGGACTCGGGTCTTGCGAGGGCCAGCCGCACCGCCTGTCGCGAACGGCTTCTGCCGCACCCTCCCGCGTCGGGTGCTGGTCAGGCGGCCTCCCAGAGCCCGTCAGCGTCCGTCAGCGCTCCGCCTCCGTCTCAGCTGCCGCCTCCTCCGCCCGCGCGCCGGCCAGGATGTTCGTGGCGGCGTAGTTGCCCTCGTGGCAGGCGTACTCGAAGACCGGTGCGTCGGTCTTGCGGAAGGTCTGCACCGCCGTCCAGGGCTGCGTCCAGACGGTGGAATCCTCCACCGTGTACTCGTACTGGAGGATGCCGGGGCCCACACGCGTGAAGCGCTCGACGAGCCGCTCCGCGTCCCGGCTGCCGCCGATGATCAGCAGGTCGCGGTCGAAGCGGGTGGTCTCGACGACGAGGGTGTCGCCTTCCCAGCGGCCGCGGGAGTCGCCCAGCCACTGCCGGATGTCGCCGTGGGGCCGGTCGTCGATGGGGATGATGCGGGTGGAGCCCATCATCTCCACGAAGAACGCCAGGTGGTCAGGGGTCTGGAATATCTGGACGTTGTTGTTGTACGCGGTCGGGTAGATGGGAAGCGCGGCGGTGCCGAGGCAGCGGTCGAAGTAGTTGAGGTCCTCGACCTGCTCGAACGGCCCGCCCCCGAACGAGCCGCCGAAGGCCGGGCGCTGCTCGCCGGCGGGCGTCCGCGGCGGACGGCGCCCGTTCGGCGGATCGACGATGAGGGACGTGCGCCGGTCGGCGACGACCGACGTGCCGAAGTCGAACCAGAACCGGTTGTAGGCGCCGATGTCGCCACCGGCTTCCGTCCGCTCGGCCGGGGCCTCGTTGGCTTCGCGGTCCGTCTGCGCGGCGCCCTGCTCCAGCGTCACCGCCTCTTCCTCGGTCAGGAAGGCCCGGTCGCCGTACTCCTCGGGGCGCTCGAGCGGCGTGATCGTCCGAAAGTCCCAGATGCCGCCCAGGTCCGGGGCTCCCCACGGAGTGCGGGGCGCTGCCTCCGCCGCCGGTGGTTGCGCAGCGGCCGGCTGTCCGGTAGCCGCCTGTGGCTGTTCCGGAGCCGCCTGTGCGGCCCCGGCCGGGGCCAGCAGCAGGACCGCAGTCACGACGAGCGCCAACGTGGACGTCCTGGACATGCGACTGCCTCCTGGGTCGTTCCGTCGACCCGAACCGGAAACTGCTCAGCGGGTCCGGAACAGATCGCTCCGGGCGACCGCGTGAATCATCGTGCGGAGCGGATAGCCGTCGTCGCCGAGGCGCGCCACGATCGCCTCCACCGCGTCGCGGTCGGCGAACTCGATCTCCGCTCCGGTGGAGAAGACGAGGAGCTGCGAGGTCAGGTGGCGGGCCACCTGCTCGAGCTCGTTGCCGAGCATGAGGCGCTTGTACTCCTCGATCCCGGAGAACGCCTCGCCCTCCGGCGTCACGCCGCTCGGATCGACCGGCAGGCCGTCGACGTAGGGCAGGGGCACCGTGAAGTCGCCGAACTGCGACTCGCCGCCGGAGGCCCGGTAGTTCTTCCGGAAGCCGCCGATCGGGTCGAACGACTCCAGGGCGAACCCGGGCGGGTCGATGACCCGGTGGCAGCTCGCGCAGACCGGGTTCGCACGGTGCGCCGTGAGCTGCTCGCGGATCGTCGTCGTGCCGCGGGTGTCCGGCTCGAGCCCCTCGATGCCCGGCGGCGGCGGAGCCGGCGGCTGCCCCAGCAGGTTGGCGAGCACGAAGTTGCCGCGCGGCACCGGCGAGGTGGTCGTCCCGTTGGCCGTTACCTTGAGCACGCTGGCCTGGGTGAGCAGGCCGCCGCGGGGGCTGTCGGCCGGCAGCGCCACCCGGCGCATCCGCTGCCCCGTGACGCCCGGCAGATCGTAGTGCTCGGCGAGGCGCCGGTTCGCGAAGGTGAAGTCGGCGTCGATCAGGCGGCCGATGCCGTGGTTCTCGTCGATCACGGCGCCCAGGAACAGTTCCGTCTCGCGCGCCATCGCCTGCCCGAGCCGGTCGTCGTACTCCGGGTACAGCCCCGCATCGGGTGTGGTGGCGCGCAGCTCGTAGAGCCGGAATGCCTGCCCCGCGAAGTCGCGCACGAAGCGCTCCGACCGTTCGTCGTCGAGCAGGCGGTCGACGTGCGCCGCCAGCACGGCCGGATCCGAGAGCCGCCCGTCGGCCGCCGCGCGGAGCAGCGGGGCATCCGGCAGGCTGCGCCAGAGGAAATAGGACAGGCGCGAGGCCAGCGCGAAGTCGTCGAGCGTGCGCGAAGCGCCGACCCCCGGTGCGCCCGCATCGTCGCCGCCCGCATCGTCGCCGCCCGCATCGAAGGCGCCCCCCTGGAAGAGGAACGCGGGGGCGCTCAGGACGGCGCGCAGGGGGACGCGGACCGCTTCGAGGAACGGCCGATCGTCCGCCAGCAGTGGTTCCGCGAGGCTGGCGTAGGCTTCGAGCTCGCCGTCGGCGAGCGGCCGGCGGAACGCGCGCGGCGCGAAGCCCGCCACCGCGTCGACCACGTGCTCGAGGGGGTCCTTCGTCAGCACGATCCCGCCCGCGGCGTCGAAGGCGACCCCCGGGAGCAACTGCCGCGTGCTCGCGGACGGCCAGTCGTCACCCTCGGGTAGCGGACCCTCGATGGTCATCGACCGGACGGCGATGCCCTCGCCGGGGTAGTCCTTCATGCCGCCGTAGCCCTGGGAGGGATCGGACGGTCCGTAGCCGGCTGCTTCCGGCGGCACGTGGAGGTCAGCCACCGAGAGGCCGATGAGGTCGCCGGGACGGAGATAGGGCCGCATCTCTACGGCACGCGGGGCCTCGAGGTCGAAGGTGCCGATGAGCTCGTCGAGCGATGCGGCCACGCCCGCCATCTTCCCCTGGTAGACGGTCAGCGTCACCGGGGTGTCGGCCTGGTACGGGTAGGCCTCCACGGTGACCCGGTAGCGGCCGGGCTCGGTCACCGCGAAGCCCTCGGAGGCGCTGTGGAAGGTGTAGGTCGACCCGAAGTCGAAGAACATCACGTAGGCGTCCGGCACGCGCTTGACGATGCCGAGGCCGAGGGCCCTCGCGTGCTCTATGCCCCACAGGTACCGCGACTTCGTGTAGTCGATGACGTGCCGCCGGGGGGCCGGGGCCGGCCCGGTCCGGAGCGCCGCGTCGAGCGCCGCGTCGGCTGCGTCGAGATAGGACCGCACGTGCAGCGGCGACATGCTCTGGTTGGCGGCCACCGTGTCGAAGCCGCCGGAGTCGGCCTCGGCCGGCAACGTCAGGCTGAGCGCCTCGGCCACCGCGCCGTCGATCCCCAGCAGGTCCTCGATCGTGTAGGCGTACTCCAGGCGCGTCAGGCGCCGCAGCGGCGTGCGCTGGGGGCCGCGCGCGGCGAGATTGGCGTCGACGAGCGCGCGCTTCAGCGACCCGAGCGCGGCTTCGAGCACGGGCGGCGCCGGCGGGCGGGCGGCGGCGGGCGGCATCTCGCCCTTCTCCAGCCGCTCGTACACCCGTTCCCAGGCGCGATAGGTCTCGCGGTCGCCGAGGTCGAACCCGAGGCGCGCGAGGTTGAGCGGGGTCACCGTCCGGTCGCCGTGGCACGCGAGGCAGGACCCCGTGACGAGGGGCGCCACGTCCCCCTCGAACGACTGCGCGGCTGCCGCGCCGGACGCGAGCCAGAGGCACGCGGCGAGGGCCGCGGGCAACCGCGGCATCCTCATCGCCCTCATCGTCCGCCGCACCGTCCTGACCGCGGCGTCGTGCCTGCCGGTTCGGGCCTGCATCGGCGTTCTTCCTGGCGTTGTGGTTCCGCTGGTCATCGGTCCTGCTCCCCTACGCCCAGGTGAGCGTGCCGGTGCTCTGCCCGAACGCGTCGGTCTCGACGCCCAGGTTCTGGAGCAGCGTCAGGAACAGGTTGCAGAGCGGGGCGTTGTGCTCGCCCTCGTGCGCGACGTGCGAGCCGTGCGCGAAGCCGCCGCCGGCCAGGAGGATCGGCAGGTCGACCGGCGTGTGGGCGTTGGCGTTCCCCAGGTTGCTGCCGAAGAGCACCGTCGTGCTGTCGAGCAGGGGGCCGCCCCCGTCGCTGCGCTCCCGGAGCGCGGTCAGGAGGTCCCCGAAGGCGCCGACGATCTGCGCCTCGATCCGCTTCAACTGCGCGATCTTGGTCTCGTCCTGCCCGTGGTGCGAGAGGCTGTGCTGGTCCCCGGTCACGCCGCGAACCTGCGGCACCACCCCGTGGTCATGGATCATCATGCTGACGACGCGCGACGAGTCGGTCTCCAGGATCAGCGGGATCATGCGGAACAGCAGCCGGATGCGCCCGACGAGATCGGCCCGGTCCGGGATGTCGACGGGCGGCTCGTCGTCCACCGCCGGCTTCGGCCGGTCGAGCCAGCCCTGGACCTCGGTCAGTTCCTGCTCGGCGCCGCGCACGGCGTCGAAGTAGGCGTCCAGCTTCCGCCGATCGGCCGTGCTGGCGCGGTGGCGGAGGGCCGTCGTCTGCGACTTGAGGCGATCGAGGATGCTGCCGCCGTCGGTCAGGCGCTGCGCCTCGCGCTCGACCTCCTCGGGTGTGCCTTGCAGGAAGAGCCGCCGGAAGAGGTTGGCGGGGCTGGTCTCGGCCGGCACCATGGCGCCGCTCGTCGTATACGACTGGCTCTGCGCTATCGCCGTCCCGAGGACCACGGACGGGAAGCGCGTCACGTAGCCGAAGTGGCCAGCCGCCACCTGGTCGAGCGAGACGGTGTTCCGGAACCCGTCGAGCCCCGGCCGGCGCGCCGCCGTCAGCCAGGTGATCTCGGAGTTGTGAGGCTGGCGGCCGCTCTGCTCCTCGTGCGAGAACCCGGAGAAGAGGGTGTAGCGCGAGCGGTGCCCGTCGATGAGCGACAGGTACTCGGTGGCCTCGTAGCCGGCGCCCGCTGTGTTCGGGAACCACGACGACGAGTAGAGCCCGAGCGTGCTGCAGATGGTCACCAGCCGCCGGCGCGCCGTGCCGGCGGCGCGGGCGAGGGCCGGAGACATCGACTCGAGCAGCGGCAGGGCCATCGCGACGCCGGAGGCGCGCAGGAACGTGCGGCGGTCGAGGGGTCGGGTTGCGATCATGCCTGTCGGCTCCTGAAGGGCTGGCGGCGACGCGGAAGCCGCCGAACGGCGGCGCGCGGCCGATCCGGGCGAACCGGTCCCACCGAAAGTGAGTGAATGCTCCGGCACTCTATCAACGCTCCTTCACGCCGGTCAAGACGGCCCCGAGGGCGGCGGGCTCGCGGTGGGCGCCGGCTCGGCGACCCGGAACGGGCGCAGCGTCCGCGTCACCTCCGTCGCGTCGTGCACGGCCCGGACGCGGGCGAGGTAGCGCCCGGGGGGGAGGTGAGCAACGCCGACGATGCCGGTCACCCGGCGGCGCGAGGCGCCGGCAGCGGCGTCGGCGGCGGCGTCGGCGCGATCGTCCAGGGTGACTGCCCCCCTCGCTAGCACCGCGCCCGCGGCTTCGCGGACGACCTCCAGGTGGATGGCGGTCCGCTCCCAGACTCGGGGTGATGCTGCGTACAGCTCGGTGTATGCCAGCAGCCGGCCGCTGGCGACCTGCGCCTCGATCGGGGGGCGGATGTTCCCCGTCGGCGACAAGGCCTGATCCGCGACCAGCAGGTCGCCGGCCGCGACCGGAGCCGGGGGCGCCCGTTCGAGTCGGACCGGATGCTCCACGCTGCCGCGGCGGCCCGCGGCATCGATCACCGCGAACCGCAGGCTGTAGCGGCCCGGTGCCTCCACCGGGATCGGCAGCGTGACCTCCAGGAACGGCCCCCGCGGACTGTCCGCCAGCCGCGGCGTGACGGGCAGGGTCTCCGCCCACCCCGTCGTGCGCGCGGGATCGCGCAGGAGGTAGGACACCGTCAACGGGGAGAGGCCGCCGGGGGCGCCGACCTCGACCGCGGCCAGGAGCTGCATGCCGGGCTCGTCGGCCATGCGGTACGCGTACGTTGCAACGCGGACCGGCAGCTCGCGCACGGCGGTCGGGGAGCGGAGCATGCGCGCCACGCGTTCGGCCTCGCCGGGGTCCGCGGTCTCCGGCGGGAGCCGCACCGTGCGCCCCGCGCGCACGCGCGCCCCGGCCTGTCGCACTGCCACCTCGATCGCCAGGCTGTCCCGCTCGGCGTCCGCGGGGTGCGACTCCACGCCGAGCAGGTAGTAGCCGGTGAGCTCGCTACGGATCCGGCCGAAGAGGGGAGCGGGGTTGTTGCCGGCCCGGAGCAGGCGCCCGCCGGTCAGCGACGCGGCGGCGAGGAGCCCCTCCTCCTGCATCCGGCGATCCTGGCGCGGCGTCGGGGCCAGGGCCTGCCGGGCCGTGTCGACGAGCGGCTCGTCGAGCATGACGACGTACAGCGTCGTGCGCGCCGCCGCGGCCCGGCGCTCGACCTCGCGGAGCGTCAGACCCGCGCCGTCGATCACGAAGCCGCCGGAGATCCACACCAGCGCCTTGGGTCCGTCGATCTCGCCGAGGCCGGCCAGGATGGACTCCAGCTCGCGGCGCACTGCCTCCGTGCGGCGGCGAGTCTCGTTGACGATCTGCCGGGTTTCGGCCCGCACCAGTTGGCGGCACGCCACAACCCCGATGTCTTCCTCGCAGACGCGGGCGACCACTTCCGCTTCCATCCCGGCGTTTCCGTACTCCGCAATCTGGTAGGCCTCGAAGAGTCCGATGTTGAGGGAACCCTGCGGGGGGCGTCCGCGGCCCGCGAGGCCGGCGACGGCGCGGCGGACCCGGTCGTGGTCCGCCGTGAAGTCGAAGTAGGCCCCGGGCTGGGGAACGGCGAGCAGGGCGACGCGATCCGCCGGGTCGAGCGTGTCGACGAAGTCGGCGGCGGCGCGCATCACGTGCCGCCCCTCGCCGAAGAGGAAGCTCTCCTCGTCGATGGCGAGAACGACCAGCCGCCCGGGCGGCTGGTCCGCGTTGGACGAGAAGAAGGAGTCGGCCGCCCGTGCCGTCGTCGGTTCGGGCTCCGGTGGTCCGAGGGGGATGAACTGCGCTTCGACGACCGGGCGAACTTCCCCGTCCACGGCGACCTCGAAGTCCGCCGCGGTGAGGTCGGGGACGGGGGCTCCCTCGGCGTCCACGACCCAGGCATCGACCTCGATGAGGTCGACGCCGCTCCGGAAGTCGGGCTGCCGCGGCGGGGCTTGCGCGGCGAGCGCCGCGCCCAGGGCGAGGCCGGCGAGGACGATCCCCGCTAGCGGCCCGCCCGTGGAAGCGGCTCGCATGTCTCGCCGACGGGCGTCAGAAGCTCGTCTGGATGCCGAACGACAGCCGCCGGCCGGGCTGGATCGCGATCGGCCGGTGGAAGTCGACGTTCACCTCGTCTGCGGCGCCGTAGTACTGATTGCGGGACGTCACTGCCGCCTTGTTGAAGATGTTGTCTGCCGTCATGTAGACGCGGACGTCCCAATCGGCGACCTGCACGTCCTTCATGAAGCGAAGCTGCAGCCGCGTGGTGGCGTCGTAGAACATCGTGCCCGGCTCGATGAGCTGGACGTCGACGGACTCATCCGCCAGGTTCAGCGCGGGGCTGCCGATGTCGAGGCCGCTGGCGCGATAGAGGGCGCCCTGCGCCCCGCCCGCGAACACCTGGAAGAGGCCGGAGATCATCGTCTCGAACGGCAGCGGCACCGCGCCCGAGAGCTTGCCCATGTGCCGGTAGGGTGTCGAGTTGTGGCAGAAGCGGAGGCGGTTCGGGTCGTCCTGCGCACTCGTGCAGAAGTGGTTCTCGGAGGCCCCGGCCGTCCAGCTCGCGTTCATGAACCCGCCCCGCGGGAGCGTCCCGTCGACGATGACCTCGAAGCCGTTCCAGCTCCGCCAGTCGTCGGGGGCCAGCGTCGTGTAGAGACTGCCCGTCGAGAACGCGTAGCCGGGGTTCCACTCGTAGATCGTGATCTCTTCGCCGCCGCCGTTCGGCAGCCGCGCGTCGCTCGGCGCCGTGAAGGTGACCGGCCGCCAGTCGCTCGCGCCGATGTTCAGGTTGTCCACCCAGCGGAAGTCGCTGTAGTGCCGCCGATGCCACATCCCGCTTACGGACCACCCGTCCGCCAACTGGTGCTCGATGCCGGCGGAGTACTCCCAGTTGTGGCCGCGCGGCGCGTTGGGATCGAGAGAGTTGGCACTGGTCGGTGTCCCGAAGTTGGGGTTGAACGACGCACCGATCTCGTCGAACTGCGGCGTGCCGTCCGGGTCGAGCATCGTCCCGTCCCCGTTGAGGTCAGCCCACGGCCGCCAGTCGAGGTTGCCGGTCGGCGAGAGGGGATTGAACGGGTCCGTAATTCCGAGCGCCTCGTTCGCCACGTAGCGCCCCACGGAGAATTTCACCGCCGTCCCGGCGTTCCCGAACAGGTCGTAGGCCGCGCCGAGCCGGACGTTCACGTCCTGCCAGTCGGGGATGTCGGGATAGCCGTCGATCTGGAGCTCCGGCGTGAAGAAGCCTGCCGGCCGGGAGCCGCCGGGGATGGAGTTGTTGAACCAGTCGTAGCGCAGGCCGAGGTTGAGCGTGAGGCGGTCGATCGTCCAGGCGTCCTGCGCGTAGAGCCCGCAGTCGCAGTTCTGCCGGCGGGCGTTCTGGAACGCGCCGTTGGCCATCACGAGCACGCCGACGGGGTAGCCGAGGAACGTGTTGGCGAAGAAGATGTCACCCGCCGCCGGCCACGAGTAGTACTGCGTGTTGTTCATGTAGGTGAGGCCGGCCTTGAAGTTGTGCGATCCCGTGACGTAGGAGATCGATGCCTGCACGTGGCGCCGGTGCGTCTCGTCGGCGATGTTGATGAAGCTGGTGTTGTAGTCGAGCCCGGTCGCGATGTCGCGGAACGGAGCCCGCCCCGCGTTCTCCTCGAAGGCTCCCATGTAGAGATCCTGGCGGATGTACCCGAAGGTCACCTCCGCGAGGAGCCGGCTCGTGATCGGAGACGTCCAGCGAATGTTGGTCAGGTTCGTCGGGCTCGAGACGCCGTTGAAGAGCGCCTCGGCGCTCACGCGGCCGAAGCCGGTGCCGACCACGTGGTCGAAGTTGTTGCGGTGCCCGTGGTACGAGCCGCTCAGCTGGTTGCGCGGGGTGATCTGCCACGTGAGGCGGAACTGCTGCTGACCGTTGTCGACCTGGTTGAAGGCCCGCAGGTCGTCCCCGATTCCGTCGGGTGTCGACGGTTCCTCCGGGTCCCAGAAGATGTCCAGGAGGTAGCTCTTGCTGCGGCTCTCGGTGAACGAGGTGAAGAACCAGAGCCGGTCGGTGGCGATCGGACCTCCGAGCGACGGGTTGACGTTCCAGTTGAAGGCGTTCGGGGCGAACCGGAGGCCCAGGTCCTTGTGCTCCTGGCTCTGGTTGTCCCAGACGAAGTTCTCGTTCGCGCCGCTCGCGAAGACGCCGCCCGAGAAGCTGTTGCCCCCCGACTTGGGGATCAGGTTCGAACGGACGCCGCTCGAGGCGTACTCCGCAGACTGCGAGGAGACGTCGAAGACCAG
>JAPOVI010000266.1 GCA_026708265.1 Acidobacteriota bacterium
CGGTTGCCGGATCCATACCCCCCTCATCAGACGCTCCGGGCGGCCCCTGCGTCGCCCAGGCCGCGGGCGGCTCCCGGTCCCACCGACCCTGCGGGTCGCCGGGTTGCCGTGCGACGCAGAGAATAGCCAAGACGGCCGCGGGCCTTCAAGATCTCGTGCGGCCGTCCCGCCGCCGGCACCGCCCCCGCAGCGCAACGAAATTCCTGTTTGCACACATTTAACACCATGTTGACTTTCGCCCGCTGGAGCGATGGTCGCTCCGGCGCTTCCGCGGGGCCGGCCACCCCGGCCGTGGAGATGCGCGGCGCCGCTACGTCCGCGCCCCTCGTCGTGAGCTCGGCCGGTGTGGTCGAGCTCAGCATCGAGCTCCACGGCGAAGCCTCGGATCGGCAGCATGTCGTCGAGTGGATCGGCCTGCCGGTCGGAAGGTACGAGGTGCTCGGGACGCTCGTCGACGCGGCCGGCCACGAGCGGGTCGTGGTTCGCGGCTACCTGCGCGTCATCGCGTAGGGCGCCAGCTCGCCGGAACCCCTCCTCCCGGATCTCCGTCCAATCGGGGCAGCGAGCGCCCTTGCGGGCGCGTGGGGAGTCTGCGCGCGAGAGACTCCTGCGTCGCCGGCTCTCAGGCGCAGACTCCGGGACTCCTGCGGGGAGGAAGACGAGAATGTCGATGCGGACTCCGGCCAGGACGGTGGCGGCGCTGGCTGCGGCGGCAATCGTGCTGTCGAGCGGCTGCGTCACGATGATTGCCTCCGAGACGATCGAGGGCGAGTTCGAGCGCACACTGGCGGTCGGCGGCGGGACGCTGGCGCTCGACGTGCGGACCGGCAGCGGGCGCATCGAGGTGGTGACCGGCGAGCCGGGGGTCGCGCGGGTCACCGGCCGCATTCGCGGCCGGGCCGGCGGCTGGTCGGGCGGGAACCGGGCGGAGGTGGAGTCCCGCGTCCGGGCCATCGAAGCGGACCCGCCGATCGAGCTCGACGCCGACCAGCTTCGGGTCGGCCGCCTCGACCGGTCGCTGCGCCGCCACATCTCCATCAGCTACCAGGTGGTGGTCCCGCCGGACAGCACCGTGGAGGCGCGAACCGGATCCGGCGGCCTGCGCGTCGAGGGCGTCGCCGGCACCGTCGAGGCACGGACCGGATCCGGCGAGGCACGGGTCGCCGACGTCGCCGGGGACGTGACGGCGAGGACCGGATCCGGCAGCATCGAGCTCACCGCGGTCGGGGGCGACGTCAACGCCCGCACGGGCTCGGGCTCGATTCGCATCGACGGGATCGAGGCGGGGCTGAACGCCCGCACCGGCAGCGGCGGGATTCGGGTCGAGGGCTTCCCGGGCGGCGGGTGGAACCTCGACACAGGTTCGGGGAGCATCCGCGTCGACCTGCCGGACGACGCGGCGTTCGAGATCGACGCCCGCACCGGCTCGGGCAGCGTCCGCACCGACCACCCCGTGACCGTGGACGGCGAGATGCGCCGCGGACGGCTTCTCGGTGCCGTGCGCGGCGGCGGGCCGCGATTGACGCTGCGCACGGGGTCGGGCGGCATCACCGTCGAGTGACGCCGGGCCGCCGCCCCGGCAACGGCCGCCAGCCGGCCCGGTCCGGGCGCCCGCCGCGCCGTCCCGCCTTTTCCGGGGACGGCGCACGGTGCTCGCGTTCGATCGCGCAGGAGTTCTTGTCGAGCTTCGCCTGGACTGCCCTCATCAGCACGTCATCGGATAGCGCGTCGACCGCCGCATCGGGCACAATGGGGCGCATGCGGGCAGCGCTCCTGGCCGCCGGCGTTCTCTGCAGTGCGCCCGGCGGACTCGCGGCCGAGTCGCAATCCCCGGAGGTCGACGCTCGCGCCATCGTCGTCAAGGCGCTCGAGCGGGCCTCCCGCAACGTCGAGGAGGGCGTCGAGCTGCGCTACCGGAGCCGGATGAGCCGCGAGGTGCGGCGCTACGACGGCGACGGCCGAGTCGAGGAAATGAACGCGGGCGACTACGAGGTGGTCCCCATCGACGGAGCACGGTACGAGCGCCGCCTGACCGTCGACGGCCGCCCCCTCAACGCCCGGGAGCAGGAGGGCGAGCGGCGGCGCGAGGCCGACTTCCGCGAGGCCAGGCGCCGGGCCCGCGAGGCCGACGGGGACGGGGACGAGCCCGACGACGACGAGATCGTCTTCGACGAGGCGCTGATCGGGCGGTACGACGTAGCGTTCGAGGCCGAGGAGGTCTTCCGCGGCCGCCCCACCTACCGGATCTCGTTCGAGCCGCGCCCCGGCCGCCTCCCGGTCCGGCGCCGCATCGACCACGCGCTCAACAAGGCCCGCGGCCAGATCTGGATCGACAAGGAGACCTACGAGGCGGCCCGCGTCGAGTTCGAGCTGATCGACCGGGTGCGCCTGTGGTGGGGCCTCCTGGGCCACATCCTGCAGGCGCGGGGCTCGCTCGACCGCGGGCTGGTGGCCGGCGACCTGTGGGCCTACCTCCAGTTGGAGACGTACTCCGACGTCCGCGTGGTCTTCCGCCGGCGCCGGCGCGCCGACCTGCGCCGCTGGCACGACCACGAGCTGCTCTCGCCCCCCGCGCAGGAATCTCCCGCCGGCGAAGCCCCCGGTGCGAGCGCCGACCTGCGCTAGGAGCTTGCGCCGCCCTTTTTCGGGCGCGTTGGGCGTCTGCGCTCGCGCGAAGTCCTGTGGCGCCGGTACTGCGGCGCAGGCTCCCGGTCAGGCCCGTCCGCCACGGAGCACCTCGCCGAGCTCCGCGGCGTGCTCCATGACGACCCAGCAGCTCAGCTCGGCGAGCAGGTTGACCTGCGGCGCGGTCAACCGGACGAGGCAGCCCGGGTTCTGGCCCTCGGTGCGGTAGAACGGGAAGCGGGCGAACGGGCCGGACGCGTCGGGCGGCTGCCCCGCCTCGATCGCCCGGCGCACGTCGGCGTCGAGGCGCGCCTCCCAGGCGGGCGCCCGCTCGTTGTAGACCCAGCAGACCTCCACCTCCCAGCCTCCGGCCACCCCCCACCAGGCGTTCGGCTCCACCGTGAGCCGCGTGGTCGCCACCACGCCCCGGCCGCGGCGCCGGGCGTCCCGCAGCGCCTCCACGACGCCGCCGAACGCCGCCCGCGCGAACACCTGGTTGTGCGGGCACTTCCGGGTCCGGTAGCCGAACAGCGGCGGGATGTAGGGGTCGATCCCCGCCGCCTCGGGCGCCGCCGCGGCAGGCGCGGATTCGGGCCGCACCTCGTCGGCAATCGGGTGCAGGGTGTTCACGAAGACGACGACCCGCTCCACCCGGCGCCGCAGCAGCGCGATCAGCCCGAAGTTCTCCACGTCGCCGCCATCCGCGAACGAGTGCTCGCTCTCGGGCTCGCCGCCCGCGACCAGCGGCCAGTGCCGCGCGCGCGGCACGAACGCGACCGCCGCCGCCCGGGTGGAACTGGCGCTCGTCGCCGCCGTCGCGTCGGCGAGCGTGAACGGGCGCGGCGGCGCGGCGACGCGGACCCGCCCGTTCGCGTCGGGGCCGCCCGCGGGAGCCGGGCAGCCGAAGGCGAATGGCTCCAGGAACCCGCCGCCGACCGTGCAGCTCGCGCCGGAGGGCGTGCGCAGGGTGGAGCGGCACGGCGTCCCCACCCCGAGCGGAGTGAACTCGAATCCGATGCGCTGCCGCTCGTCGGCGGGCTCCGCCGGCAGCCGCGGCCAGACGAGGCACGAGTTGATCACCAGGTGCGGCCGCCACGCGCCGCCGCGCACCGCATGGAACGGTGTCGCCGCCAAGTGCGGGTTGGCGGCCCGAATCGCGGCCGCGGCGGGGGCGTCCGACGTGAACCACGCCGGCGCGCGCGGGTCGAAGAGCCCGAAGGGAGCCAGGTACGTCGCCCCGACCGCCCGCGTCCAGACCTGGTCGCGGGGCAGGTCCGCGTCCCCGATCGCGGCCGCGAGGTGCCGCTCGAAGCCGGCGGTAGCCGGATGGTCGAGCCGCCCCTCCGGGAGCGCCGCGAGAGCCGGCAGGCGGAGCCGCTCGGGCGGCAGGACCGGTCCGAGCAGCTCCGCGTCGTCGCGGGCGCCCGCCGCGTGGTAGGTGTAGGGAACGGCCGCCCACGCGCCGCCCGACACGCAGGCGACGTACCCGACGTCGGCCATGAGCCCCGTCGCCGTGAGGCCGCGCAACTGCCCGGCCGTCGCAACCAGCGAGCGCGTCCCGCCGCCGGAAAAGCAGACCCCGGTGGACGGCCGCCGTGCGGACGCCGAATCGTGCTCCGGGAACCGGTATCGCGGCCCGTCGCTCACCCAGACGCGGGCCGCGGCCGTTTCCTCGGTCCGCGCCGGGCCGGCGCCGACTCCTAGCAACCGGGATCCCCGGCCGCGCGCCGGCGCCGTTCGAGCTCGTCCTTCGCGGCCCGGATGCGGCGGCCGTTCTCCTCGAACGAGAGCGGGACGTCGTGCCGCTCGCGCGGCGGATAGCCGGCGGCGCGATACACCGGATAGGCCTCCGTGCGGAGGTGCGCCGGCATGTGGTGGCCCACGCGGGTGGCGCGCTCGTGGCGGAGGGCCGACACGTCGATGGGCGCGACCACGATCCGCTCGCCCGGCCCCGGCGACGCCTCCGCCAGGACCCGGCCGTCGAAGTCGACCACCTGCGAGCCGCCCGGCCACGAGTACGGCGGATAGTGGCGCAGGCTGGCGCCCTGGTTCGCGGCCACGACGAACGCGACGTTCTCCAGGGCGCGCGCGCGGTTGACCACCGTCCACCACGCCATCGGCTCCGTGGCGCCCCACGGATCCATGTAGGCGGAGACGCGCACCAGGATCTCGGCGCCGTTGGCCGTGAGCTGGCGCAGCGCCTCCGGGAACAGCCAGTCGTAGCAGATGGCACAGCCGATGCGGCCGATGGGCGTCTCCGCCACCGGGAACAGCGGCAGGTCGAAACCCGGCACGTCGTGGGGGCTGGCGTGCACCTCGTACGGCACCCAGGTGTTCACCTTGCGGTAGGTGGAGAGGATGCCGTCCGGCCCGATGAGGCACGTCGTGTTGAACACGACACCGGGCCACCGCTCGTGCTCCTCCAGCATCGACCCGCTCTGGATGTAGAGGTCGTGCTGGCGCGCCTTCTCCGTCAGGCGCTCCGTGTGCTCGTTCGGGATCGGCACCGCGAGCCGGCGGCGCAGTTCCTCGACCGTCGGGAACACCGGCGCCGCGTGCGCGAACTCGGGAAACACGACCAGCTTCACGGGCAGGAACGGCGCGCTGCCGGCGACGGCGGCGTCGACCATGGCCAGCATGCGGTCGGTGCTGGCCCGCATCTGGCGCCGGTCGAGCGGGTTGGCCAGGTCGGTCTGACAGGCGGCGGCCGCGTATCGGATGTGTGGCATCGGAGCGGTCGGGCGCCGCCTATCGCGAGGCCTCGAGGAGTGGAACGGAGCGCACGATCACGCGGGTGTTGTAGGTTTCGCGGTACTTGCGATGCTCGGGCGTGTCCGGGTAGTGCTCTTCCTTGCCGTAGGGGTAGCCGGTCATGCGGTGGAACGGGAGCGGCGCCACGGTGTCGGGGATCGCGGAGTTGATGTCCATCTCCTTGCTGAAGCCGTCGGCCCGCAGGAAGTAGGTCCGGGTCCAGCCCTCCGGCAACGGCTCGAGCCCCGTCGCATCGAACGTGAGCGCGAGCTCGTCCCCGTCCCGGGCGACGACGAACATGTCTTCCGCGTCGGCCACGAGCTCCCGCACGTCGCCTTCCCGCGTGTAGCGGCCGGCCATCGTCTTCCACGGCGACACCCTGGACACCCGGGCGTAGTCGTAGGTCAGCGGCGCCGGGTGGCCGGCGTGCACCTCGGCCGAGAAACCGCGATGTCGCAGCTCCGCGCTCCCCGCCGCGAGACGGGTCGTGCGCACGCCGACGGCCTCCGGAGACAGGCCGTCGGCGACCTGGATCCGGTCCCAGTAGATCCGGAAGGTGGTCGTCAGCCGCACCTCCCGCTCGCCCGGGCGCAGCACGCCGGCGAGATCGACCGCGATCGTCTGCGGCCGTCCGACGGGGATCCCGACGTCGACCGGGGCGGGGCGCCACCCGCCGCCGGCGGCGCGCACCTCGAGCAGGGGCATCATCGGGGCGATGCCCGCCTGGTAGGCCGCCACGTTGTCGCTCGAGAACGCGTAGTCGGTCCACCCGGTCAGGAGCAACGTCGTCGGGCCGCTCGTCGCTCCGAGATCGAGCGTCAGGGTGTGCTTGCGGGCGTAGCCGCGGAACTGCGCCAGCGGGAGCCGGTCGGCGTAGCGACCGTCCAGCCCGGCGATGCGGTCGGTGACGTCGCCGCCCGCGTCGTCGACGGCCCGGACCGGCGGGCGGACGTTCCGCACCGCGTGGAGGCGGTACGGCTTGGGCGTGGCCGGCATGCCCTCGTTGGGGTGCACCTCCACGTCGCCCGGATGGGCCAGCGCCAGCAGCTCGAACTGGTCGACGAACAGCACCTCCTCGAGCTCGTTCGTCACTCGCAGCTCGAGGAGGCCGTCGCGCGGCCGGAGCTGGTCGCCCCGGATGCGGATGTACTCGACGGGATCGGGCGTGTTGTAGATCCCCGGCCCCTGCCAGTAGCCCATCTCGCCGCCGCCCAGGAAGTCGGTCACGAAGATGAACCGCTCGCCGTTCCAGGTGAAGAGAATGGGGCAGGACGACGGCTTGCGGTCGAGCTCGCGCACGGCGAGCGGCGACGGGAGCACCGGCGGGGGCCCGGGCGCACCGGCCGGCTCCGCGGCGTCGGCGGCCGGCTCCGCGGCGGCGTCGGCGGCCGTCTCCGCCTGGAGGATCCCGGACGGCCAGAGCACACGGACGACGTCGGCACCCTCGCGGGTCCCGAGGCCGAACACGAGGTCGGCGGGCGCCACGGCGGGCGTGGCGGCCGAGGTCTCGAGCCGGGTCCGCAGACTGCCGGCGCGCATCTGCACCTTCGCGCCCACGCCCGTCCGGTTGCTCGCGAGGCCGGTGATTCGGACCCGCAGCGAGTCGTTGCCCGGCTCGCCGCCGTTCACGAGCAGGGCGAGCCCGCCCGCGTGGCCCGCCGCGACGTCGCTGGCCCCGTCGCCGGTGAAGTCCGCCACGGCTGCGGCGTGCGCCGACCGCACGGCTCCGACGGCGGACGCGGCGGCGGAGAGCCCCGCCGGCTCCGTCAGATCCGACCACGCGCTCCCGAGATTGCGGAACAGGCGGGGGCCGTCCGCCAGCCACGCGAACAGGTCGGGAAGCCCGTCGTTGTCGTAGTCGACGAGTCCCGCCGCCGCCGCGCCGGCCGCGTCCGGCCCCGGCTCCACGGTGAACCGGCCCCGCCCGTCGCTCTGCGCGACGACGAGCCCCGACGCCCCGGCGAAGAACAGGTCGGGGTAGTCGTCCTTGTTCACGTCGCCGGCCGCGGCGGCGCGGATCGCGCCGGCCGCCGAGCCGACCTCGGCCAGCCCCACTTCCTCCGCGACCTCCCGGAAGGTGCCGTCCCGCAGGTTGGTGAAGAGCCGCGGCCCCGCGGCGTGATCGACGATCAGGAGGTCGACGTCGCGCGAGTTGTCGAAGTCGGTCGGCACGACCGCGACGACCCGGCCGTCGGCCTGCAGCCCGGCCTCGGCCGTGACGTCCTGGAAGGTGCCGTCCTGGTTGTTGCGCAGAAGGCGGAGCGGCGCCGGGGCGAACTCGTCCGGAAACAGCACCGGCGCGTCCGCCGCCGCGCGGGTGGCGGCGAGGTCGGCCAACCCGGCCAGGAGGATGTCGACGTCGCCGTCGTGATCGATGTCGGTGAACGCCGCGGCGCCCGGCAGGGTCGGATCGGCCGGCAGGCCGGCGTCGCCGGTGACGTCGATGAAGCGCCCCGCTCCGTCGTTGCGGTAGAGGCTGCTGCCGCCGTAGCGGAGCACGAACAGGTCGGTCGCCAGGTTGTTGTCGAAGTCGGCCGCGATGGCCCCGATGCCCACCGCCCCGGGCAGGGAGGTGCCGAGCCCCGACGCCTCGGTCACGTCGGTCCACTGGCCCGAGCCGTCGTTGCGCAGCAACTGCTCTCCCTCGGGCGCCACGCGCAGGAGGTCGAGATCGCCGTCGCCGTCCGCGTCGAACGCCGCGACCCCGCCTCCGAGCGACGCGGCCAGGGCGCGGGCCCCGTCGGCATCGAGCTCCGACGCGGCGAACCGGCGGCCGAACGGCGCGGGTGCGGCGTCGGCCGGCGGGGCAACGAGATCGATGGGAGCGGCCGCGAAGGCGGCAGCGGGTGGCGCGGCGTCGACGAGCTCCGGCTCCGCGCCGGTCGACGCGATGGCCCGCGCGTAGCGGCCCTCCTCGAGGTAGCCCGACCCGTAGGTGACCGCGTAGCCGCTCGACCGCAGAGTCTGCGCCTGCTGGAGAAGCGCGCGGCCTTCGTCCGTCTCGCCGCTGCGGGCGAGGGCCAGCCCGAGGTTGTAGACGGCGGTGACGTTGAACGGCTCGGCGTCGGCGGCCACGCGCAGGCGCGGGATCGCGGCCGCGTAGTCGCGCGTCTCGAGCTCGATCTGCCCCAGGTTGATGTTCGTGCCGACATCGGCGGCATCCTGCTCGAGGACCTGATCGAACCAGCCGCGCGCATCCTCGGGACGGTTCTCCGCGCGGGCGATCAATCCGAGCAGGTACGGCGGCTCCAGGGCCCCCGGCAGGCTCTCGGCCGCCACCGCGGCCTCGCGCCCGGCTCCCTCCAGGTCCTGGTCGTAGAACAGGGCCAGGGCGAGGTTGAGGCGGGCGATCGGGAGGGCGTCGTCCGCCGGCGCCCCGTCCGCGGCCCCGCCGGCGCCTGGCGCGCCGACGGCCAGCGCCTCGCGGAACGCCGCCGCGGCCGGCGCGTAGTCGAACTGCTCCAGGCGCGCGATGCCCCGGTTGTTGGCCCGGTAGGCCGCTTCGCGCAGGGCCAGCGGATCCGGACCGTCCGCGGCGCAACCCGCCGCCCCCGCCGCCAGCACCCACGCCCCGCACCGCCGCACGATTCCCGTCATCGATGCTCCCCCCCGATGGCCTCCGACGCGACCAGCCCCTCGCCCTCCCGGACCGTCAGGCGGCGGTTCGCGGGCGTCCGCCCCAGGCTGTCCACCTGCCCGCTCGGCCAGGTCACGCGGACGGAGTCGACGGCGTCGGCCTGCCCGAGGCCGAAGGTCAGCGGCAGCTCGCTCTGCGAGGCGTAGCTCGAGCCGGTCTTGACGCGCTGCCACGAAGTGCCTCCGTCGGGCAGGGTCACCTCGACACGGGCGCCGACGCCGTCGCGGTTGGAGGCGACGCCGACGGTCCGCACGCGCAGGACGTTGTTGGCGGAACCGCCGTCGTTCCGCAGCAGACGCGCGGGTCCGTTGTTGATGGTCACGAGCAGGTCGAGGTCGCCGTCGCGGTCGTAGTCCGCGTAGGCCGCGCCGCGGGCCACCATCGGTGCGCCGAGGGCCGGCCCCACGCTCGGGACCGCCTCCACGAACCGGCCTCCCCCGAGATTCCGGAACAGGTGCGGCGGCTGTGCGTAGGTCACGCGCGCCTGCACGCGCTCGATGTCGTCCGCCACGTGGCCGTTGGCGGCGAATATGTCGGGGCGGCCGTCGAGGTCGTAGTCAAAGAAGAAGCAGGCGAAGGCCAGCGTGAGGAGCGACGTGCTGCCGACCTCGGAACGCGGCGCCTCGTCGATGAACAGGCCGCCCCCTTCGTTGTGGAAGAGGGCGATCATCTCGTTCGAGAAGTTCCCGACGACGAGGCTCGGCCGACCCGAGCCGTCGTAGTCGGCCGCGTCGACCCCCATCCCCGCCCGCGCCACGCCCCCCTCGCTGAAGGCGACCCCGGCCACCAGGCCGACGTCCTCGAAGGTGCCGTCGCCCCGGTTGCGGAACAGTTGATCCGGCTCCGTGTCGTTGGCCACGAAGAAGTCCATCCAGCCGTCGCCATCGAAGTCGAGCATCGCCACGCCGAGGGCCTTCGAGGACGGCACGTCGAGCCCGGCCGCCACGGTGACGTCCTCGAAGGTGCCGTCGCCCCGGTTGCGGTACAGCGTCGGCCGCTGGCCCGGGTAGGACTCGGGTGTGCAGTACGACTTCGCCTCGCCGTCCAGCGTGCAGAAGATGTCGGTCTCGGGCGTCCACTCGACGTAGTTGGCGACGAAGAGGTCGAGCGAGCCGTCGGCGTCGTAATCGAACCACAGCGCGCTCGTCGAGAACCGCTCGTCGCCGACGCCGGCCGGCGCCGTCACGTCCTCGAACGTGCCGTCGCCCCGCCCCCGGAACAGCCGGTTGGGCCCGAGCGCGGTGACGTAGAGGTCCGTGTGGCCGTCGTTGTCGTAGTCGGCGGCGGCGGCGCCGAGCCCGTAGAGCGCGACGCGGAGGCCCGAAGCGGCCGTGATGTCGGTGAACGTGCCGTCGCCGTCGTTCCGGTAGAGCGCGGGGAAGGCGTCGCCGGCGCCCGGCCACGGCGTGGAGTTGACGAAGAAGGCGTCCTGCCAGCCGTCGCCGTCGACGTCGAGAAACACGGCGCCGGAGCCGAGCGTCTCCGGGAGGTACTTCTCGCCCGCCGCCCCGCTTACGTGGCCGAACTCGATCCCCGCCGCGTCCGTGACGTCGACGAACTCGACGTGGGTCGGCGCGGCCGCCGGCGGCGGGGTCTCGGCGTCCCGCGCGGCGGGGGCGGAACCGTCCGGGGAAGGCGGATCCAGGGCGGCGTCGCCGCACGCCGCGGCGGCGAGCCCGAGGGCGACCATGCCGGCCGCGTAAGTTGTGCGCAGCACGCTCGCTTCAGTCTACGCCACGGAGTCCGGCGGCCGCGGCCCCGCGTCCGGCGCGGCGTTCCGGGCGCGCTCGAACAGCCGCGGCTCGTTCACCCCGGCGCAGAAGTCGAAGAAGGCCGGCGTGGGGCCGGCCCAACGCAGCTCGTCCACCGACTCGAAGAGCGGCAGGTCGCTCCTGAGCGTCGCGAGATCGCGGAACAGCCGCGCGTCGTCCCGGTGCGCGACCAGCGTGCGGGCGAGCGACGCGCGTCCCCGCACCTCGACGTCCCAGGCGTTCGCGTCGTCGGGGATCGCCTCCAGCCGCCCGTAGCGGGCGAGGACGGCCGCGGCCGACTTGGCGCCCCATCCGCGCAGCCCCGGGAACCCGTCGGCGCTGTCGCCCATCAGGGCGAGGTAGTCGGGGATCGACGCCGGGTCCACGCCGAACCGTTCCCGCACCCCGTCCGCGTCCCGGATGACGCCGGCGCGGCGGTCGAACTGCACGATGCGCCGCCCGTCGACCATCTGGGCAAGGTCCTTGTCCGGCGTGCAGATGAACACCTGCTCGACGCGCGCATCGGCCGCGGCAGCGGCGGCGGCGGATGCGAGGGCGTCGTCGGCCTCGTAGCGCTCCATCTTCCAGACCGGGACGCCGAGCGCCTCGAGCGCGTCCTCGAGGGGATGGAACTGGTCGAGCAGGTCGGGATCGATTCCCTCGCCCGTCTTGTAGCCGGGCCAGAGATCGTTGCGAAATGACTCGATGACGTGGTCGGTGGCCACCCCGACGTGGGTGGCCGCTTCCTCGAGCATCATGAGGACGGAAGCCACGACGCCTCGCACGGCACCCATGGGGCGCCCCGTGGCGTCCGTCACCGGCGGCGCGCCGTAGAAGTGCCGGAACAGCTCGTAGGTGCCGTCGACCAGGTGGACGTTCACGGCAGCCGGTGCAGGTGCGGGCCGATCAGGCGACGCCCTGATCGGCCAGCCCCGCGCCGCGCCGGCGGTCCGCTCGCGGTCCGCGCCGCGGCTCGACGAACGAGCTCAGCCGCCGGCTCAGCGAGGGATCGCGGAGCTTGCGCAGCGCGGCGGCCTCGATCTGGCGAATCCGCTCCCGCGTCAGGGAGAACTTCTCCCCCAGCTCGGCCAGCGTCGGCTCCGCGCCGTCGCTCAGGCCGAAGCGCATCCGGATGACCTCGCGCTCCTTCGGACTGAGCGTCTCGAGCACGGACTCGGTCTGCCGGCGCAGGTCGAACGCCACCGTTGCCTCGGCCGGGTTGACCGCCTGCCGGTCCTCGATGAAGTCGCCGAACTGGCTCTCGTCGCTGTCGCCGATCGGCGCGTCGAGCGAGACGACCGTCTGCGCAATCTTGCGCGCCTTGCGGACCACCGACGGAGGCAGGTCTGCCCGCTCGGCGAGCTCCTCCGGCGTCGGCTCGCGGCCGAGGTCGCGCGTGAGGGTCTGCATCGCCCGGTTCAGCTTGTTCAAGGTCTCGATCATGTGCACCGGGATGCGGATGGTGCGCGCCTGGTCTGCGATGGCGCGCGTGATCGCCTGCCGGATCCACCACGTGGCGTAGGTCGAGAACTTGAAGCCGCGCCGGTAGTCGAACTTGTCGACCGCGCGCATGAGGCCGATGTTGCCCTCCTGGATGAGGTCCAGGAACGCGAGGCCGCGGTTGACGTACTTCTTGGCTACCGAGACCACGAGCCGCAGGTTGGCCTCCGTCAGCTCCTTCCGGGCCTGATCGCCCTCCGCACGCCCCCGCCGCATCGCCTTGCGGATGGCGAACAGGTCGGCCGCGCTCTCGGCGACGGCCTCACTCCGCTCCGGACCGGCCTCGGCGCCCGAGGCCGCGGCGGCCTGCGCAGCCCGTTTCCCGGCCGCACCCTGCGGCCGCGCGACGGCGTCCACCAGATCGGTCAGCTCGCGCCGGAGGGCGGGCGTGTAGTTGAGCCTCCGCACCGCCCGCGACACCTCGACGCGGGCCCGCAGAATCCGCCCCGTCGTGCGCTTCGAGGGGCGGCATCCCCGCTTCCGGATGCCGTCCGCCACGGCCTGCAGGTGCCCCAGAGCCTTCAGGCGGGCGCGAACGACCTCGGTGCCGGCGACGAGCTCACTCGTGCACCTAGCCTGCTGACGCTCGGTCAACTCCGCATCGGGCACGACGACCGTGTCGCGGAGCGAGCGCGTGCCCCCGCCCACCTCCTCCGCCAGGCGACCGACGTGATGCGCCACGTTGAGGCTCCGCGAGAGCGCCTTCATGATGCGCACCTCGCCCCGCTCGATGCGCTTCGCAATCGCCACCTCGCCCTCGCGCGTCAGCAGCGGCACGCGGCTCATCTGCCGCAGGTAGGTGCGCACGAGGTCCTGGCCCTGGTCCTCCTCGTGCACCGGGAGGTGCACCTCGCGAGCCCGCGGGACCGGGCGCCGCTTGGAGTCCGTGACCTGCTCGGCCCCGTCGACCTCGATGCCCTGGCCCTCGAGGTCCTGGAGCAGGGCGCTGATGTCCTCCACGTCGAGGTCCGGCGGCGCGTGATCCAGCACCTGATCGAGAGTCAGGGACCCGTGCCCCTGGCTCAACGAGACGAGCTCCGCTACGACGTCCTGGCGTTCCTGTGTCAGCAAGTGCAAGCTCTCCTTGGCTCCGCCTCATCCCGGATATCGGCAGCAGGACCCGGAACGCGGAGCCGGCGGGCGTTTGTACGTGCCTCCCTCACCAACTTGGACGCAAGGGGAGGGACAATGGTCGCAGAAAAATCTTCTAAGTCTATCAAATTCACTGCGAAAAAGGCGAGCCCTTTCTGGCGCTGCCCCTGACTCCCGCCCGCCGGGGGCACTGGATCCGGCGCGCCCGGACGGCGCGGCGAGAGCCGGCGGGCGCGCCGGGCTATCGCATCGCACGTATCCGCGGCGCCGGTTCCTGGACCGACGGACGACACCTCCGCCGGATCAGTTCCCGGCGACGGCGAACAGGTGGCGGGCGCCGCGCACGTACATCACGCCGCCGGCGAGCGCGGGCGTGGCCATCAACGGCTCGCCCATGTCGTTGGCCGCCAGGAGGTCGAAGCGCGCCCCGGCGCGGACCACGAAGATGACTCCGTCCTCCCCCGCGAGGTAGAGGCGCCCGTCCGCGGCGACGGGCGAAGCGCTGAAGCCGAAGCCGGCGTGAGGTATGCGCCGGCGGTAGATCTCCGCGCCCGTCTCGACGTCGTACGCGTCGAGTATGCCGGCGTCGTGCAAGGCGTAGAGGCGTCCCCGGTAGACGATCGGGGTCGGCATGTAGGGACCGCGCCGCTCGTGGCGCCAGGCGACGGCCGGGCTCGACGCCTGACGCGGCGCGAGGGTGATGTCCCCCGCCGCCGCGGTCCGCACGGCGAAGATGGGCGCCTCCGGGGCACGCCCGCTGGCGACGATGAGGAGCTCGCCGGCGACCACGGGCGACGGTGCGGTGATGCGCGAGCTGCCCCCGAGCCGCCAGCGCTCCCGGCCCGTCCGCAGGTCGTAACCCCGTATGAAGTTCGACCCGTTCGTAACGATTGCGGTCCCCGTCGGACTGTCGTATACGGACGGCGTGCCCCACGACGGAAGCTCGTCGCGCGGCGTGCGCCAGACCGTGTCGCCCGTGCGGACATCGGCCGCGAGAAGGAACGACTCCCCCTGCGTGTCGCACTGCACGACGACCAGGTCGCCGACGATGACCGGCGAGCTCGCCGGACCCCACTCGAGCTGCGGCACGTCGTAGGCTCCGGCGTCGAGCCGGCCGAGGTCCTTCGTCCAGACCCGCCGGCCGTCCATGCCGAAGGCATGCAGCCCCTGCGACCCGAAGAGCGCCACCACGTAGCGTCCGTCGGTCACCGGCGTCGCGCTCGCATAGGTGTTCTTGATGTGGCGCGCGTCCCGGGGCTGGCCCTCGGCCGCGACCGCCTCCCACACGACCGCCCCCGTAGCCGCGTCGAGCGCGTAGACCATCCAGCGCTGGGGGGAGCGGTCAGTCGAGGACGTGCCGGCGCCGTACAGTCCGGGTTGGAACGTGGCCTCCGGGTCGGCGCTGATCGCGGAGGTGACGAACACGCGTCCATCCCGGACGATGGGGCTGGAATGGGCGAGCCCGGGAATCGCGGCCTGCCACCGGATGTTCGTGCCGTCCACGCCGCTCCACCGGTCGGGGAGGGACTGCCCGTCGGCGACGCCGCTGGCGCGCGGACCGCGAAACGACGGCCAGGCGTCGTCCTCTTGGGCAGGCGCGGCGAGGGGGGAACCCGCACCCGGGCCGAACAGGACCGCCGCGAGGACCGACGCGCCGAGCCGCTTTGAGAAGTGCATGTGCCGCGCGAACCAACCGGCCCCCGATCCGGTGCGCCGGTTCCGATTCGCATTCTATACGGCGCCCCGGGAACGAGGCGCGACGTACAGCGCTCGCGCGCGCTTGCGGGCGCGTGAGGAGGAGACTGCGCGGGCACGGGGTTCGTCGGGCGCCCGCGCACCAGCCGGGTGGCAATCGCGGCTCAGTAGCGAAACAGGTACTGCAGCTTCAGGAATACCGCGCGGTTGGTGCGGTGCCGGCCGGCGCCCCGCAGGCGCCAATCGGCCGCTTCGTCCCAGTCGGCCGGCCCGAGCGAGATGCGGTCGGCCTGCTGGTAGTGATCGTCGTAACCGGCATAGAAGACCGTCCCCGCGTTGACGCGGTAGGTGAGGAGGATGTTGAGATCGAGCGTTCCGTCGAGCGTGTTGTACTCGCTGATGTTGCGCAGCAGCAGCCGGGTGGTGAACTGATACGTCGTCAGGGCGCGGAAGATGCGCACGTCGAACACCGCCGCGCCGCCCCGGCCCGGATCGGTGAACCGGTTCGTCGTGACGTTGATGGCCGAGCGGAAGCGCGGCACCGGACGCAGGTTGATCGAAGCGGAGATGCCGTGCTCGTGGCCCAGATAGGCATCGCCCCGGTCCACGAAGCGCACCTGGTCCCCGCGCCGGTACTCGAGCGACACCCCGATGCGCCGGCTGGTGTCGACACGGCCGAAGACGCGGGACCGGGTCTTCACGAAGTCGATGCCCCGGTAACGCTCCCGCTCCCGCCGGACGTTGCCCGCGACGAACATGTTGCGCGCGAGGGCGAGGTTGATGCCGGCGTCGGCGATCTCGTCCTGCAGCACGCCGGCGAAGTCGTAGTTGCGGGCAACGAGGAACTCCGGGCCCCAGTTGCGCAGCCAGTGCTCCGGCCACCAGCGGTAGCCGCCGGTCGCCGAGGCGTAGCGCTGGTCCGTCCGGCGCACGAAGCCGACGTCGGTCCGGAACTCCGGCGACAGCGCGTAGGTGCCGAGCGAGTAGCGCAGGTTTCGGCCGCGCTTGCTGAACACCGCATCGAGCAGGTAGCCCGACCTGCGCCCGCCGTCCCGGGCCTCGTGGTCCGTCCCCATCGCACGGAACGCCACCGCATGGGTATCGCCCAGGCGAAAGTTCGCATCGGCGCCCGCGAGCCGGCTGTGGCCGCCGGCGTGCTCCCGGCTGGTGAACACCGTCCCCACGTGCGATTCGGCGTACAGGTCGTAGCGCGCGCGGCCCACGAACACCTGCGCCCCGCCGCCTGCGGCCTCGGCGGAGGCCTCCGCGCTCGCCGCCGCGTCGCTGGCGTACAGGACGCCCAGCGTTGTCCGCCCGACCTTGCCGGTCAGCTTCGCGCCGAAGTCGGGATCGACGATCGTCCGCGTGTGCACGGCCGTGACGGGCCCGGGAATGCTGAAGATCTCCGCCCCCTCGAGGAAGAAGGGGCGCAGCTCGGGGTAGAAGAGCGCGAAGCGCTGGTTGATCTCGATCTGGGGCAGGTCGGATTCGATCTGCGAGAAGTCGGGGTTGACCGCGACGTCCGCAATGAGGTCGGACGTCACGCCGTACTTGACGTTGACGCCTCCCTCGGGCCGCAGTTCTCCCTCCTCGAAGGCGCCCGTGCGGCGGTCGAGGGCGCCGAAGCGGATCGCGGTGAAGGTGGGGAGAAGCTCCAGGTTGTGGCTGCGCGACAGGTCCGTCATCCCGTCGAGCATGCCCATCTGCGGCAGGAAACCGGCGATGTCGCGCGATGTCGGCGACCAGACGTCCGCTTCGTCCTTGCCGCCGATGATGCGGGCGATCTGCAGTCCCCAGCGGTGGGGCGCACCCGGCTCGCGGCGGGGGTAGCGCAGGCTCTTGAACGGGATCGCCATCTCGGCGACGAACCCGTCGGCGACGATCTCGGCCGCCGTGTCGAACAGCACGTCCCACGACGCGTCGCCGCGCGGTACGCCGAAGCGGCCGCCGCCCATGGCGCCCGCCCGAAGTATGGCGTCGCCCTGCACGCCGTAGCCGTTCACCGTGAAGACGTAGGCCCGCTGCCGGTCGAGGAAGGGATCGAAGTAGATGAGGAACAGGTCGTCCTCGATGCTCTCGTCCCGGTCGCGGCGGTTCGCGCGCAGCATGCCCGGATCGCTGTAGTGCGCGTGCAGCCCCACGTACAGGTGGTCGCTGTCGTAGCCGAGGTAGATGTCGCTCGCCTCGCTGGCGGGGACGCCGTCGAAGGGGCGCCGCTGCACCAGCTCCGTGATGTGCGCGGCGCCGCTCCAGACCGGATCGTCGAGCCGGCCGTCGATCACCGGCGGTTGCGGCAGGCGCGGCGGGCGGACGACAGGCCGGTCTATCCGGAAGCCGGCCTGGGCGGCCTCCCCGGCCGGAGGCGACGCGTGCGGAGCGGAGAAGGCCTGCCCGGTCAGCGAACCGCCGATACCGGTGAGGCAGACCGCCCCCAGGATCAGGCGCGCCGCGCGCGCTCCGCCCGCCAGCCGGCGGCCCGCTGGTTCCTCCGTGTCGGACACCGTCCTGCCATTCTCGTTCACGACGTGAGCCGGCGCCACGACCGGCCCTCCCCGACCGCGTGCCGCCTTCGTCCCAGGACGCGCGTCCGGACCCGGCGCCCCCACCCGCGGCGCGCGAGCGAAGGCTGCGGGGCCGGGAGACGGCCGCTGCGCGGGGGGATCGTTTGTGAGAAGATGCGGGGGTCATGCGACTCGGGAGCAGCGCGCTCGGCCTGGTCGTGGCCGGCCTCGCGGCGGCCGCCGGCAACGCATCGTGGCTCGACGTCTCGCTGCAGGCGCAGGCCACCAGGGCCGGCGGGCTGATCCGGCACGACCGCGGGCAGAGCGTGTCGCCGGTCTACGAAGGCTGGTACCCGCTGCCGGACGGCCGCATCGCCGCCTCGTTCGGCTACTTCAACCGCAACTACGTGGAAGAGGTGCGGATTCCGGTCGGACCCGACAACCGGATCGCGCCGGGCGCGGTGGATCAGGGCCAGCCGACGCACTTCTTCCCCCGCCGCCACATCGGGGTGTTCGTGATCGCAATCCCCGCGGGGACCGAGGGCGACGTGACGTGGACGCTCACCTCGCGCGGGGAGACGCTGGAGATCCCGGTCAACCTCGACTCCGAGTATCTGATCGAGCCGCACCGCGCTGCCGCCGGGCCGAGCCCGGGCAACACGCCGCCGGTGCTGCGGCTCGACGCCGAGGGCGCGGAAGCCGAGGGACCGCGGGGGAAGGTCTGGGAGCGGACGGCGAAGGCCGGCGCGCCGCTCGCCCTCGATGTCCGGGTCACCGACGACGGGCTCGGGTCGGGGCGCGACGAGCCGGAGTTGGCGGTGCGCTGGCGCAAGTTCCGCGGGCCGGGACCGGTGACCTTCGGGGACGAGAGCCCGGCCGTGGCGGACGGGCGGGCGAGCACCACGGCCACCTTCGACGAGCCGGGAGATTACGTGCTCTACGTGGTGGCGACCGATGGGTCGCGCCAGAGCAACCAGTGCTGCTGGACGAACGGCTACGTGCGCGTGCGCGTGGCGGGAGTGGAGTGATCCGACGACCGGCGCCCGGCACGGGACGTCCGCAAGGAGCAAGCCGATGATGGAACGCAGTTTCGCAACCACGTGGCGGGGGGCGGCCCCCGGCATGCTGCTCGGCGCGCTCGCGCTGCTGGCCCCGGCGGGCGCGGGGGCGCAGCCGGCCGGTCCCGAGGTCACGTTCGCCCGGGACGTCGCCCCCATCCTCCAGCAGAAGTGCCAGACCTGCCACCGGGTGGGCAGCATGGCCCCGATGTCGCTGGTGACCTACGAGGAGACACGGCCCTGGGCGCGCTCGATCAAGGCCCGCGTCGAGTCGCGGGAGATGCCGCCCTGGCATCTCGACAAGACCGTCGGCATCCAGCAGTTCATCAACGACCGCTCGCTGAGCGACGCGCAGATCGACACCATCGTGCGCTGGGTCGACACCGGCGCCCCGCTCGGCAACCGGGCCGACCTGCCGCCGCCGGTCGTCTGGCCGGCCGGGGACCGCTACGAGCTCGAGGACCGGCTGGGGCCGCCCGACGTCATCGTGCAGTCGCAGCCGTGGACCATGCCCGCCGACGGGCAGGACGCGTGGTTCCGGCCGCGGGCCGAGCTGAACCTGACCGAGCCGGTGTGGGTGCGGGCCGCCGAGACCAAGCCGTCGCGCGAGGGGCGGCGCATCGTGCACCACGCGTCGACCTACCTCCACCAGCCGAAGGGCGAGGAGCTCCTCGAGGCCGAGCGCGCGCTCCGGGCGGGGCAGGTCGGCGTGGACGCCGTGCTCGCGGCGGCCCGGAAGCGCGCCACCGACCCGGAGGAGGTGCGCGAGCTCTTCACCGAGTGGGCCCAGGGCAAGCAGGGCGAGATCTACCCGGAGAACGTCGGAAAGCTCGTCCGCGTCGGGTCGCACGTCGAGTTCGACATCCACTACCACGCGGTCGGCGAGGAGATCACGGACCAGCTCGAGGTCGGCTGGTGGCTCTATCCGCAGGACGCGCCTCCCAAGTACAGCGCCCAGTTCGTCGCCATGGGGGCGGGCGCCGCGCGGAGCCTGGAGATCCCGCCTAACTCGGTGGTGCAGCACCAGGGGACCTACGTGCTGCCGGCGCCGGCGATCATGCACAACTTCCAGCCGCACATGCACTACCGGGGCAAGGCGTTCCTGATGGAGGCGCTCTATCCGGACGGTCGCCGCGAGGTGATCAACTACTCCGACCGCTTCGACAACACGTGGCACCTGAACTACATCTACGAGCCGGACCACGCGCCGGTGCTGCCGAAGGGCACGGTGATGCAGATCACGACGTGGCACGACAACACGCGCGCCAACCGCAACAACCCGGATCCGCGGCAGTGGGTGAGCTACGGGCCGCGCACGGTCGACGAGATGGCCCACGCCAACCAGCAGGTGATCTTCATCACCGACGAGGACTTCGAGCGGATCACGGCCGAGCGGAAGGCCCGCGCCGCGCGGACGGACAATTAACGCTCCTGACGGACGCGCCGGGAACAGAGGGAGGGTAGCGCTGTGCAGACGTTCTCCGGACCACGCTCCCGCGCGTTCGGGCGGCTTGCCGCGAGCGCCGTCCTGCTCTCGTTCCTCGTCGCGCCGGCCGCCGGTCAGACCCGGCAGCGGACGACCTCGCTCAGCGGCGTGCCGGCGCTCGACCCGCCGACCGAGCCTGTGGTGCTCTACAGCGCCGATCAGCCGCGGATTCGGGTCGTGCCGATCACGACGGGCCTCTCGCATCCCTGGGGCCTCGCGTTCCGCCGCAACGGCGACATTCTGGTAACGGAGCGCAACGCCGGCGCGCTGCGGCTCATTCGGGACGGCGTGCTCGATCCGCGCCCGATCCCCGGCGTGCCGGAGGTCTACACGGGGACGCGGCTGGCGGGGCTGATGGACATCGCGCTCCATCCGGACGACGACCGCATCGTCTACCTCACCTACTCGAAGCCGGCGGAGCAGGACGGGCGGCGCGGCGCCGTGATCGCGCTCGCGCGCGGGCGCCTCGACAGCGGCGCGCTGACCGAGGTGCGGGACGTCTTCGTCTCCGAGGGCTTCGGCCGCGGCGTCGCGGCGTCGCGCGTCACGTTCGGACCCGACGGCAAGCTGTACATGACGATCGGGGGCGCGATCCGCTCGCAGACCACGGGGCTGCGCGCCCAGGACCCGGCCGAGCACGTGGGCAAGGTGGTGCGGCTGAACGAGGACGGCACCGCGCCGGCCGACAATCCCTTCGTGGGCGAGCCCGGCTACCTGCCGGAGATCTACTCGCTGGGCCATCGGAACCAGCTCGGGCTGACCTTCCACCCCGACGACGGCACGCTCTGGGCGAGCGAGAACGCCCCGCAGGGGGGCGACGAGGTGAACGTCATCCTCCCCGGCCGCAACTACGGCTGGCCGATCGCTTCCGACGGCCGCGAGTACACCGGCGTGCGCGTGTCGGACACGCCGTGGCGGGCGGAGTTCGAGCGGCCGGAGATCCTGTGGTGGCCGTCGATCGCGCCGTCGGGCCTGACCTTCTACGACGGCGAGCACTTCCCCGCCTGGCGCGGCAACCTCTTCGTCGGCTCGATGACCGTCGGCCGGATGCAGCGGACCGGTCACCTCGAGCGCGTCGTCTTCAACCGGCGCGGCGAGGAGATGGGCCGCGAGTGGCTGCTCGGGGAGCTGAAGCAGCGGATCCGCGACGTCCGCCAGGGTCCCGACGGGTATCTGTACGTCCTGACCGAGGAGGACAACGCCGCCCTGCTGCGCATCGAGCCGGCCCGCGCCATCACCGGGCTGCCGGGGAGCGTGCAGCCGCACCGCCGGCTGCGCGAGCCCCGGATCGCCCCGCTCCCGGCCGCGGAGTGGACGGCCGGGCAACGGGCGGTCGTCGAGCGCTACGCACCGGACGGCCGGCCCGGCAACGCGCTCCGGACCCTGGTCCGGGTGCCCGCCCTGGCCGACCGGATCTTCCCCTTCCTGCACTACGTCGCCGAGGGGACCACGCTGCCGCCGCGGCACCGGGAGATCCTCATCCTGCGCACGGCGTGGTTGGCGCAGAACGCCAGCCTGTGGGCCACGCACGCCGCCCGCGCCCGGGAAGCGGGGCTGACGCCGGAGGAGATCCTGGCCCTCGCCGAGGGGCCGTCACAGGAACGCTGGGAGCCGTTCGAGAACGTCCTCGTCGGGCTTGCGGACCAGTTGTTCGCCAACTCGTCGGTCAGCGACGAGTCCTGGGAGCTGCTCTCCGAGCGCTACGACGTCCACAACCTGATCGACGCGGTGGTGACGGTGGCCGACACGACGACGCTGTCGATCCTGTTCAACGCGCTCGGCATCCAGCCCGACGGGGACGATCCTGCGCGCCTCCCGGTGGACGACGTCGCCTACCGGGTGCTGGTGCCGGTGCGCGAGCCGCCGCTCGCGGCCGCCCGCGTCGAGCCGGTCGACGGCCCCGGGCTGCGCGTCTCCCGCACGTTCCGGCGCCATCCGGCAATGGCCGACGCCTGGAACGAGAACCCCGGCTACGTGATGAGCCCGGAGCGCTCGGCCCTCACGCCCCACGACCGCGAGCTGCTGATCCTGCGCACCGGCTGGAACGCGCAGTCCGTCTACGAGTGGGCGAAGCACGTCGGCAGCGTCGGCCGGGCGCGCGACCACGGCCTCGACCCGCACTGGATCGCGCAGGGACACGACGCGGCCGGCTGGAACGACACCGAACGGGCGCTCATCGACGCCGCCAACGAGATGTTCCGCGACACGACCGTCTCGGACGAGACGTGGACGGCGCTGGCGGAGCGCTACAGCGAGCACCAGATGATGAGCATCGTCGCCACCGCGGCCCGCTACCGCAAGGTGTCGATGATCCTCAACGCCCTGGGCGTTCAGCCCCTCCCGGACGACGAGCGCTTCCCGGTGCTGGCGGGGTACTAGCTGAACGTCGGGAGAGCGCGCACTTCATCCCATCATTCCGCTCGCGGAGCGACCCGAGCGGCTTGCTGGAGTGCGGAAGGCGATGGCCGCGGGCTCGCGACCGCGAGGGTGCCGGGGCCACCGTCAATCGCCCGGTCGCGCCGGACGGGGCGTCAGCATCCGGCGCATATCGGTCTCGGGCATGTGGATCACCTCGTCGGCGAGTTGAGCGAGCTCCCGTGCCAGGCTGGCCCGATTGGGCGTCGCTGCGAGTACGCGCGCTCCAAAGTCCTGCGACGCGCGAACGGCCTCGGCTAGGTCGCGATCGCCCGCGATCAAGACGGCAGTCGAGTAGCCTGCGCGGCTGGCAAGTCGCACCATGTCCAACGCGATCAGCGTGTCGACACCCTTCTGATGGCGCTCGGGACGAAACGTCCAGTGTCGGTTGAACTCAGTCATCAACCGTTCCGGTTCCAGGCCGAGTCCCGCAGCCGTCCTCTCGAGCGCCTGGCGGACGGGCCGCTCGAGCCGGGATGGACGTTCGGCGATGTGCCCAAGGCGCAACTGGATGCCAGGCGTCAGCCCGATCGCTTCAAGGAAGGCGCGTTGGCCGCCGTACTCGACGTGAGACGGATCGAAGGCGCCGTCGTACCAGTAGGCTCGCAGGAACGTGCGGCCACTTCCATCACCGCACAGCTGGTTGAACCACGTAGCGATGGCTGCCGCGGCCGGACGTACCGCGGCAGGTCGATGTCCCAGGACTCTGGCGCCTTCGGCTCGCAGAAAACCGGCGTCCACGAACCCGACGACCGTGTGGGACACGCAGTGAGGGAGAGGGGAAAAGGGCCCCAACGGGGCCCGAGCTCAAAGTGTCCCAACGGGACAATCTGATAGTAGCCGGGCTTCGATAGCGACGCAACCCTTCCGCGGGCGCGGGCCGCCATCCTCCGGTAGCCCCGCGGTACCGGACGTCACCGTCGGGCGCTCGCGGACCCACCGGCCGAGCCAAGGTGGGTCATGGAGAGCCCAATCGCCAGGCCCGCCTCTCACCTCACCAACGATGGCCTTCGTGACGGGCGGCGAGGATCTCCGACGTCGACATGCGGATCTGGCGCCAGCGTCGACGAGCCTCGCGGAAGCGCCCTGACGCCTCGGCCCGTCTACGGTGGCCCTGGTCTCCGGCCGGACCCAGGTGCACACCGACCTCTCCGGATTCGCTACGTGCCGGAGCTTCGTTCGTGGCATCGTCGCCACTCGACGGAAGGACCATCGGCTGCAGCGGGCGGTCAGTCATCGTAGGAGACGCGGCGCAGGGAGCGCTCGTACCAGCCGTTGCCCACTGGATCGAAGGTGTTCATCTCCAGGAGCTCGCCGCCGAAGACGTGGAGGGTGAGACACGGCCGCTCGGTCAGGTCGTTCGTCAGCGCGTGGTACTCGAAGGGCGGGATCAGGAAGTTCGCGTCGCCCGCGACGACGCGGTGCGATTCGACCGGCGCGAAGCGGCAGCGGTGGGGCTCCTCCTTGATCGGCGCGTACTGCGTCACCTCCAGCTCGCCTTCGAGCACGCCTTCGACGCTCCAGAGGTTGGGGTGGTCGTGGATCGGCGTTCCCTGCCCGGGGGCCCAGGCCAGCACCAGCACGGTGTAGCGGCGCGCGGGATCGCGGTGCAGGAGGCGCCGGGCGTAGTGGTCCGATTGCGTGCGCCGGAACCGCTCGTCGAGCTGGAGCCGTCCCGGCACCAGCGCGTTCTCGATCTCGTGCTGGACCTGCCGGGTAACCGACTCCACGTCCCCCGCGTTGACGGCGGCATCGAGACGCCGCACCAGTTCGTCCGCTCCGATGACGCTCATCGCGCCCCTCCGAAGTCGTCGCCCGGCCGCGCGCTGTAGACGAGGAAGCTCTGGCGGGGGAGGAAGTCGTGGCGGGTCAGCAATTCGAAGCCCGCGCGGCCCAGCTCTTCGGCAATCTCCTCCGGGGTGAAGCGGAACTCGTCCGGCGGGCCGCCGCCGGGCGCCCCCTTCCGGGGGTCGATGATTGCGATGCGCCCGCCCGGCGCCAGGCGGTCCCTGAGCGCGCTGAAGTAGGCGACCCGCTCCGGGATGTGGTGGTACGTGTTGACGATCAGCGCGAGGTCGACTGGCTCCGGGAGGTTCGGCGAATCCGCCTCGGCGACCACCCCCACGACGTTCCCGAGTCCCTCCTCGTCGGCCCGCTGCCGGACGTAGTCGACCATCGACGGCTCGATGTCGACTGCGTAGACGGTCCGCGCCTCGGTCTCGCGGGCCAGGCGCACTGTGAAGTAGCCGGTGCCGGCCCCGATGTCGGCGACTGCCTGCCCGGGACCAACGTCTAGAGCTGCGATCACGCGCGCCGGCATCTGCCACTCGTCCCGCGCCGGATCGTCGAACGACTGCGCGTAGCGCTCCGGGTCGTCGAAGCGATGCTCCATGTGGCGGCCGGCTTCGTGCCCGTGCGCCCGATGCTGTTCGTGCTGCGGCTGCGCAGGGGCCGACTGCGGGCCCACCAGGAGACCGCCGACCGTGAGGAAGGCTGTGACCAGCGAACCGGTACGACGCGACGTCCCGCTCATGTCTCGCGCTCCTTCGTCCTGCCGAATCGGACCGCCGTTGCCCGCGGCGGAGCGGGCGGGCATCGGCACGTCTTCGTCACACCGATTATGCAGCAACCCCCTGCGCGCCATCGCGGGTCCGGATCGTGCCTTCCCGACCTGAAGGATCTCCCGGCGAACGGCGATCCGGGGTACGACCTAGTTCGCCCCGTCGGTCCGCGAGGTTCGTCTCCCCCAGCTCGCCGGCATCGGCGTCTCCTCGATGGTTTCCGTGCGCGCCGGTCATCCGCCGCCCGGCCCTCCCGAAAGCACATCCCGCGGAGCCGCCGTCACGACGGGCAGCTTCTCGTCGAAGAAGGCCAGCACGCGATCCCGATAGCGGTCGGGGGCGGCCGCCGACACGCGGTCGTGGCGGCCGCCGGGAAAGATCCAGAGGTCGTGAACAGCCGGGCCGGCCGCCGCGGCGATGCGCCGGGCGTGGTCGACGGGAATGAGCCCGTCGGCCTCCGCATGGATGATGAACAGCGAGTCGGGCGGCAGCGCGGACACCGCGTCCACGGGGTTCACGATCGTCGTGTCGACGCCGAAGAATTGCTTCGCGAAGTAGAGAATCGGAGGATTGAAGAAGCTGGGCAGCCCGCTCGCGCGGGGGAGCTCCTCCGCCAGGAGGTCGCCGAGGCGGGCGAAGCTGCTGTCGGCCACGACGGCGCGCACCTCGTCCATCGCGCCGGCCGTGAGCAGGACGGTGGCGGCGCCCATCGAGTGCGCCCAGAAGCCGGTCCGATCGGCGCCGAACCCCCGCGTCTTGAGGAACGCGACGGCGCCCAGCACGTCACGCTGCTCGGCCGCGCCCAGCGTGTAACGCACGCCGCCCGACTCTCCATGCGCGCGGAAGTCGAACAGCAGCACGTTGTAGCCCCGGTCGACGAGCGCCTCGGCATGCGGCACGAGCTGGCCGTCGTCGCCCGTCCGATTCGAGTTGCGCCCGTGGACGATGACCACGACGCGGTCGCTCCCCGCGACCGGCAGGAACCAGCCCCGCAGCGGGACGGCGTCGAGCGCGCTGGGGAACGCGACGTCCTCGTAGTGCAGGTCGAAGACCGCCGGCGAGGACGCCAGCGGGCGGCGATACGGCTTCGTGAGACGCTCCGCTACCAGCAGCGATACGGCGGGGTAGGCCAGCGCGGCGAGCACGACCGCGGCCAGGAGAGCGATGCGGACGCGACGATCGCGCCATCGGAGGCTCAGGCGGAGCTCGGGCATGACTGCGAGGTGTCCTTCGGGTCCATCCGGTTGCCGCCGCCTGGCGGGCCGCGCGATCGGGCCGGCATTCGGGCCGGGTGCCGATCAGCCGGTCTCGGCATCCATCAGAAGGGTACCAGGACGCCGAGGCCGTCCCGCTCGGCCCTCGCGATGGCGGCCTCGGCAATCGCGATGTCCTGCGCCGCGTTTCCGACGGACTCGAACAGCGTGAACGCCGCGTCCCCGCTCCCGGCCGGCGCCGCGCCGTTCACGATCTCGCCGAGCTCCGCGTCGACCGCGTCCCGTCCGATCAGCCCGGCCTCCATCGGGACCAGCAGGTCGCCCGCTTCCGCCCAGGCCGCCGCCCGCTGATCTACCACGACACGGGCGCGCCGGATGACCTCCGCGTCGATCTCCTGCATGTCGGGGCGGTAGGAGCCGACGGCGTTCACGTGGGCGCCCGGCTCGAGCGAACGCGCGCCGAACAGAGGCTGCGTGCTCGTCGTTGCGGTCACCACCAGACCCGCGCCGTCGAGGGCCTCGGCCGCGTCCCGAACGGCGCGGACGATCGGCGGCGGACCCGCACCACCCTCCGGCGCCAGGGTGCCGGCGACCTCCGTCATGCGCGCCGCGAGCCGCTCGGCGCTGGTGCCGGATCGCGACACGATGCGCACCTCCCGCAGCCGGCGTGTCCGCGCCAGCAGCTCGACGTGCGAACACCCCTGCGCGCCTGCCCCGAACACGGCCAGGACGTCGGCATCCGGGGAAGCCAGGAGCTCCGTGGCGAGAGCGCTGCCCGCCGCGGTCCGGGTCGCGGTGAGCGCCGCGCCGTCCAGCAGGGCCCGGGCGCGTCCGGTCTCCGCGTCGAGGAGCAGCGTCGCGCCCTGCACCGCCGGCGCGCCCCGCACGGGATTGCCGGGAAAGACCGAGACGACCTTGGCCCCCAGCGCCGGCATCCCGCCGAGCACCGCCGGCATGACCAGCAGGAGTCCGCGCGTGGTGTCGAGATGGCTCCGGACCGGGACCGTGGCCGTCCCGCCCGACAGCTCGCCGAACGCCGTCCGCATGGCGTCCACCGCATCCCGCGCCGTGAGCGCGCGCCGGACGTCGTTCGCCGAGAGGACCCGGATCCCCACTATGTCGCTGCCGTCACCGTCCGGACGCCGTCACTTGAGGTCGACCCGGTCTACTTTCACGAGCCGATGCCTCGAGTGTAGCGCGGCGTGGGTCACGATCGGAGGGATCGCGTGTCCTTGCTCATGAGAGGCGGAGCGGCACGACGTATGCCACCACTGAGGGAACTCATCGGACGGGCGCGGAGCGGTGACCTCCACGCCTACGGGGAGGTCGTCGAGGCGACGCAGGCGACCGCGTACGCCGTAGCGGCCGGCATCCTGCGCGACCACGCTGCGGCCCAGGATGCCGTGCAGGAGGCCTACTTGCGGGCATTCCGCCGCCTCGACGACCTGGCGGACCCCGACGCCTTCGCCGGCTGGTTGCGCCGCATTGTCGTCACGGTCGCGATGAACGCGCGCCGCAGCCGGCGCGTCACCCTGCTGCGGCTCGACGACGTGCCGGAGACTCCCGTGCTCGACGAGGCGGAGAGCGTCTGGTCGGAGGCGCAGCGGCAGCGGCTCGCGACGGCGCTGCTGACGCTGACGAAGCAGGACCGCCAGCTCTGCGACCGGCGCTACCACGGTCGCTGGAGCGTAGCGCGCCTGGCGGAGCACGCCGGGGTGCGCGAGCCCGCGATGCGCAAGCGGCTCCAGCGAGTGCGCGACAGGCTCAGGAAGGAGATGGAAGTGATCGAACAGCAGACCGCGAGGCCCGACGAGACCGGGGCCGCCCTGCCGGCGAAGATTGTCGAGCTGCTGGCCCGGCCGACGCTGACAGACCTGCCCGAGAACCCGGTTGGGAAGGCCCTCGAGGCGATGCGTGGCGTGTACGGGGGCTTCGTCGATGTCGATCTCCCGGAGATCGTCGATCTGGCAGCCGCCGAGGAGATCGGCAGACTGGCGGTATACGTGGAGCCGTCCGAGCTCCATCGCCTGGACGAGCGCCGCATCCTGCGCTACGACCTGACGCTCCCGCTGCTCCTCACGGTGCGCTACGCCGGGGAGCCGCTACGGATCTGGTCGGCCGGCAAGTGCTACCGCGCCTGCCACAGCGACACCCAGCACCTGGAGGCGTTCCACCAGGCCGAGGTGTTCTGGCTCGACGACCGCGAGCGCATCGATCGCGCACGCGTCGCGGGCACGGTGCTGGAATCGGTCGAGCGGCTGCTGCCGGGAAGCACGGTGCGCATCGTTCCGACCCGCTACCCGATGTGCACGCAGGCGTGGGAGCTCGAGGTCGAGCGCGACGGCTCGCCGTCGGAGGTCCTGGCCTGGGGCTTCTTCAAGGACGAGATAGTCGCCCACGTCGGCGGCGATCCGGAGCGGCACTCGGCGGTCGGCGTGGGCTGCGGGCTGGAGCGGCTGGCGATGCTGCGCTACGGGATCGACGACATCCGGAAGATCGACGTCGCGAGCGTGGCCTGACTAGGGCCAGAGCATCCGCCAGGGCGTGGAGTACTCCGCCTCGCCCCAGGTGACCCGAAGCGTGCCCGAGGGGACGGCGCCCGCTTCCGCCGGCAGGTCGGGCTCCAGCGTGATGGCGAGACTCCGAACGGCCTCCCCGAGCGTCCGGCGGCCGAGCGGCGTCCTTCCGAAGTCGTGGGACGGGTCGTAGTCGGTCCCCCACTGGCGGGTCTGCCGGCTGACGATCAGCTCGCCGCGGTCGGCGCGGGGGAGCAGGAAGAGCGTGTACTCGCCGCGCGGGACGTCGAGGTCGCCGAAGCGGACGTCGAAGTCGAGCGTCAGGCGAGTGGCCCAGTTCGCGCCCAGGCGCCAGACCTCGCCGTACGGCACGAGCCCCCCGAAGATCTCCCGGCCGCGCGCGTGGGGCTGCCCGTAGTCGATGGTGATGCGCGACGGGCCGGAATGAGATGGCGTGAGGGTGAACCACCTTCCATCGGGCAGCACGCGCCCGTCGAACGTCACGCTCGTCGTCACCCGGCCGCTCGGGGCGACCCTGGGGCGCGGTTGCGCCTCGTCCTGAGCACCGAGCGGCGCGGCGAGCAGGAGGACGGACAGCGCGGCAAGCCCGGCGCGGGCGCGTGTGCACATGGCGTCATTCTACGGCCCGCGCCGCCAGCCGCCGGAACTCGGCGGACGAGGCCGGCTCGCCCCAATCCGGCCAGGGGTGCAAGCCGAAGGGCTTGGCGCCGCGGTGCAGTTCCGAGGTCGAGACTCACGCGGACGCCCGCCGCGGCCGTTCCCGGCTCGACCCGCTACGCGCGCTGCGGGCAGAATGGTCCGTGATGATGGCCGACGCCGCCCGCCTCCGCCGCGAGGTCACCACGCTGATGTTCGACCAGTACGGCACCGTGGTCGACATGCAGGGCGGGCTGACCGAGATGGTGACGCCGTTCCTGGCCCGCAAGGGTTGGCCCGGCGAGCCGCACCGCTTCGTCACCTGGTGGCGGCGGACGCACTTCGAGGACTCGATGATCGACTCGCTCTGCGACCGCGGGCACACCTCCTACAGAGAGATCGGGCACCGGGCGGTGGCGCAGGTCATGCGTCGGGCCGGCATCGACCACACCCCCGACGAGGTGCGCTGGCTCGTCGGCTGCATCGAGCGCCTGACGCCGTTCCCCGACGTGCTCCAAGCGCTCGGCCGCCTGCGCGCGCGGTACCGCCTGGCCATCCTCTCGAACGGAGACCGCGACATGCTGGAGTCCGCGAAGCCGCACATCGGGTTCGATTTCGACGCGGTCATCTCGGTCGAGGAGGCTGGCTACTTCAAGCCGCACCACGCGACCTACGCCGCCGCGTGCAAGCGGCTCGGCATCGACCGGACGAGCGTGCTGTTCGTCGCCAACCACGCGTTCGACTGCATCGGCGCCAAGGCCTCCGGCATGCGCGCGGCGTTCATCGACCGGCGGCGGCGTCCCTTCGGCGACTCGCCCCACCAGCCCGACCTCATCGTCGAGGACTTCACCGCCCTCGCCGCGGCGCTCTGCGACTGACGCGCGAATCACGCCCGCGCCAGAGCCTTCAGAACTCGACCTCGGCGCGGTTCAGCGGGCCCGGTCGATCAGGCGCGTCAGGTTCCGTCCGTCCGCTGCAGCGGGTGCGTGCCGCGCGAAGCTCGGGCCGGATGCTGGCCACAGGTGCGAGCGCCCGTTGTTTTGACAATCTGAAGAACGTGTGGCAGGCTACGTTCAGACTGTCAAAAGGAGGCGGCGAAGGCGATGGTCGCAGGTCGAACCGACGTGCTGCAGGGCACGCTGGAGCTCCTCGTGCTGCGCACGCTGGCCATCGAGCCGATGCACGGCTGGGGCATGGCGCAGCGCATCGAGCAGATGTCCGGCGAGGTGTTCGCCATCCAGCAGGGGACGCTGTATCCGGCCCTCCAGCGCCTGAAACGCAAGGGCTGGGTGCGCTCCGACTGGCGGGTCACCGAGAACAACCGCCGCGCCCGCTACTACTCCCTGACCGAAGCCGGCCGCGAGCAGCTCGACCGCGAGCGAGCCGCGTGGGAGCGCACGGTCAACGGCGTGAACGGCGTGCTGAACTGGGCGGGAGGCACGGAGTGAGGCTGCTCCGCAAGCTGGCCGCGCGGCTCCGGCAACTGCTCCGGCGGCGGCGCGAGGACGCGGAGACGGAGGTGGAGCTGCGCTTCCACCTGGAGATGGAGACGGAGAAGAACCTGCGCGCGGGCCTCCCGCCGCGGGAGGCGCACCGCCAGGCGCACGTGCGGCTGGGCGCCACCGAAACGATCCGGGAAGCGGTCCGCGACGCGCGCGGGGGGCGTCCGCTCGAGAATCTGATCCGCGATCTCGGCTACGCGATCCGTGCGGCGCGGCGCAGCCCGGTATTCACGCTCGCCGCCGTCGTGTCCCTGGCCATCCCGATCGGCTTCAACACGACCATCTTCACGGTCATCGACGCCGTGCTCTTCCGGCCCCTGCCCGTCGCGCGTCCGGCTCAGCTCGTCGACGTCTGGACGGGCCTGCCCGGGGATCCGTACACGACGACTTCCTATCCGGACTATCTGGATCTGCGGGCGGAGAACGCCGTCTTCACGGACATGGCCGCGCACGCCCCGATGGCGGCGGTGACGCGGGTGGACGAGGCAACCAGCCTCGTGTTCGGCGAGACGGTGACCGGCAACTACTTCGAGCTCCTGGGCCTGCGGCCCCTCCGGGGCCGGCTCCTGGCGCCGGCAGACGATCGGCCCACGGCCCCGCGAGTGGCCGTGATCTCCAGCGGATTGTGGGAACGGGCGTTCGGTCGAGACCCCGAGGTCGTCGGTCGGACCCTTCACGTCCGCACGCTCCCCTACGTCATCGTCGGCGTGGCTCCGCCCGAGTTCTACGGCATGCCGCCGATTCCAGGCCCGGACCTGTGGATCCCGATGACGTGGATCGCCGACCTGGCGCCGATGGGCATCTCGACCTTCGTTCCGTCTCCGGGCGAGACGCCACTCGAGCGTCGCGGGTATCGCTGGATGTTCGTCAAGGGGCGTCTCCGCGACGGCGCCACGCTGATTCAGGCGGCGGCGAACCTCGACGTGGTCATGGCCGACCTGGAAGCGGCCTATCCGCAATCCAACGAGGACCAGCGCCCGTCGTTGACGCTGACGAACGACGTGCGCCTGCCGCCGCAGGTGGGCGGCCCGGTAAACGTGGCGGCGGCGGGCCTGATTCTCGCGGTGGGGATCGTCCTGCTGGTGGCCTGCGCAAACGTCATGGGCATGCTGCTGGCTCGTTCCGTGGCGCGGCGGCGCGAGGTCGCGGTGCGACTCGCCATCGGCGCGAGCCGGCGCCGCCTGGTGCAGCAACTTGCAACGGAGGGCCTCCTGCTCGCGTCGCTCGGCGCCGCGGGGGGGCTGGCGATCGCGTGGAGCCTGCTGCGGGTCCTGGCCACGGTGGAATCCCCCATCGCGATCGTGTCGGTCGCGCTGGATTTCCCCCTCGACGCACGCGCGTTCCTGTTCACGGCTGCGGCGGCCACGGGAGCGGGCCTGCTGGCGGCGCTGGTCCCGGCGCTGCAGGCCACACGGCCGAGCCTGCTGCGCGACCTGAACGGCACGGCGCCGGTCGCGCGCGGTGGCGGGCGGCGCTGGTTCCTGCGCGACGCCCTGGTGGCAGGGCAGCTCGCGGTCACGGTTCCGTTGCTGGTGTTCGCCGGCCTGTCGGTGCGAGGCGCTGTCGGGTCGACCTCGGGCGCTGCGCTCGGATTCGATCCGGACCGCGTCGCGGCGGTCGGCACGGACCTGTTCATGGTCGGCTACGACTCGGAACGCGCGGACCGCTTCCTGCGCGACGCGCTCGATCGCGTGCGGTCGATGCCGGGCGTCGAGGCGGCGGCGCTGACCTCGCGCGCACCCCTCGACACCTCGTTCAGCCCCAGGACCGTCCTCGTTCCGGGTCATCACGATCCGGCCGACCGCGGGGCGACCATCGTCACGGTCTTCGTGTCGCCCGACTACTTCGGCACGCTGGGGGTGCCGTTGCTCCGCGGGCGGACCTTCAACACGGCAGACACGCCGGCGTCGCCCCGCGTGGCCGTCGTCAGCGAGGCGATGGCCCTGCGCTACTGGCCGGAGGGAACCGCCCTCGGGCGCCGGTTTCGGCTGACCGGCTGGGACGGACCGGAGATCGAGGTCGTCGGCGTGGCGGCCGACTACAAGGTGCGCTTCCCCACGGAGGCACCGACCCCCTACCTGCATCTGGCCGCTTCGCAGCGGCCCCTGTCGGCGGCGGCGGTGCTCGCCCGCACCAGCGGCGACGCCGCCACCCTGGCCGCTGACATGCGCCGAGAGTTCCGCCGCACCGAGCCGGATCTCTTCTTCCTGAAGACCGAGACCCTGCGGGAGACGGCCGACGTGACGGTGCTCCCGTTCCGGCTGGCGGCGACCGTGGCGGGCGCCTCCGGCATCGTCGCCGCCCTGCTGGGGGTCATCGGCCTCTACGGCGTCATCGCCTACCTGGTGGTGCGGCGGACCGGAGAGATGGCCATCCGCTCCGCGCTGGGCGCCCGCGCCGGCGCCCTCGTGCGTCACGTGCTGGCGGCGGGCGGATGGCTGGTCGCCGCCGGCCTCGGCAGCGGCGCCGTCCTGGCCCTCGTCGTCCACCGTGTCGCCGCCCGGGTCGCTGCGGGCGTCCTGGCCGCCGATGCGGTGGTCTGGGCTGGCGTTCTGCTGCTCCTCGTGGCGGTCTGCGCGGTTGCGTTCGTGGTCCCGGCCCTGCGCATCGTCAGGCTGGACGTGTCCCGCGCCCTGCAGGTGGACTGAGCGACCGCGCGCCGCCCGTGACCCGCGTTCGGCTCGCGGGTTGCGGCACCTGTCGCGGCTCGACGAGCCGCGAGCGCGCCTTGGCGGACCTGCCCGGGGTTGCTTTCCCTCCGCCGCGGCGGGCTACTGGGATAGGCTGAACGCGACGGAGACGTAGCCAGCCATCGGACACGGAGAGGGGAAGCGATGAAGTCAGTGCTGCGCAACCTGGGAGCGGCCGTACTGGGCTACGTCGCCGTAGCCATCGTTTCCTTCGTGCTTCCGACGATCATGTGGCTCCTGCTGGGGCCCGACGGCGCGTTCCGGCCCGACAGCTGGGACACATCGCCGGCGTGGAACGCGGGGTGGATCCTCGTGGCCGTCGTGGGTGCGGCCGCGGGCGGCTTCGTCTGTGCGAAGGTGGCGCTGGACCGGAACGGCGTCTGGATGCTTGTCGCCCTGCTGTTGGTCGGTGGGGCACTGTCGCTGGCCTTCTACGTCCCGGCGGGGGAGGGCGTGCGTCCCGCCGACGTGGGCATGATGGAGGGCATGGCTTCCGCTCGGAATCCCACGTGGCTCGGCTGGCTGAACCTGCCGCTGGCCGCGGTGGGAGCCTTGCTGGGAGCACGGATCGCACGGCAGGACTGACTCCCGGCGATTCCCCCCGGCGTCACGCCGCGGCCGACACCGCCTCGGCCATCTCGCCCATCGAGAAGAACACGAAGTCCGTCACGGGCATCGGGTCGACGCGCGCCGTCGCGCCCCAGCTTCCGCCCGCCGACAGCCGCTGGCGGTCGATCCAGGCGTTGGCGAGCCCGAACCGCTTCGCCGGGACGTGGTCGTGGTGCAGGCTCTGCGCGGTGTGCAGCACGTCGGACCGCGCCAGCCCCAGGTCGGATTCGAGGTGGGCGAGCAGGTAGTCGAAGTTGGCGTCGGCGGGCTTGTAGGAGCCGATGTCCTCCGCGGTGTAGATCGCATCGAACGCGACGCCGAGCTTCCGGTTCGAGGCGGCGATGCCCTCGTGGTGCACGTTCGAGAGGATGACGAGCCGGTAGTGGCGCTTCAGGACCCGCAGGGCGTCCGAGGTGTCGGGGAACGCCGGCCACAGGGGAACGGACGAGCCGAACGCCTCGTCGAGGGCAGGCTCCGTCCGCAACCCCAGCGTCTCCGCGATGCTCCGGTGGACGCGCGTCAGGAGCGCCGGATAGCGGAGTCCGGGCGTCGC
>JAPOVI010000129.1 GCA_026708265.1 Acidobacteriota bacterium
TTGCTTGCAGGTGACCGCACGAAGTCGCTCGACTCCGTGCGTCCATGCTGACTAGCGGCAAGGGGCGTCACGACGGCTACCTGTCGTCTTGCGCGTCTTCCGAAGGAGTTTTCCGTCTGAGCCCGGTCGCTCCCGGCGGAATCTGTAAGCGTCTGTACACCGCGCAGAAAGTGACCACCGCTTGTACCACAAACCGCGACTCTCGTTGGGGAACCTGCTACAACCGCGGTGCATTCCTGATTCGGCAGCCCGCCGGTCTGGGTGGCGGCGTGTCCTCACGAGGGAGGGACTCAGTTATGGCGCAGCTCTTGACCGTCCGGGCGGTAGCGGCTCAGCTCGCGGTTTCCCGGTCGAGCGTCTACAAGATGCTCCAGCGTGGCGTGTTCCGAAAGCGCCGATTCGACTGCCCCAACGGCAGCCCTCGCTGGCCGCAGCAGGTCGTCGACGAATGGGTCGAAGCGCACAGATGCGACAGCGAGCGCTCTGGACAGTGTCGTGTCGTCGGGGCGGGAGAGACCGGGCGATGGCGCAACTCTCGACCGTCCGCGGGGTAAACGATCCAAAACGGGCGGCCCTTTCACCACTGGTCCACCAACCTGCCCGCGAAGCGTGGCTGCCAGCAACGGGGACGTGGCCGTCCAGAGCTCCAGTCCGGCGGCGCCGGCGCTCTTCGCGGCGGCGCCGATTGCGAAGGAGTGACGCACAATGGAGAATCCGAACAACGCGCTGCACGACCCCGACCCGGCGGTCGACAAGCGACGATGCTATACGATCAGACGCTCGGTGGCGTTGTCGGACTACTGGTACGAGCGCGTGCGGCAAGTCGCGATCAGCACCAACCTCAAGCCAGGTGTGATCCTGCGCAACGCCATCAAGCTGGGTCTGGTCCAGCTTGAGGAACGAGCACGGCTGGGCGGGAAGAGGACCCGGTAGAGCGATAGGGAACGACAAGCCGCCGCGGTCACCCCGCCTTGCGGATGGGCTCTCCGGCCGCCGCCGGCCGCGATCGGCGGCGCCTCATGCGGATGGTCACGACCGGGAGTCGGGAAGTGGCCGGTGGACGATGGCGCGATCCGGGCCGCGGGCGGGGCCGTACGGCGGAGGGTCTGCACGCCTGGCGAGGTCGCGCACGTTGATGCAGGCGATCAACAGCACGAGGGCGGTCGCCACGGTCAGCGCCAGCAGCGCCGGGCCGGTACTCGCCGACCATCTCTTCTAGCAGCGGCACGACCCGCACCGCGTTCTCGGGGCGGCTGTCCGCTCCCCAGTCTGCCCGCGGCGTCAATCAGCATGCGGAGGTCCATGCCCCCGCCTTGAAAAGCGTGCTGGCCTCCGCGGTCGCCTGCTCCGGCGACACCCTCGGCGCGAGGCGCCCGAGGGCGTTGAAGGCCATCATGGTCATCACTCGAGGTTGCTCCCCCGCTACGACCCATCGGCGGCGTGAAGGGCGGAACGACGAACGGGATCCGGAACTCGCTGTCCGGGGTTGGGAAGTAGAAGCCCTCGGACAGCACATCGACCACCGTGCGCGGCTCTGCGTTCAGGTCCAGCACCGCACCGACGAATGTCCGGATCCGATGCGAAGTGGGTGGTCCACGCGCGGTGGCTCAACTCAACAGCACCACCCGGTCGGCACTTTCTCGCGCCTCCTCCTCCGCGAAGAGCCGGCCAAGATGCGGACTGCTGCAACTCGGCCAAAGGCCGAGCCACCCAAATCCCCATTCGTCCTCGGTCGTCCACCGGCGAGCGATCGATGATCAACCAGTCCAGCACGCACCCAACATCTCTCGAACTGCTCTCTCCGGCATCTCCACGCCGATGGTTCTTCCCGGTAGCTCGACAGCGGTCGTGTTCGCTTGCGTAGCTCTCACGAAGATCGAACTGGGGCCAGCTCGTCTCGAGCTGCGGCTTCCGGGCGCCGGACTGGCGCATTTCGCGCGGCGTGAACGAGGCCACTGCGAGCGTCACGGACGGGCGGTCGGTCAGAAGCGGTGCTTCAGGGCCAGGGTCACCGCCTGGTAGCCGATGCCGCCGAACGCCAGCGTGGCGCCGAAGGGAGTCACGCCATCTGCGTGGACCGGCGCGTGGCTGCGAACCTGCGTCAACATCACGTCGCCGTCGATGTCGTCGAAGCGGGTCCAGCGTACCTTCGCGCCCAGCGATGTGCGCTCGGTCAGCGCGTAGTCGAAGCCGGCCAGCACTTGGAAGCCGAAGACGGTCTTGCCGACCTTGTCATCGAGGATGCTGGTGGTGCCCGCGGCAGCACGCTTGGCGGCCTCGGGCCAGTCGGGGTCGAACTCGATCTGCAGGTACTCGGCGGCCGGTTTGCTGGTGAACTGGGTGTAGTAGCTCAACTCGGTGACGGCCCAGCCGACCCCCGCCCCGACGTACGGCGTCCAGCGCGAGTCGTTCAGGAAGTCGTAGTACGCGTTGGCGAAGACTTGGTGGGCGTGATGGTCGCCGATCCACTCCTCCACGTCGTTGGCCCACTCGGTGTTCTTGCCGGCCACTCTCGGGTTCTTCGTGCCGCCGAGCGGCTTCACGTCGTCTCCCTGGTAGCGGTTGACGTACTCCACCTCGAAGCGGGGCCCGCCGGCCGCGTAGCCGAAGATGAAGCCGCTCGCGAACCCGACGCCGGGGTCGAACTCGTTGGCGATCAGGACCCCAGGCGTGTTGTCGCGGCAGACCGCGTCGTCGGGCGGGCTAATGGAGGCTGGATAGAGCAGCCGATCGCATCGCGTTGGTTGGTTGACGCCGCTGACCGTCGAGTCGACGCCGGACGGGATCGCCACGCCCGTCTCAAGGCCGACGTAGAACCCGGACCGGTATTCCTGGGCGCCGGCGCTGCCGGCGGCGCCCAGGATGCAGACGCCTGCGGCGGCGGCAAGGCCGGCCCGCAGCGACGAGCGAAGCAAGCGCATCGATTCCATCCGGGCATCGTACGGTGGCACGACGGGGCAGGCAAGCTGTGCCTCACGAGCGCCCGACTCGACCGCGGTGAGCGCGAGGGCGCCGCCCGTCCCGGGGCGCCG
>JAPOVI010000367.1 GCA_026708265.1 Acidobacteriota bacterium
CGAGGTTGCCGCGGTGCACGATCCAGACGTGGTCGTCGGAGTCGACCGCGACCCCGATCGTGGAGCCTAGCAGCCAGTTGTTCGGCAGCGGCTTCGGCCAGAACGGGTCCACCTCGAACGTCGGCGCGCCCTCGCCCGTGGTCGGGGGCAGCTCCGTGCCCTGCGCCTGCACTCCGGGAATGGGGCCTCCACCGCACGCCACGGTGACCGCGAGGAGCGCCACCACCATCAGACAGCCGAACTTCCGGATCATGTATGCCTCCTGACGTTTCGCTATCGCGCCCCAAGCGTGCCACTTCGCCCCCTCCGGAGGCAAGCACGAAATCACGGCGACAGCGGGGCCGGCTCGACGACGACGTCGACATGGGCGGTCGTCCAGCAGCACTGGTCGCCGCCCCCTCCATTACCCGAGATGTCGTTCGCAGTCACGGTGAGACGGTAGGCGCCCGGCTCCGCGAAGGTCGCCATCGTCGATGCCTCCCCGCCCGCGAGGCTCTCGTACTCGTACGTCGCCTCGTCGAGGGTGACGTCGCCCGGGCCGCGATGCTTGCGCCAGGTGACCGTGAGCGGAGGCCGCGGGCGGCTGCGGGCGCGGGGCGGCGGCGGGTTCTCCAGCTCCGTGTCCCTCGCCCACGCGGTCAGGCGGACGGGAACCCCGGCGACGGCCCGGAGGGACGCCGCCACGCCCTGCGGCGGTCCCTGGAGCTCCGGCCCTCCGTCGGCCACGCGCAGGAGCGGCGGCCGGTTGCCGTTCGCCCGGTTCAGGAACGGATCGACGAAGTACGGGGGATTCAGCCAGAAGGTGACCTCGGCGCGCTGGTTGTTCGCGACCAGCGTCCAGGTCAGCCGACGCTCGGCGAAGTCGGCGGGCACGCGGATCGCGAACACGCCCCAGGCGCGCCGCGGCAGGAAGTGCGTCGGCTGTCCCAGGTCCGGACCGCCGGGCTCGATGCGGTTGTCCGGACCGATCGGCAGGTCGACCGGTACCGCGTTGCGGTTGAAGTAGCCGAGCAGGATGGTGTGGCTCCCGTCGGCGTTGCGGTACCAGCCTTCCAGGGCCGGGTAGATCGCCTCTCCGCGATCGCCCTCCGGCTCGAGAGGCAACGGGGCCCGTGGCGGCTGCGCCCCCGCACCGGACGCCGCCAGCAGCAGGGCCGCCAGCAGCGCGAACGGCAGGGCGACCGACGCAGGGGAAGCCGCCGGCACCGCGTGCGCGCGTCCCGTCAATTGTCGTCCGTCCTCGCCGCGCGCTTCTCGAGCTCCGCCTCGTAGTCGTCGTCCGTGAAGTAGGTGACGTTGACCCACGCGTGCGCCATCTCGTCGACCGTCCGGTCCCCGTAACCGACCCAGACGTTCGGATCGGGGTTGGCCCGGTTGGCCGCCGTGTTGTCGTGCCACGCGGTCACCTTGATCACCGTGCCGCGCGGCAGCAGCGGCGCGGTGTCGTCGGCGTAGACGTAGGCGTTGTGCCAGTTGAAGTTGAAGTCGCCGACGTGGCTCAGGGTCCGGACGCGGCCGGTGGGGAGAATCGCCTCCATCGACATCGCCTTGCCGCGAAGGTGCATGTGCGGCTGGTAGCTCTCGATGCGCGCGGCCCGCCGCAGCGGGAAGAAGCCCTCGGTCACCGTGACGCTGTGCGGCGGGATGTCGAGCGCCCCCCCGCCGGTTGCGCCCATCAGGTGCAGGACCTGCCGGTGGTCCGGCTCCTCGTCGCGCGGATAGAAGTAGATGCCCAGCTCGACGTGGTCGGTGATCTCCTCGCCTGCCGCCGAGTAGTGAACGTCCCAGATGATGCGCGACCCGGGAAGCATGAGCTTGCCGCTGCCGGGGCGCATCAGCTCGCCCTGCTTGCCGACCGCCCACTCCATGAAGAGCCCGGAGTTGTTGAGCGGATCGTCGTCGTCGGTCGCGTTCGCGTTGCGCAGCAGGGGGTCGGTCTCCTCCTGCTCGAGGCGCGCGATCGCGTGATGGGTGATGCGGCGGCCGGCGACCGTGGCCGGCCGCAACTCGATGGCCCGCACCCAGCGGGGCTCGGTCAGGCCGGTCTCGCTCTGCGGCTTCCACCACGCGTCGTTCGCCTCGGCGGGCATCGTGAACGGGGCCGAGCGAACGATGAGGTCGGGCGGGCCGCCGAACCGCTCCGCGAAGTACCACTTCGACGCGTCGGGCCACTCCCGCGGAGGCGGCAGATCGGCCGGATTGCCCTGCGGCGCGCCGCCGTCAACCCACCGGACGACGGTGTCGATCTCCGCGTCGGTGAGCGAGCGGTCGTTCTTGAACTCTGCGATTCCGACCGTGCGGTCGATGTGCCATGGCGGCATCTGCCGCGTCGAGACGCGCTCCCGAATGGACCGCGCCCAGGGGCGGGCCTCCTGATACGTCACCAGCGACATGGGGGCGATGGAGTCGGCACGGTGGCACGCCTCGCACTTGGCCTGGAAGATAGGCGCGACATCCCGGGTGAAGGTGGGGGTCTCCGCCTCCGCCGCCGCGGCAGGACCGGCCAGGGCGGCAAGGACGGCGATCATCGCCGACGCCGTGAGCAGTCTCGTGTTCGTCATGGCTTCTCGCGTCCTGTGCGTCCTGCGCACGCGCGGCGTGCGGATGATGATATGGAGGCGCCGCCCGGATTTGAACCGGGGATGGAGGTTTTGCAGACCTCTGCCTTACCACTTGGCGACGGCGCCGTGCGGGCGGTCACCCACGGCCTCGCGAGCAGAGGGATGGAGCGGGAAACGGGATTCGAACCCGCGACTTCGACCTTGGCAAGGTCGCACTCTACCACTGAGTTATTCCCGCCCGCCACAACGCGCGCCCCCAACCGTACCACAGGCCATCCGAGCGCTTCAAGCGCGGCCACCGCGGCGCCCGCGGGGCGCGGCGGTGGCCGGCGCCGGGCCGGGACTGCGGCAGCGCGGGCCCGCGGCGCAGGCTCCCGGCGCCGTCACAGGCTGAAGGCGTTCCTCACGACCGTCACCTGCGCTCGTTCCGGCTCACGCCCGGTGACGGCGACGACATCGAACCGGCACGGGCGCTCGCCCCATCCGGCGCGGGCGAGGTAGCTGCGGGCCATCGCGGCGACCCGGCGCTGCTTGCGCGCGGTGACCGCCTCGAGCGGCGTGCCGTAGCGGCGGCCGGCACGCGCCTTCACCTCCACGAAGACCAGGACGTCGCCGTCACGAGCCACGATGTCGATCTCGCCGTGCCGCGTCCGGAAGCCGCGGGCCAGGATGGCGTAACCGCGCCGCCGCAACTCGCGGCACGCCAGGAACTCGCCGAGCGTTCCGAGCGCCGCCTGTCGAGGAGTCGGCACGACGCCGACAGTTCTTGCAAGCTCCGCGCCTACTTCCGCCGCCAACGAGTCCCATCGGATGTGTCCTCGAGCTGGATGCCGCGTTCGTCGAGCTCGTCCCGGATCCGGTCGGCGGTCGCGAAGTCGCGCCGGCGGCGCGCCTCCCGCCGGGCGGCGATCAGGCGGTCGATCTCGCCCACCTCGACCGGAGGCGCGGCCTCCTCGGCCCGTCGCAGGTCGATCACCCCGAGGACCCGATCGAACGCCTCGAACGCGTCCTGGACGAGCGCGGCATCCCCGGCGCCGAGCTCCCCGGCGTCGATCGCCGCGTTCACGTCGCGCACGAGCTCGAAGACCGCGCCCAGCGCCCCCGGCACGTTCAGGTCATCCGCCATCCGCGCGGCGAACGCCTGGCGTGCGGACTCGACGCGCTCGGCGATCGCGTCGTGCGGTTCCCCCCGCGACACCGACTCGACGCGGGCCAGGCATGCCATCAGCCGCTGCAGCGCCTCCTCCGCCTGCGCGAGGCTCGTCCACGTGAAGCGCAACTGCTTGCGGTAGTGCGTCGACAGCAGGACGAAGCGCAGCGCCGACGCCCGGTGGCCGCGCTCGAGGATGTCCTGCACCGTGAAGACGTTGCCGAGCGACTTCGACATCTTCACGTCGCGGTCGAGCAGCAGATGCTCCACGTGCACCCAGAAGCGGGCGAACGGCTGGCCGGTTGCCCCCTCCGCCTGGGCGATCTCGTTCTCGTGGTGGGGGAAGACGAGATCCACCCCGCCGGCGTGGATATCGATGGGCGGCCCGTCCAGGAGGCGCAACGCCATCGCGGAACACTCGATGTGCCACCCGGGGCGCCCGGGTCCGACCCCGAGATCCCAGCTCGGCTCCCCGGGGGTCGTCGCCTTCCACAGCACGAAGTCGCGAGCGTCCTCCTTCGCGTACTCGTCGCTGTCCACGCGTGCGCCCGGGCGCATCCCGTCGTGGTCGAGTCGCGCCAGCTTGCCGTAGCCGGGCAGCGTTCCGATCCGGAAATACACCGATCCGTCGCTGCGGTACGTATGTCCGCGCGCCTCGAGGGCCGCGATCATGTCGGCCATCGCCTGCAGGTTCTCGCCGTCCGTCGCTCGCGGCGATTCCTCGACGGCCTCGAGCCCGAGGGTGACCGCATCCTCGCGGAACGCGTCGATGTAGCGATCCGTGTACTCGCGCAGCGGCACGCCGGCCGCCCGCGCGCCCGCGATCGTCTTGTCGTCGACGTCGGTGAAGTTGACCACCTGGCGCATCCCGTGCCCCGCGACGTGCCGCAGCGTGCGCCGCAGGACGTCGAGGCAGACGAACGTCCGGAAGTTGCCGATGTGGCCGCGGGCGTACACGGTCAGGCCGCACGCGTACATCCGCACGGTGCCGCCGTGCGAGGGGGCGAACTCCTCGACCGAGCGGGTCAGGGTGTTGTAGAGGCGCATGTCGGTGGTCGGGTCTCCGCGGTCCGTGGCCGCCGGTGCGACCGCACAGGGAGCGGCCGGTAGTCAGCCGCGGCCGGGCCGGGCCTTGGCGAGGGTGCACACGTCGAGGCCGTCCTCGCGCCCGAACTCCACCCGCGTCATCACCTGCCGAATGCGGTGGAGCGGCGCGTCATCGCCCGCGCCGCCCTCGCGCAACGCGCGATCGAGACCCGTTTCCCCGGTCGGCCCGGCGGCGCCGGGCGCCGGCCGGCACCCGATGCGGATCTGCATCTCCGTCTCGCAGATCACGAACCGCAGGTCGACGCTGGCGTCCGGCGTGCCGGCCATGCAGGCCCGTGCGCCGCCGATTGCCCGCTCCACAACGCCGGCGACGGCCGTCGCGTCCGACGTGTCGTACCCCACGTAGGCGATCATCCGCGAGACGAACTGGTCGAGCAACGGGCGGAAGCGCTCGTCGCAGGACACGGTCATGTCCAGGCGCATCGGCACGGGGTCCGCGGGGCTCCCTTCCGTCACGGCGTTCACTATAGTGAAATCCGGCTGAACAACGCGCGCGCCTGGTCGCAGTCGGCGGCGATCTGCCGCGTCAGGGCGGCGGCGTCCGGAAACGGCCGTTCCCCTCGCAGTCGCTGGATGAAGGCCAGCCTGACGCGGCGACCGTAGAGATCGTCCCCCGCCTCGAGCAGGTGCGTTTCGACGGTGCGCGGCCCCGCGGTCTCGAATGTCGGCCGCACGCCGATGTTCGTAATGGATGGATGCAGGATCCCGTCCACCGTCGCCGTCGTCGCGTAGACGCCGTCCGGGGGCAGCAACTCGTTGTCGCTGTCGAGGTTGGCGGTGGGAAACCCCTGGTTCCGGCCCCGGCCCGCCCCGTGCACCACCGTGCCCTCGATGGTGTAGTGATGGCCGAGGAGCGCGCCGGCCTCGTCCACGCGACCCTCGCCGACCAGGCGTCGCAGCCGCGTGCTGCTGACGACGAAGTCCTTGTAGCGCACCGGCTCGATCCGCTCCGCGCGAAAGCCGTACTGCGCCCCGAGCGCGCGCAGGAGGGAGAAATTGCCGCGGCGGTCGCGTCCGAACAGGAAGTTCGCACCCACCCAGACATCGCGCACCGCCAGCCACTCGACGAGCACGGTCCGCACGAACCGTTCCGGGTCCCAACGCGAGAGCTCGAGGGTGAACCGCACTACCGCGGCCCCGTCCATGCCGAGGTCGGCCAGGCCCCGGAGCCTCTGGGCGAGCGTCATCAGCAGCGGCGGTGCGCGATCCGGCCGGACGACGCGGGGCGGGTGGGGATCGAACGTCAGCACCACCGCGGTGCCGCCGCGCTCGTCCGCCTGGCTTCGCACCCGCTCGACCAGCTTGGTATGACCCCGGTGCAGGCCGTCGAAGTTCCCGAGCGCCAGGGCGGTCTGCGTCCACGCCGCCGGCGGCCGGTCGTCAGGATAGTGAATGACGTCCACGCTCGATCACGGGATCATAGTCCAAGGCGTCGGATTCGCCGGAACGGACGGCTCCGCGGCCGCATCCACCTCCAGGCACAGCCCGTCGTAGGCCAACGTCATCCCCCGCGGCAGTTCGTCGCACGTTGCCGCATGCGCGAGATCGTGCGCCATGTGCGTGAAGTAGGTGCGCGCGGCGCCGATCCGCCGGGCGGCCGCCACCGCCTCGTCGAGGGTGAAGTGGGTCGCGTGGGGCTTGCGGCGCAGCGCATCGAGGACCACGACGTCGAGTCCCCGCAGCAGCGGCCACGAGGCGTCCGGGATGGCGTTGCAGTCGGTAAGGTAGGCGAACGCCCCGATCCGGAAGCCGAGGACGGGCAGCGTGCCGTGGAGCAGCGGAATCGGGACGACCATGCGGCGGCCGATGGAGAAGGGGCCGACCACGGTCGACAGGGCCAGTTGCGGCAGGCCGCCGCCGCGCGGCGTCGCGGGGTCGAACACGTACGAGAACATCTGCCGCACCCGCGCCAGCGTCCGTGACGTGCCGAGGCACGGTATCGCCCGTCGCTGCCGGAAGTTGTATATGCGAACGTCGTCGAGGCCGAGCACGTGGTCCGCGTGCTCGTGCGTGAGGAGAATCGTGTCGACGCGCTTCAAGCCGAAGGCGAGGGCCTGCGCGCGGAGGTCCGGCGAGGCATCGACGAGCACCGACGTGCCGTCGTCGAGCGCGACGGCCACCGACGTGCGCCAGCGCCGGTCCCGCACGTCGGCGGAGCGACAGGTGGCGCACTCGCAGGCGATTACCGGGACGCCGGACGATGTGCCTGTTCCCAGGAACGTGATCCGCACCGGCGGACTCCAGGGCGGTGCCCCCGCCTCGCCCACGATTCGTCGCCGCGACCGCAAGGTCGCGCTGCGGCCTCCGCCTGGTGCCCCAACCAGACGTACAGGAGTCGCGCCGTTCTACGGCGCAGACTCCTACCCCTCCTCGTCGGGCGCCGTCTCGTCCGGCGATGACGCGGCTTCGCCGGCGCGGTCGGAAGTCCGCTTCCGCGCTTCGGCCAGGCGGAGCCGCAACTCGTACAGCACCTGCCGCAGGAACCGGGTCTCGTCGTCGGTAAGGTTGCCGCGGGTCTTCTCCTCGAGCAGAGCCAGCATGGCGATCGCCTGACCGGCCGCGGAGAGATTCGCGGGCCCCCTCTCGCCGGAGCCGGGATCGGCGACATCGCCGAAGTGGACGGCGGCGGTCGTCGCCAGCGAGACGACAAAGCCGTTGAAGGAAACTCCAGTCACGCTCGGGCTGGTCCGGGCCGTGGTGGCACGGCATAATCTGTCCGGCTCCGGGTTCCAAGCATACGCCAGCATGTCGTCACCGCGCGACCCCGGCCGGCCGACCGCCGGCGCGGCTTTCGATCGTCTCGTCGAGATCATGCGGACGCTGCGGTCTCCCCGCGGCTGCGCCTGGGACCGCGAGCAGACCCTCGCCTCGCTGCGTCCCTTCGTGCTCGAAGAGGCCTACGAGGTGGTCGACGCCATCGACCGGGGCGACCCTGCGGCGCTGCGGGAGGAGATCGGGGACTTCGTGCTCGAGGCGGTGTTCCTGGCCCAGGTGGCGCACGAGCAGGGAGCCTTCGAGATTCGCGATTCGCTCGATGCGGTCTGCGCCAAGCTCGTGCGGCGTCACCCGCACGTGTTCGGCCCCGGGAAAGAGGCCGCTCCGCCCCTGTCGGCCGACGACGTCAAGCGGCAGTGGGAGGCGATCAAGGCGGACGAGCGGACCTCCGCCGGCCGGGAGCCGGAGGCTCTCGGGGAGATCCCGGAGGCCCTGCCGGCGCTGCTGCGGGCCTACCGCATCGGGAAGCGTGCGGCCACCGTAGGCTTCGACTGGACGGCGCCCGCCGAGGTCGAGGCGAAGGTGGCCGAGGAGCTCCGGGAGCTCCGGGCGGCCCGGACCGCGGGCTCGCCGCACGAGGTGGAGGAGGAGCTCGGTGACGTCCTGTTCGCGGTGGCGAATCTCGCGCGGCATCTCGACGTCGATCCCGAAGCCGCCCTGCGCGCCGCCAATCGGAAGTTCGCCGCGCGGTTCCGCCGGCTCGAGCGGCGGCTTCGCGACCGGGGAATCGAGCTGCGCGACGCCTCCCCCGCCGAGCTGGACGCGGAGTGGCGCCGCGTCAAGGATCGAGAATGAACCGCATTCCGTCCACGGCCGTCGCAACGACGGCCCGGCGGCCGTCGGTGCAGACCGAAATCGCCCCCACCTCGCCCGTCTCGAGCAGGCGCGCCCCCTGCGCCTCGTAGCGGCCGACGACCTCGGGGTGCGGGTGTCCGAAGCGGCTGTCGCGGCCGGCGCTGACGATGGCCACGTCGGGCTCGAGGGCCGCCAGGAGTCCTTCGGAGCTGGAGGTGCGGCTTCCGTGGTGCGGCGCCTTGAGGACACGGATCGCGGCGGGGGTCCAGGCCGCGTCCAGCTCCGCCTCCACGGCAGCGCCGACATCGCCCGGCAGCACGACCGAGACGTCGCCCAGCCGGACGTCGAGGACGACCGAATCGTCGTTGCGCACCCGGGGTCGTTCCCAGTCGGGCCGCGGAGGATGAACGACCCGCACCACCGCGCCGCCCGCGACGAGCCGCTCCCCGGCGTGGCGCGTCCGCCAGGTCGACGGGGTCGCGCGCGCCAGCGCCAGCAGCTCGGCTCGCGAGGACGACGCGGGGACCGGCACCCCCTCCCAGATCTCGCGCGGGGCGAACTCGCGAACGACGTCCGGGGCCCCTCCGATGTGGTCCGGATGCGCGTGGGTCACGAGAAGGTAGTCGAGCCGCCGCACCCCGGCCGCGCGCAGGGCGGGCACTACGACGCGACGCCCGATGCCGGATCCGCCGACCGCGGACCCGCCGGCATCGACGAGCAGCGACTGCCCTCCCGGCAGGAGCACGAGCGTGGCGTCCGCCTGCCCCACGTCGAGGAACAGCACCCGCAACCGCGCGTCCCCCGCGGCACCCGGGCCATCGAGCCCCGCGCACGTCGAGCTGGCGAGCCACCGGGAGGGACTGGCGACGCCGGGCGGCGCCACCATACCCGCCGTGGCCAACGCGGCGGCGCAGAGCGCGGCGCGGCGCACCCCGCGTCGGGGGGCGCAGAGCCACAGGGCCCAGGTGCCGTAGTAGACCGCGGCCAGCGCCGGGTACGGCCTCGGCACGTCCACCACCAGGGCCGGCGCCGCGTCGACCAGCCGGGTCGACTCGACGATGCCGAACGCCGCGAGATGGGCTGCGAAGCCCACGGCCGCCGCGCCGGAGGACCACGCGGGGGCGAGCGCGGCCGCCGCCATGCCGGCGAGCTGCGTAACCGTCATCAAGGGAATCGCGGCGAAATTCAACAGGAGGCCGGCGAGGCTGATGCGCGAGAACCACGTGGCCGCGATTGGCAGCAGCGCCACCTCGGCGCAGACCGTTGCCCCGAGGAGCAGGAGCGCCGCCCTCGCCGCCGGGCCGCCGCGCGGACCGAGCCTGTCCACCGCGGCTGACGCCGCGGACGCGGCGAGGCGTGGCATCCCGGCGAGGATGCCCAGGGTGGCGCCGAACGTGAGCTGGAACCCGGGATCGGCCAACTGCTCCGGCGAGGCGGCCACGAGGCAGGCTCCGGCGAGCGCCAGGGTGTTGAGCGGCCGCGTGCTGAGGTCGGCGGCGCGGGCGAGCAGGAACGTGACGGCGGTGAACGTGGCCCGGGCGACGGACGGTTCCGGGCCTACCACCTCCGCATAGGCGATGAGGCCCGCCGCCGCGAGGAGCGCGGCCGCGCGGCGCCCCGCGCCGGCCAGCCGGGACCCGGCGACCAGCAGGCCCGCCAGGACCGCGATGTTGCCGCCCGAGATCGCGATGACGTGGTACGTCCCCGCCTCCTGCAGGCGCCGCGTCGTCTCGGGATCGAGTCCCGCCCGGTCGCCGATCAGCACCGCCGTCACGATCGCAGCGGAGCGGGCGCTGTGGACGCCCACCGAGCGCGCGATCCAGCCGCGCACCCGGGCGCGCACCGCCGCCGCCCATTCCGCGCGCCGGGCCGCCGGCTCGAGCACGTCGACGAGCAGAGCGCTCTTCACCGAGCCCAGCAGGCCGATGCCCCGCGTCCGGAGACGGTGGGCCTGGTCGGGCGTGCCGAAGTTGGCGTAGCGGGGCGGCCAACGCAGGGCGACCGGCACGCGCACGCGCCGGCCGACGCGCCACGCGGACATTCGCGCCTCGACGAATCGACCGCCGACGGAGGCTCGCACGCCTCCGCGCACCGAAACCTCGCGGCCCCGGTCGGTCAGCCGGTCGACGTCGATGACGAGGCTGGCGCCGTAGTCCGTCGCCAGCGCGTCCCGGCGGAGGCGCCCCTCGACCACCACCACCCGTCGCGGTCCCCCGGTGCGCGGTTCCCCCGCGCGGTGCGCCGCGTACCACGCCAGCAACGGCGTCCGCAGCTCCGCGCGCGCAATTGCGCCGAGGGCCGTGCCGCAGGCGGCGAATCCCACGAGGGCCGCGACCACGAACCGCCGCTCCGCGTGACGCCGGAGCAGAGCGGCGGCGACGGCCCAGGCGAGGGCGGCGACGACCACGGCCAGCGGGACCGACCGCCCGAGCACCCAGCCGGCGGCCGCACCGGACAGCATCGCGGCAGCCGGCGCGGATGCCCCGTGCAGCATGCGGGGCAGGCATGCAAGGGGCGCGCCCGGTTCGGGGCGCGGGGGCTCTACTGGCCGGCGCTGCCGGCGGTGATTCCCGCGTGGTACTCCTGCAGGGGGTGGACCGTGTGCGTCTCGGCGCGGAGGGCGCGGATGGCGGCGACGGTCGCCGCGGCGCCCGTCAGGGTGGTGACGCACGGCACGCCGTACAGCATCGCCACGCGGCGCATCGTCAGGTCGTCGAAGTACGACTCGCGTCCGAGCGGCGTGTTGATGACGAGCTGCACTTCGCGGTTCAGGAGGCGGTCGCCGACGTGCGGGCGACCCTCGTTGATCTTGAAGACCACGTCGACGTCGAGGCCGTGGGCGCGCAGGTATGCCGCCGTGCCCTTCGAGGCGACGAGATCGAAGCCGAGGGCGGCCAGATCGCGCGCCACCGGCACCACGTTCTCCTTGTCGTCATCGTTGACGCTGATGAACGCCCGGCCGCTGTCGGGCAGCCGCTGGCCCGCGGCGAGCTGGGCCCGCGCGAACGCCTTGCCGAAGGTGTCCGCGCCGCCCATCACCTCTCCCGTCGACTTCATCTCGGGGCCCAGGATCGTGTCCACGCCGGGGAACCGGACGAAGGGGAACACCGGGGCCTTGACGAAGACGCCCGCCACCTCGAGGTCGTCGACCAGGCCCTGCTCGGCGAGGGTCTTGCCCACCATGACCCGCGCGGCGACCTTCGCCAGCGGCACGCCCGTCGCTTTCGACAGGTAGGGCACGGTGCGCGAGGCGCGCGGGTTGACCTCGAGGAGGTAGACCGTGTCGTCCCGGATCGCGAACTGGATGTTGAGCAGGCCCACGACCTTGAGGGCGCGCGCCAACCGGCGGGTGTAGTCGCGGATGACGCGGAGGTGCCGCTCCGGCACCAGATAGGGCGGCACGACGCAGGAGCTGTCGCCGGAGTGGATCCCGGCTTCCTCGATGTGCTCCATGACCCCGCCGATGACGACGTCCCCGGTCGTGTCGGCGACGGCGTCGACGTCGAGCTCGAAGGCGTCCTCCAGGAACTTGTCGACGAGGATGGGATGCTCGGGCGAAGCGTCGACCGCCTCCGCCATGTAGCGGTCCAGCGCACCGGGGTCGTAGACGATCGCCATCGCCCGGCCGCCGAGGACGTAGGACGGGCGCACGACGACCGGATAGCCGATGCCGCTCGCCACCTTGCGGGCCTCCTCGCGCGACGTCGCGATGCCGCTCGGCGCCTGCGGCACCCCGAGGTCCCACAGCAGGCGCGCGAACCGCTCGCGATCCTCGGCCAGGTCGATCGAGTCGGGCGAGGTGCCGATAATGCGGGCACCCGCCGCCTGCAGCCCGAGGGCGAGCTTCAGGGGCGTCTGTCCGCCGAACTGCACGATGCAGGAGACCTCGGCCCCGGCCGACTGCTCGCGCCGCACGACGGCCAGTACGTCCTCGAGGGTCAGCGGTTCGAAGTACAGCCGGTCGACGGTGTCGTAGTCCGTGGAGACGGTCTCGGGGTTGCAGTTGACCATCACCGTCTCGTAGCCCTGCTCGCGCAGCGCGAACGCCGCATGACAGCAGCAGTAGTCGAACTCGAGCCCCTGCCCGATGCGGTTCGGGCCGCTGCCGAGGATGATCACCTTCGGGCGATCCGTCGGCTCCGCCTCGCACTCGCGCTCGTACGTCCCGTAGAGGTAGGGCGTGAACGACTCGAACTCCGCCGCGCAGGTGTCGATGCGCTTGTAGGCCGGAGCGAGCTTCACCTCCTCCCGGCGGGCCGCGACCGCGCTCCCGCCGACCCCGAGGGCGGCGCCGATGTCCTCGTCGCCGAAACCCGCTCGCTTCAGCTCGGCGAGCGTCTCCGCCGAAAGCGACCGGAAGCCGACGAGGCCGGCGGCCCGGCGGAGCTCCGCGATCTCGGCGAACTGGGCGAGGAACCAGGGATCGATGCGGGTGGCCTCCCCGATCCGCTCCACCGACCATCCCAGCTCCAGCGCCCTGAAGACCGACCAGATGCGCCGGTCGTTCGGCGACACGAGCCGGCGCTGGAGCTGGCCGGAGTCGACGTCGTCGTCCGCCGCGAAGAGCCGCCCGCTGCGCCCGAGCTCGAGCGAGCGCGTGCCCTTGAGGAACGCCTCCTTGAAGGTCCGGCCGATCGCCATCACCTCGCCGACCGACTTCATCTGGGTCGTCAGCGTGCGGTCGGCCTGCGGGAACTTCTCGAAGGTCCAGCGCGGGATCTTCACCACGACGTAGTCGATGGTCGGCTCGAAGGACGCCGGCGTGAGCCGCGTGATGTCGTTGGGAATCTCCTCGAGCCGGTAGCCGAGCGCGAGCTTCGCCGCGATCTTCGCGATGGGGAATCCGGTCGCCTTCGACGCGAGGGCCGACGACCGGGATACCCGCGGGTTCATCTCGATCGCCACCATCCGCCCGTCGTCGGGATTGATCGCGAACTGGATGTTGGACCCGCCGGTCTCCACCCCGACGCGGGTGATGATGCGGCGCGCGGCGTCGCGCATCCGCTGGTACTCCTTGTCGGTCAGGGTCAGGGCCGGTGCCACGGTGATGCTGTCGCCCGTGTGCACGCCCATCGGATCGATGTTCTCGATCGAGCAGATGACGACGAAGTTGTCCGCGCCGTCGCGCATCACCTCGAGCTCGAACTCCTTCCAGCCGATGACCGACTCCTCGATGAGCACCTCGTGGACCGGGCTGAGCTGGATGCCGCGGCTCGCCAGCTCGCGGAACTCCTCGATGTTGTATGCGATGCCGCCGCCGACGCCCCCGAGCGTGAACGACGGCCGAATGATGACCGGGAACCCGAAGCGGTCGACCATCCGGACCGCTTCCTCGTAGGAGCGGGCATACTCGCTGGCCGGCACCTCGATGCCGATCGACTCCATGGCCTCGCGGAACTTCAGTCGGTCCTCGGCCACCGTGATCGCGTCGACGGAAGCGCCGATGAGCGACACCCCGTGCTCCTCGAGCACGCCCTGGCCCGCCAGCTCCCGCGCCAGGTTCAGCGCCGTCTGCCCTCCCACCGTCGGCAACAGCGCGTCGGGCCGCTCCCGCTCGATGACCGACCGCGCGTACTCCCAGGAGAGCGGCTCGACGTAGGTCCGGTCGGCCACTTCCGGGTCGGTCATGATCGTCGCCGGGTTGCTGTTCATCAGCACCACCCGGAGCCCCTCGCTGCGCAGGGCCTTGCAGGCCTGCGTGCCGGAGTAATCGAACTCGCAGGCCTGCCCGATGACGATGGGGCCGGAGCCTATGACGAGGACGGTTTCTAGATCGTCGCGGCGGGGCATGACGGTGAAGGGCCCGGGCTCACCGCGACGGCGGCCGCTCCATCGCGTTGACGAACGCGCCGAACAGGTAGTCGGCGTCGTGCGGCCCGGGCGAGGCCTCGGGATGATACTGCACGCAGGAGACGGGCAGGCGCTTGTGCCGCAGCCCCTCGACCGTGCCGTCGTACAGGTTCCGGTGGGTGATGTCGACGTCGTCCGGCACGGAATCCTGGTCGACCGCGAACCCATGGTTCTGCGACGTGATCTCCACCTGCCCGGTCCCCAGGTTCTTGACCGGGTGGTTGGCTCCCCGGTGGCCGAACTTGAGCTTGTAGGTCGCGGCGCCCATGGCGAGGCCAAGAACCTGGTGCCCGAGACAGATGCCGAACAGCGGCACCCCCGAGCCCATGAGCTCGCGGGCATTGGCGACGGCGTAGTCGAGCGGTGACGGGTCGCCGGGACCGTTGCTGAAAAAGACCCCGTCTGGCTGCATCGCGAGGAGGTCGGCGGCGGGAGCCGCGGCGGGGAAGACGCGCACGTCGCAGCCGTGGCTGTCGAGCCGACGCAGGATGTTGCGCTTCATCCCGAGGTCGTAGGCGGCGACCCGCAGCCGCCGCGTCGCGCGGCGGGGAGGCTCGAGCGCGAAGCCGGGCGCCGGGCCGGAGGCCTGCCAGTCGAACGGCTCGGCACAGGTGACGCCCCGGACGAGATCGCTACCCTCCATCGTCGGCGCTGCCCGCGCCTGGTCGACGAGGTCGTCGGGGTTGACGGCGCCCGTGCCGATCACGCCCCGCATGACGCCCGACGATCGCAGCGTACGGGTCAGGGCCCGCGTATCGATGCCGGCGATCGCCACCACGCCATGCGCGGCCAGGTAGTCGTCGAGCGTCCCCGTGGCGCGCCAGTTGCTGGCGATGGGCGAGGCCTCGCGAATGACGAAGCCGGCCACGTGAGGCCGTCCGGACTCCACGTCGTCGGGAGCGACCCCGTAGTTGCCGATCTGCGGACAGGTCATCGTCACGATCTGCCCGGCATAGGACGGGTCGGTCAGGACCTCCTGGTATCCGGTCATGCTCGTGTTGAAGACCACCTCGCCCGCGGCCCGGCCCGACGCACCGACGGCCCGGCCCACGAACGACGCGCCGCTCTCCAGCGCGAGGACGGCGTTCATCGGCGTGCCCGATCGAGTGACGCGGCGACGCGGACGCGGTCGAAGGCCGGCACCTCGACCACGGTGACCCACGGCTCGTACCCGTCCTGCTCGATGCGAACCTCACGGCGGCCCGCCGGGAGATCGGTGACGACGACCGGCGTGTGTCCGGCGAGCTCACCTTCGATAAGGACGCGGGCGCCGGCGGGTCGGGATTCGACGAAGACCGACCCGGTCGTTCGGGCGCCGGCTCCGGCGATGACGGGAGCGGGCGGTGTGGAGGGCTCGGCGGGGGCCGGCGGCAGCGTCTCGTCCGCGGACGGCACGCCGCCCCGCACCAGCTCGACGCCGAGGGCCGCCACCTTCGCCGCTGCGGAAAGGGTGACCTCGCGCGTCTGCAACTCGTAGCCGGGGGCCTGGATCCCGACCCGGTGGGTGCCGTAGGGCACGCCCTCGAGGGAGAGCGGCGTTCGCCCCCGATCGACCCCCTCCAACGTGACGGTAGCCCCCGGCGGAGACGTGCGGACGAGCAGCCACCCGACCTGGGGGCCGGAGGTCGCCGACTCCAACGCCGCGGAAGGTGCGGCCGGCAGGGTCGGAGTGGCGCTCACGGGCGGGAGCTCGTCGCCCGGTTCCGGCGCGAAGAAACTCCCTGGCGCCCGGGAATCCACCGGCGGGAACGAACCCGCGGGCGGCGGGCTCTCGCCACCCGGCTCGCGCGCCGGCGTCACGGGCGGCAGCGCGTCGAGATCCTCCACCCGCAACGGCGGATCCTCGGGGATCTCGCGGGGTTCCGACCGTTCGGCGAGGGCAGGCTCCTCGTCGGGCGCGGCCCCGCCGCCGCCGCCCACCCCGACCTCGGGCGCAAAGAGGAAGTAGAGCACGCCCGCGCCGAGCACGCCCACGAGGACCGCGGCGGTTCCCTGCAGGATGGCGCGCACCCGCTCGCCCACGGAGAGAGGTTCCTCGTCCTCGATCGGCTCCAGGTCGTCGAGCGGATCCGCGTCGCTCTCCGGGCCGGCGGCAACCCGTGCCGCCTCGTGCCCTTCGGCGTCGCGCCCGCCATCCGACCGCGGCCCGGGCCCGCCCTCGCGGAGGTTCGGCGGGAGTCCCGAGTCGATGCCGTCGTCCGCAACGGTCTCGCGCTCTCCGTCGGGCTCCTCATCGGCAACCGGGAGCAGACCGTCGCCTGCCCCGTCCGGGAGCGTCGGGGTCGACGCGGGGCCGACCGTCTTCGCCGCAGCGTCGATCGGCTCCGGCTCGATCACCTCGACGCCCAGCGCCTCGGCAAGCGAGGCCACGAGCTCGACCGCGCGACCCGGTCGGTCGGCGGGTTCCTCGGAGAGCCCCCAGGAGAACGCGTCCCGCAGCGCGGGCAGCGCCCCCTCGTCCCCCACGTAGATGGAACCCAGCCGCTCGATGATCTCGTCCCTGCTGCCGGTGGCGCGACGCCCGGTCAACAGCTCGTAGGCGATCGCGGCCACGGCGTAGCGATCCGCCTCCGCCCCCCAGTCGGTGCCGTCCACCACTTCCGGCGCGGCGTACGGACGCCGCACCGGCGCGCGGAGCCCGACATCCTCGAGGGCGCGCGCCACCCCGAAGCCCGTCGCGCGGGCCTCGTCCGGCGACACGAACACGTCGCGCAGGTGAAGGCTCCCGTGCAGGACTCCGGCGTCGTGCGCCGCGTCGACGGCGCCCGCGAGCTGATGGAGCAACGGTATGGCGCGTTCGGCCGCGGCGGGCGCGTAGTGGCGCATCGCGACGTCCAGCGATTCGGCGGCGACGTACTCCTGGACGAGATACGGAACGCTCCCCTCGCACCCGACCGCGAGCGGCGTGACGATGCCCGGATGCGCCAATCCGGCCCCGACCAACCGCTGCAGGGCGTCGGCGAGCTCGTCGGCCAGCTCCGGCGTGAGATCGAGATGGAAGGCCTTGACCGCAACGGCCGCGCCGTTGGTGGGATCCGCGGCCCGGTATACGGGGCCGAGGACACCCGCCCCGAGCTGATGCAGCACCCGGAACGGGCCGAACGCACCGGGAGCGGAAGGCGACGCAGCGTCCTCGAATGTCAGTGGTGCAGTCCCCCGGGCCAGTGGCCCGATCGTACCATGGAAGCGGCGTCGTTTCAATGGGTTGGCCGGACCGGTGAGGGGCCGGCGGGGCCTTGACAGTGCAATCCCGCGTTTGCGAGAGTACGGTGAGCGTGCCCGCCGACGTGCCGTCCTCCAACCCCTCCTCGTCGGGTGTGCCCATCGACCTTCGACGCCTGCCGTGGACGCGTCGACTCGTGCGCGACTACAGTCACGCGTTCGAGCGGCTGGCTCCCTTCTACGCGGGCTCGCCTGCCGCGCCGGAGGCGTGGGCGGAAGCGGTCGAGCGCTGCCGTCGCCGCCCCCCGCGGCCCGCCATGGCGGACGTGCTGGCCGCGCAACTGGCTGCGCGGGCGGCGCCCGCGGCTGCACGGGCGGCGGCGCGGCGTCTTGCCGAGCCGGGGGCCGCGGCCGTGGTGACCGGACAGCAGGCGGGCCTGTTCGGCGGCCCGCTGTACACGCTGCTCACGGCGTTGACCGGCATTCGGCTCGCCGAACGCCTCGCACGCGAGCACAATGCGACCGTCGTACCCATCTTCTGGGTGGACGCAGAGGACCACGACCTCGACGAGATTCGGGACTGCCCGCTCCTCGACGCCGATCTCGACCCGCACGCGATCCGGCTCGACCTCGATGCTCCGCGCGGCACCGCGGCGGCCGCCATCCGCCTCGCGGGCAACGTGCGCGGCGCCACGGCCGCCCTCCGCGAGCTGTTGCCGCCGACCGAGTTCACGGACGAGGTGCTCGCCGGTCTCGACGCCGCGTACGCCGAGGGCACGCGACTCGTGGAAGCGTTCGCCCGCTGGCTCGACCGGCTGGCCGGCCCCGCCGGGCTCGTCGTGTTCGACGCATCGGATCCCGCCGCGAAACCCCTCGTACGGTCGCTCTTCGCGGACGAACTGCGGGCTTCGGGAGGGACCGCGCGCCAGGCCGCGGCGGCGGGCGCGGCGCTCGCGGCCGCCGGCTACCACGCGCAGGTCGAGCCGCAGCCCGACGGGGTGGCGCTGTTCCGCCTCGACGAGACGCGGCAGCCCATCCGGGTGGCGCCGGAGGGATTCTCGGTGGGCGAGCGCGTGGTCGCCGCCGACGAACTGCTGCGGGAGGTCGACGCCCACCCGGCGCGCTTCAGCCCGAACGTCCTGCTCCGACCACTCGTGCAGGACGCGCTGTTCCCCACCGCCGCCTACGTCTCCGGTCCGAACGAGCTCGCCTACCTGGGCCAGCTTCGCGGCGTCTACGAGCGGTTCGGCATACCGATGCCGATCATCTTTCCGCGGGCGAGCGCCACCATCGTCGACCGCGCGACCGTGAGGTTCCTGGAGCGCTACGGGCTCGACTTCGCCGATCTGCGGCCGCGCGACGACGGCGTGCTCAACCGGCTGCTCGCCGCGCAGATCCCGGCCGAGCTGGAGACGGCGCTGGCGGGGGCGGACGCGGCGGTGGACGAGCGCCTCGCCGCGGTCTCGGCGGCCGCACCGTTGCTCGATCCCACGCTTTCCGGGGTGGTGGAATCGACGCGCAAGCGGATGCAACGCGATCTGGCCACGCTCCGCGGCAAGGTCGTGCAGGCGGCCAAGCGGCGGGACGAGACGTTGCGCCGGCAGTTTCGGCGAGCGCGCGCGCAGGCGTTCCCGAACGGCGAGCCCCAGGAAAGAAGCGTCGGCACGGTCTACTTCCTCAACCGCTACGGCCCCGCGTTCGTCGATCGTCTGTTGGCCGACCTCCCGCTCGACCCCGGCCGACACTGGCTGCTGACCATCTAGGAGTCGAGCGGAGGCCGCAGCGCGACCCTGCGGTCGCGGCGACGAACGGCCGGCGGGGAGCCTGCGCCGCAGGCGACGAACGGCGGGCTGGGAGTCTGCGGCCCGGACGGCGGTATACTTGCGGCAAAACGCCTTCGAGCAGGACAGGATACGCAGTTGCAGCTTCGGTTCCCAGTGGTACTTGCCGCCGGGCTCCTGGCGGGCCCGGCCCTGGCGGGATGCGACACAGCGTCCGGTGGGGGCGCGACACCGACCGCCGAGGCGCCGGAATCCCAGGCCGACCTTCCGGAGGTCGTGGCGCGCGTCAACGGCACCTCGATACTGCGGAACGAGTTCGAGCGCGCCGTGCGTTCCGCGGAGGTGCGGGCGGGACAGGTGGTTCCCGCCTCGCTCCGCGCGGCGATCCACGACCGCGTGCTCGACCGCCTGATCGTGTTCCACCTTCTCCTCCAGGAGGCCCAGGCCCGGCAACTCGTCGTCGACGACGGCGAGATCGACGCCGAGATCGACCGGATCCGCGAGGACTTCCCCTCCCAGGAGGATTTCGAGGCCCAGCTCTCCGAGTGGGGCACGTCGCTCGACGAGCTGCGAACGGAGCGGCGCCGCGACATGCTGATCGCGAAGCTCATCGAGGCTGACGTGGCACCCCGGATCGCCGTGGGCGACGAGGCGGTGCGGGCCTTCTACGACCAGCACCCGGACCAGTTCGCGGAGACGGAGGCGGTGCGCGCCAGCCACATCCTCATCGAGGCCGCGTCCGACGGCGCGCCGGCCGAGCGGGACGCCGCGCGGGCGCGAGCCGAGGCGATCCGCAGCGAGGCCCTGGCGGGGGCCGACTTCGGCGCCCTCGCGCGGGAGCACTCCGACGACCGCGCGACGGCGGCGGCCGGAGGCGAGCTTGGCTTCGTGGTCCGGGGACAGACCGTCCCGCCGTTCGAAGAGGCCCTCTTCGCCCTGCAACCCGGCGAGATCGGGCCGGTGACGGAGTCACGGTTCGGCTTCCACGTAATCCGCGCCGACAGCCGGCGGGCCGCGCGCGTCGTTCCCTTCGAGGAGGCCGGCGACGGAATCCGGCGCATGCTCGTCGCGCAGGCGCGCCAGGCGCTCGCGGCGGAGCTCGTCGCCCGGCTGCGGGCCGCCGGCGAGATCGAGACCTACCTATGAACGAAGAGGTGTTCCAGGCCGTCGGCGACATGCTGCGGCGCGGGGAATCGGCGTCGCTGGTGACCGTGATCCGCACCCAGGGCTCCACGCCGCAACGTGTCGGGGCGAAGATGCTGGTCTTCCCCGACGGTCGATCCGTCGGCACGATCGGAGGCGGCTGCTACGAGAACGACGCCTTCTGGAAGGCGCGCCGCGCCCTCGAGACCCGGCAGCCGCTGGTGGCGAAGTACGAGCTCAGCGACGACCTGGCCGAGGAGTCGGGGCTCATCTGCGGGGGTCAGATGGAGGTGTACATCGAACCGCTCGAGGCCGCGCCGCACCTCTATCTCGTCGGGGGCGGACACGTCGCGTATCACCTCGGCCGGCTGGCCGCCACGGTGGGGTTCCGCATCCACGTGCTCGACGACCGGGAGAAGTTCGCCAACGCGGAGCGCTTCCCGGAGGCGGTCGAGGTGGCGGTCGACGACGTTCCCGAGTGGCTGACCCGCGCTTCGATCCCACCGAACGCCTACGTGGTCATCCTCACCCGGGGGCATCGCCACGATCTCGACGCGCTCCGCGCCCTGGCCACCCGCGAGCTGCGCTACCTGGGCCTCATCGGCAGCCGCGCGAAGGTCGCGCGCCTCCACGAGGCGCTGCGCGAGGAAGGCGTCGCGTTCCACGACCTGGACGGCCTGCACGCTCCCGTCGGCCTCGACATCGGCGCGGTATCGCCGCAGGAGATCGCCGTCAGCATCCTGGCCGAGCTGATCGCGGTCAAGTACGGCAAGCTCGACCACGACGAAGCGACCCGGGACACTCGCGTCCGCTCGCTGCGCTGGCGGCCCCAGGCGACCGCGGCGCCGGCGGCCGCGGCACCCGCCGAACCCTGATCCCGGCCGGCGGATCGCGACGGGAGGGTGGCCGGGGACGGCTGATATAATGCGCTTCTGGTCACCATGAGTCGACATTCCGGCAAGCAGGGTGCCGCCGGTGACGGCCTGTCGGCCCGCTCCCGCGCCATTCTGGCCACGCTCGTCAAGCACTACATCGACACCGGCGAGCCGGTTTCCTCGCTGTGGCTGGCGGAGCACGGCGACGTCGGTCTCTCGTCGGCCTCGGTCCGCAACATCATGGCCGAGCTCGAGGAGCTCGGCTACGTCCATCAGCCCCACAAGTCGGCCGGCCGGGTCCCCACGGACCACGGCTACCGCTGCTTCGTCGATCTGCTGCTGGAGCGGCGGCGCGGCACGCAGCCGACGCGGGAGGTCGAGGCGCGCCTGCGCCAGGCCGGAACGCTCGGCGACGTCCTGTCGAACGTCTCGCACGAGCTTTCCCTGGCGTCGCGGTACCTGGCGTTCGCGCTGATGCCACAGGTTGCGTCGGGCACCTTTCGCCACATCGAGTTCGTCCCCCTCGACGGCACGCGCATTCTGGTCGTCGTGTCCACGCAGGACGGTCAGGTCGCGCACAAGGCGATCGATCTCGGCGAGCCGATCGGCCGCGGCGCGCTGGAGCAGGGCGCTCTCTACCTGAATCAGGAGTTCGCCGGACTGCCCCTCTGGGAGGTCCGCGCCGCCGTCGTGGAGCAGCTCCGCCAGGAACGGATGCTCTACGACCAGCTTCGTTCCAGCGTCCTGCGGCTCGCCAGCTCCACCCTCGAGGACATGGCGCCACAGGACCGGCTCTTCGTGGAGGGCGCGGGCTTTCTCGTCGAGGGGGTGTCCGACGGCGAGGATCGCGTGCCCCTCGATACGCTGCGCGTTCTGCTCACGCTGATCGAGCGCAAGGACCTGCTGGTTCGGCTCCTGCACGAGTACATCGAGGGCCCCGGCCTCACGGTCGTGATCGGCACGGAGCACATCTCCCCGGAGATGAGGCACTTCAGCCTGGTGACCTCCACGTACTTCGATGGAGGGTGCACTGGCAGCATCGGCATCATCGGCCCTCGCCGCATGCGCTACTCGCGCGCCATCGCCGCCGTGGACCGGGTTTCGCGAGCCGTGAGCCGCGTCCTCGTCGCGCAGGCGGCATCGTCCGACCATGACAGACGACGTGACAGCCGAATCGCCTGAAGACACCCGCGCACGACCGGACGCCGCCGACACCGCCTCCGACCTGTCGCCCCCCGCAGATGCCGATGACGTGTCGCGGGCCAGCGCCGGTGACGCGCACGCCGCCGAGCCGGGCTCGGAAGGGGACCGGGCCGCGGGGGGGCGCGCCGCCGAGTCGGAAGCGCGCTTCGCGGCGGGCCCCGATGCCGCCGCCGAACTCGACGCCTCCGCGGAGCCCGACGCCGCCGCGGAGCCCGATGCCGCCGCGGAGCCCGACGCCGCCGCGGAGCCCGACGCCGCGGCCCAGCGCGACGAGTACTATGACCTCCTGCTGCGCAAGACGGCCGAGTTCGACAACTACCGCAAGCGGATCGAGCGCGAGCGGGCCGCCCTCGCGTCCGCCGCGGCCGCACATCTCATCGAGGAGCTGCTACCGGTCATCGACAACCTGGAACGGGCCCTCGAGGCGCCGGTGGACGAAGCGTCGGCAGCGGCGTACCGCGACGGCGTCGAGCTGATTCACCGGCAGATGCTCGACCTGCTGAAGAAGCGCGGCGTGACGCCGATAGAGACCGCGGGCGACGTCTTCGACCCGAACCTGCACCAGGCCATAGCCCACGAGGAGAGCAGCGATCACGAGGCGGGCGAGATCATCGGCGAGGTGCGGCGCGGCTACCTGATCGGAAGCCGCCTGCTGCGGGCATCGATGGTGAGGGTGGCCAAGACGTGAGCAAGCGCGACTACTACGAGGTGCTGGGCGTCGCGCGCAACGCCGACGACCAGCAGATCAAGAGCGCCTACCGGAAGCTCGCGCTGCAGTACCACCCGGACCGCAACCCGGGCGATCGGACGGCGGAGGAGCACTTCAAGGAGGCGGCCGAGGCCTACGCCGTTCTTGCCGACAGGGACAAGCGCACGCGATACGACCGCTTCGGCCACGCGGGCGTTGGCGGCGCTTCCGGGAGCCCGGGCTTCGACCCGACCATCTTCGCCGACTTCAACGACATCTTCAGCGGTCTCGGGGGGCTGGGAGACCTCTTCGGCTTCGGCACGGGCGGGCGGCGCGGCCCCGCCCGCGGCGCCGACCTGCGCTACGACCTCGAGATCGGCTTCGACGAGATGTCCTCGGGCACGGAGACCACGCTGCTGATCCCACGCGAGGAGCAGTGCGAAGCCTGCAACGGCTCCGGCGCCGCGGCCGGGTCGCGGCCCGACACCTGCCCGCAGTGCCGCGGCCGCGGCCAGGTGCGTTATCAGCAGGGCTTCCTCACCGTGGCCCGCACCTGCGGGCACTGCCGGGGCGCCGGCACGATCATCCGTACCCCGTGCGGCGCGTGCCACGGGCGGGGACGCAGGGAACGGCAGCGGAAGCTGACGGTCAAGGTACCGGCCGGCATCGGCAGCGGACAGCGCCTGCGGCTCTCCGGCGAGGGGGAGCACGGAGAGGTCGGCGGTCCGCCCGGGGACCTCTACGTGGTCGTCCACGTGCGGGACCACGAGTTCTTCCAGCGCGAGGACGACGACCTGCACTGCACCGTGCCCGTGAGCTACCCGACGCTCGTCCTGGGCGGCACGATCGAGGTGCCGACCCTGGCCGGGAGCGAGACCGTCACGGTCCCCAAGGGGACCTCGACGGAGACCCGCTTCCGCCTGCGCGGCAAGGGGCTCCCGCGCGTCTCGGCTCGCGGACGCGGCGACCTCTACGTCACCGTCCGGGTCGAGGTTCCGACCGCCCTCAGCCACGAGCAGAAGGCGCTCATCACGGAGCTCGACAGGACGATGCCGCCGGGCAAGGCCGATCCACTCCGGCCCGTGGCGGCGGACGAGGGCGAGCGCCCCTTCTTCGATCGCGTCAAGGACATCTTTGGGTGACGCTCGTCCGGCCCTGGACGTAGCGCTGCCGGCCCGGTCGTTCGCGCTGCCGGCACGGCTCGATTACCTGCTCGACGACCTGCGCCCGGTGGCGATCGAGCCTCGCGACGAAACCCCGCCGCGGACCGGACTGGTGGTCCGGCGCGTCCACTTCGAGGCGCACGGCGACCGCGACGCCGCGGTGCGCGCCATCACGCGCAGCCTCGGCCCCGACGGGGTGATCGTCCGCGAGGTAGACGTCCCCGACGAGGACTGGGCGGCCCGCAGTCAGGCAGGCCTGCGCGCGATCCGGGTGGGCCGCGTCGTGGTGGCGCCGCCGTGGGATCTCCCGCGGAACGAGGAAACGGTGGGCGCAGTCGTGGCGGTCATCGAGCCGTCGACGGGGTTCGGCACGGGGCACCACGCCTCGACCCGCCTCTGTCTGCGCGCCCTGCAGGCCTGCCTCGACGCGGCGGCCCCGCCCCGCGACGTCCTCGACCTCGGCACGGGATCGGGGGTGCTGGCGATCGCCGCCCACAAGCTCGGCGCCGCCCCCGTCCTGGCCATAGATCGGGACGCCGACGCTCTGGCCAACGCCGGCGACAATCTCGCGCGCAACGCGGCCGGGCACTCCGTGAGCCTGCGCCGGGACGACGTCGTCCGGCTCGCTGCGCCGGCGGCGGCCATCGTCACCGCCAATCTGAGCGGCGCCGTCCTGATCCGTCACGCCGTGCGGATCACGCGCCACGTACGGCCCTCCGGCTGGCTGGTCGCGGGCGGGGTGACGGCCGCGGAGGAGGAGCAGGTTCGCGTCGCGCTCGGAGCGGCCCTGACACCGGTCGCACGCGAGACGGAGGACGGCTGGGTGGCGTTGACCCTGCGGCGGGCCCCGGCCCCGCAGGAGTCTGCGCCGTAGAACGGCGCCGCCTCCCGCGGGAGGCGCAGACTCACTGAAGGACTGGGTTGGGCGCCGAGCGGAGGCCGCAGCGCGACCTTGCGGTCGCGGCGACGAACGGCGGGCTACTGCCGGGCCGCGCCCGAGGATCCCGGATGCACCGCTTCTTCGCGCCCGGCGCGGACCGGGCGGGCGTCGTCGTCGGCCTGCCGGACGACGAGGCCCGCCACCTCACGCAGGTCCTCCGCCTCGGACCCGGCGAGGCCGTCCGCGTCTTCGACGGTCAGGGGCACGAGCACGCGGCGATCGTGGCCGATGCCGGCCGGGCCGGCGTGCGGGTCCGCACCGGGCGCGCCGTGCCGGCGCCCCCGGAGCCCGGCGTGCGCGTGACGCTCGGAGCGGCCCTGCTCAAGGGCCGCAAGGTCGACGCCGTGGTCCGCGATGCGACCATGCTCGGCGTCCACGTCATCCAACCGCTCGTCACGCTGCGCACCGAGGTGCCCGCCCGTCGCTTCGGGGCGGCCGCGGCACGACGCTGGACGCGGATCGCGATCGCCTCCGCCAAGCAGTGCGGGCGCGCGTTCGTTCCGCGCATCCATCCACCGCTGGACCTCGGGCGCTTTCTGGACGGCGCGAACGCCGACGCCGGCCTCCGCCTGCTGCTCGTCGAGCCGGCAGCGGCGGCCGGGGCGGCGTCGGTGCGAACCCTCGCCGGAGAGCCGCGTCCCTCGTCGGCCGTCGTCGCGGTCGGCCCGGAGGGGGGCTGGACGGAGATCGAGGTGGCGCAGGCGGCGCGGGCCGGGTTTCGGCCGACCACGCTCGGACGGCGCGCGCTGCGCGCCGAGGCCGTGCCGGTCGCCGCCCTCACGGTGCTCCACTTCGTATGGCGGGACGACGATCCCCCCGGCGCACCCGCGGCGGCCGGGATGGAGGGATAGTAGCTATACTGGCCGCACCCTATGCTGCTGAAGGGGCAGACACTCGGCAAGTACCGGATTCTGGCCTCTCTCGGCAGCGGCGGCTTCGGCGCCGTCTACCTTGCGCGGGACACCTGGATCGACAAGGACGTAGCGATCAAGGTGCCCCACAAGCAGAACCTCAACTTCGCGGAGCACCTGCGGGAGCCGCGGCTCCTCGCGGCGCTCGACCACCCGAACATCGTCTCGGTAACGACGGCGGAGAAGGCCGACAACGTCTTCTTCATCGTAATGGAGTACGTCGCCGGCGAAACCCTGGAGGACGTCATCACGCGCGCCGGCGCGCTCGACACGCCTCGCGTGATCAAGTACTCCACGCAACTCGCCCAGGCCGTCGAGCACGCCCATCGACAGGGGGTGGTGCATCGGGATCTGCGGCCGTCCAACGTTCTGGTCTCCGAGTCCGGGGTGCTCAAGGTGACCGACTTCGGCACTTCCCGGTTCCTCGAGATGGCGTCGCACAACACGGTCACGGGCAGCCCGCCCTACATGGCGCCCGAACAGTTCGAGGGGCGGGCGGTCTTCGCCTCGGACATCTACTCGCTTGGCGTCACGATGTACCAGATGGCGACCGGCATGCTGCCGTACGACACGCCGACGCAGCGCGACCTGGCAAGGCTGCGGCGCGGCGAGCTCGTCGAGCCTCCGCGCCTGCGCAAGCCCGGCCTGCCGCAGCGGCTGAACGACCTGATCATGAAGGCGCTGGCGCCGGACGTCCCCTCGCGCTACCAGAATGCCGCAGACCTGCTCGGCGACCTCGAGCGGGCCCGAGTCGCGGCCCCGGATGCGCCACCGCCGCCGGCGCCGCTCCGGGGAGCGGGCACGGAACGGGCGGTCGACGAACCGCGGCGCGCCAAGACCCCGCGCCGCGGCCGGACGCCATCCAGCCGCTTCTGCTGGCAGTGCCTGAAGCCGCTGCATGCCCGCGCCAATCGCTGCCCTTTCTGCGGTCAGATGCAGTAGGCGAGCGGCACCGCACGGAGCGGCTTGCATACGACCGGGGGCGACCGCTACACTCGTACTGCGTAACTACCTCATTGCACACGGTTTTCGCGGGGTCGACGCATGAGCTTCGGGCAGGGCCGCATCTGGATGAACGGGGATCTCGTCGACTGGGCCGACGCCAGGATCCACATCGGCTCCCACGTCGTGCACTACGGGAGCGGGGTATTCGAGGGCGCGCGGTCCTACCGGACGCCGGACGGGGCCGCGGTGTTCCGGCTCGACACGCACGTGCGACGCCTGTTCGACTCCGCGAAGATCTACCGCATGGATCACGGGCTCGACGCGGAGGAGTTCGAGGACGCGGTCCTCGAGACCATCCGCGCCAACCGGTACCGTGCGTGCTACGTCCGGCCCCTGCTCTACCGGGGCTACCACTCTCTGGGCGTCAACCCGTTCTCCTGTCCGGTCGAGGCCGCGATCCTGGTCTGGGAATGGGGCGCCTACCTGGGCGAGGAAGCGCTCGAGCACGGCGTCGACGTGCAGGTCAGCTCCTGGGGGCGGGGTGCGCCGAACCGCTTCCCGGCCGTGGCGAAGGCAACTGCCAACTACGCCAACTCCCAGCTCATCAAGATGGAGGCGACGCTCAACGACTATGCCGAGGGGATCGCGCTCGATCCGCGCGGCTTCGTCAGCGAAGGCAGCGGTCAGAACATCTTTGCGGTGCGCGACGGCATGATCACGACGCCGCCCCTCGCCGACTCCATCCTGCCCGGCATCACAAGGGACGTCGTCATCACGCTTGCGCGCGACCTGGGAATCCCGCTCCGGGAGGAGACCCTGCCGCGAGAGTCGATGTACATCGCCGACGAGCTCTTCTTCACCGGCACCGCGGCGGAGATCTCGCCGATTCGTTCGGTCGACAAGATCACCATCGGCAGCGGCACGCGAGGACCGGTGACGGAGGCCATCCAGCGACGCTTCTTCGATATCATCGCGGGACGGGTCCCCGACACGCACGGCTGGCTCAGGCCGGTGTACCCGAAGACCCGCGTCGCCGCCGAAGCGAACGAAGCGACCGCCTGAGAGCATGGCACGACCGCGGCGACCCGAACGCGCCGGCGAGAGCCGCGGGGCGGGCGCTCGCCGCTCGTCCGCGAGTCGGGCGCGGCCGAGCACCGCATCCGGGCGGCCGCCGGGGGCAGACCCCTACATCGCCGGTCTCACCCTGCTGGCCGGGCGAGACCTGTCGGCTGCACAGCTCGCCGACCGGCTCCGGCGGCGCGGGTACACGCCGCAGGCCGCCGACGGCGCCATCGTGCGGTTGCGCCGGGAAGGCGCGCTCGACGACCACCGGGCGGCCGCCGCGTTCGCGCGCCGCGCGATGGCGGTGCGCCGGCGGGGCCCGGCCCGCATCGCCCGCGAGCTCGCGGCTCGCGGCGTGGACCCCTCGGTGGCGGAGGCAGCCATCGCCGAGGCGCTCGACGGTCGGAGTCCCGAGGCGCTGCTCGAGCAGTCGCTCGACCGGCGGCTCTCCGGGCCCATCGCGAGCCGCGCCGAGTTCCGACGTCTCTACCAGTACCTGTTGCGCCAGGGGTTCGAGGGCGCCATGGCCGCGGCGGCCCTGCGCCGGCGCGCCGAGGGCGACGCCGTACCGGACGAGTGACGCCCGGAAGCGCCGATCCTTGTGGAAGAATGAGCACGATGACGTCCGCCGAGATTCGACAGGGCTTCCTCGACTACTTCGAGGGACACGGCCACCGCGTAGTGGCGAGCTCCCCGCTCGTCCCCCACGACGACCCTACGCTGCTCTTCACCAACGCGGGGATGAACCAGTTCAAGGGCGCCTTCCTCGGCACCGAACGCCGCGACTACCGCCGCGCCGCAACCGCGCAGAAATGCATGCGCGTGAGCGGGAAGCACAACGACCTCGAGAACGTCGGCCCGTCGCTCAGGCACCACACGTTCTTCGAGATGCTGGGCAACTTCTCGTTCGGCGACTACTTCAAGGCCGACGCCATCCCGCTGGCCTGGGAGCTGCTGACCGACGTCTGGGGCCTGCCGGCGGAGCGGCTGCACGCGACGGTTTTCCAAGGCGAGGAAGGCATACCGCGCGACGAGGACGCCCGTGCCATCTGGGAGCGGCTCGTCCCCGCGGACCGGATCACGGAGCTCGGAGCCGCCGAGAACTTCTGGGCCATGGGCGACACGGGCCCCTGCGGACGCTGCTCCGAGATTCACTACCACCGCGGCGACCATCTGCCGTGCGACCAGCCGTCGTGCCGCGGCGTCGACTGCACCTGCGACCGCTACGTCGAGATCTGGAACAACGTCTTCATGGAGTTCGAGCGGCAGGCGGACGGCGCCCTGTCGCCGCTCCCGGCCCCCTCGATCGACACCGGCATGGGGCTGGAGCGGATCGTCGCCGTCCTGCAGGACAAGCTGTCGAACTACGATACGGATCTGTTCACGCCGCTGCTCGCGGCCATCGGCGAACGCGCCGGCACCCTCTACGGACCGCTCGCCGGACGCGCCTCGAACGACACGAGCGACGTCTCGCTGCGGGTCATCGCGGATCATCTGCGTGCGATGACGTTCCTGATCGGGGACGGCGTCGTGCCGTCCAACGAGTGGCGCGGGTACGTCCTGCGCAAGATCATGCGGCGCGCCATGCGCCACGGGAAGAAGCTCGGCCTGACGCAGCCGTTCCTGCACGACCTCGCCGAAGTGGTCATCGAGCGGATGGCGCCGGCGTATCCGGAGCTGGTGGCGAACCGCGACGCGATCGTCTCCGTCGTCCGCCAGGAGGAGGCCCAGTTCGACAAGGTGCTCACCGACGGACTGCCCCGCCTCGAGGTCGCGCTCGCGGAAGCGGAAGCCGGTTCCCGCCGGCTCGGGGGCGGCGACGCGTTCCGCCTGTGGGACACCTTCGGCGTGCCGTTCGACTTCGTCGAGGACCTGGCCGGCTCCCGAGGCGTCGCGGTCGACCGCGAAGGCTTCGACCGCGCGATGACCGACCAGCGCACGCGCGCCCGCGCCGGCAGTCACTTCGGCCCGGGGGCGGACGGCGGGGCCGGCGTCTGGCCGAGCGCGGCGGTGGACGTGCCACACGTGGCGGACCGCTTCGTGGGCTACGACACGACGACGTCCCGCAGCACGGTCACCGGCCTCTGCCGCCTGGAGCGCGCCGGCGACGGCGGCGGCGAGAACCGGTTCGTCGGGGTGCACGTGCTGCACGCGGGCGAGGAGGGCTTCGTCCTGCTCGATCCCACGCCCTTCTACCTGGAGGCCGGCGGCCAGGTGTCGGATACCGGTCGGCTGAGCGGGGAGGACCTCGCGGTGGAGGTCCGGGACGTGGTGCGCCCGCTCGCGGCGACCGCGCGGATGCACGCGGTGACGGTGCGCGAGGGCTCGCTGCGCTCGGGCGACGTGGTCACCGCGGAAGTCGACGCGGCCCGGCGCGACGACATTCGCCGCAACCACACCGCGACGCACCTGCTGCACGCCGCGCTCCGCGCCGTCGTGGGCCCGCACGTGCGGCAGGCCGGATCGCTCGTCGCTCCGGACCGCCTGCGCTTCGACGTCACGCACGGGGAGGCGGTGACTCCTGCCGAACGCACCGAGATCGAGCGCCTCGTCAACGCGCGGGTGTTCGAGAACCAGACCGTCGCCACGGAGGAGCAGGAAACGGAGGCGGCCATTCGCAACGGGGCCATGGCACTCTTCGGGGAGCGCTACGGCGAGCGCGTGCGGGTCGTGACGGTACCCGGCTTCTCGGTCGAGCTCTGCGGCGGTACGCACTGCCGCGCGACCGGCGACATCGGACCGTTCCTGATTACCCAGGAGAGCGGCGTGGCGGCCGGCGTCCGGCGCGTCGAGGCGGTCACCGGACCCGCCGCCGTCCGGCTGCTCCAGGAACGGGGCGCCATGCTCTCCGGGCTGCTGCAGGCCCTCGGGACGACCACGGCGGGGGCGCTGGCGGCGGTCCACAGGCTGCAGACGGAGGCGAAGCGGCTGGGCCGGGAGGTCGATCAGCTCCGGATCCGCGCCGCCATGGGCGGCGGACCGACCGGACCCGCGGACGGAAGCACGGTGGAGTTCGACGGGGTGACCGTCGTCGGCCGGCGAGTCTCGAATCTCGAGAAGGGTGCCCTGCGCACGCTGGCCGACTCGCTGCGCGACCGGATCCCGAGCGGCGTGGTCGTGGTCGCGGCGGAGAACGACGGCAAGGTGGCGCTGGTCGTGTCCGTCACGCGGGACCTCACGGACCGCGTCCACGCCGGCCGCGTGGTCAAGGAGATCGCGCCGGTCGTGGGCGGGACCGGCGGCGGCCGGCCGGACTTCGCGCAGGCGGGGGGACGGCGGCCGGACCGGATTGCGGAGCTCTTCCCCGAGTGCCAGGCGGTCGTCCGCCGCATGCTCGGAGCGTCCGCAAAGGCCGAGCCGGCTGGGACCGGCTCCCCCGGCGCGCGGGCTTCAGCCTCGTGACAGATACGCCCGCGCGCGTGCGCCTCGACGTCTGGCTGGACGTCGCGTGCCTGTTCCGGACGCGCTCCGAGGCCCAGAAGGCGTGCAAGGGGGGGAAGGTCGACGTCAACGGGCAGCGCGCCAAGCCGCACCGCGAGGTGCGACCCGGGGACCTCGTCTCCATCACCCGGCCCCAGGGAGTGAAGCAGCGCGTGGCCGTGCAGGCGCTCGCCGACCGCCACCTCCCCAAGGCCGACGCGCGAGAGCTCTACGAGGACCGAACGCCGCCCCCGACCGCGGCGGAACGGGAACTGCGCCAGATGCTGCGCCGCGCCGGACCGCCGCCCGGGCCGCCCAACCCGCGGCAGCGACGGCACCTGCGGCTGGTCCGCGGCCGCTAGCGCTGGTGCCCGGTGGCCTGGCCGCGAGTTGGCGAGAATCCGGCGCGGGTTGTAGGCTCAGACGCTCACGCTCGGTCAGCTCGTCGGACCTCCGGATGGGAGATCACATGCGCACCGCCACCCCGCTCCTGTTGCTGCTCTGTGCCCTTCTCCCCACTACCGGCGCCGCAGCATCCCAGGAGGCGACCGCCGACGGGGAGCTCGTCTACCGGCAGCACTGCGCCCGCTGTCACGAAGGGGGCATGGCCCGGCTCACCCCCGCCGAGACCCTGCGGGAGCGTTCAGCGGACGAGATCTACGCCACCCTCCGTTTCGGCCTGATGCAGCGCCAGGCGCTGTCGCTCAGCGACGCGGAGCGAACCGCCGTCGCGGAGTTCCTTGGCGGCGACGCCCTGAGTGGGCCGCCGATCGAGCAGATCCCCGAGAGTGCGTACTGCTCGGCGGGCGCGGCGCCCGCGGATCCGTACTCCGGTCCGGCCTGGAACGGATGGGGTGCCGACCTCTCGAACACGCGCTTCCAGAGCGCCGCCGCGGCCGGCATCACGGCGGAAGAGGTGCCGCGGCTGCGCCTGAAATGGGCGTTCGGCTTTCCGGGCGTCAACGCGGCCGGCTCGCAGGCAACCGTCGTCGGCGGGCGCATCGTCCTCGGCAGCCGCGCGGGGCTGGTCTACAGCCTGGATGCGAAGTCCGGCTGCATCGACTGGATCTACGAGGCGGAGGGCGCGGTGCGGACGGCCATTCCGGTCGGCCCCGGCCCCGACGGCGCCCCGACGGCCTACTTCGGCGACCGCACGGCCAGCATCTACGCCGTCGACTTCGCAACCGGCGAGCAGCGCTGGCGGACCAAGATCGACGACCACCTCGACGCCACGATCACCGGCGCGCCGACGTTGTACGACGGACGCGTCTACGTCGGCGTCGCCTCCGGCGAGGAGGGGACGGCGGTCATCCCGACCTACGAGTGCTGCACGTTCCGGGGCAGCGTCGTCGCCCTCGACGCGGCGACCGGCGAGCAGCTCTGGAAGCGCTACGTCGTCGAGGAGGAGCCGCAGCCGACCGGCCTCAACTCGGCCGGCGCGCAGACCTGGGGTCCGTCGGGGGCCGGTGTCTGGTCGGCGCCCACCGTCGACCCCGACCGCGGTGTGATCTACGCCGCCACCGGCGATTCCTACTCCAATCCGCCGTCGCCGAACAGCGACGCGCTGATGGCCCTCGACATGGACACCGGCGAGGTGCGGTGGGTCTCGCAGACGACGCCGGGCGACGCCTGGACGGTCGCCTGCATGTCGCCCACAGAGGAGGGGCGCGCCAACTGCCCCGAGGACGCGGGACCGGACGTCGACTACGGCAGCTCCACCATCCTCACGACCCTGGCCGACGGCACGCCGATGCTGCTCGCGGGCCAGAAGTCGGGCGTGATGTACGGCCTCGACCCCGACACCGGCGCCATCCTCTGGGAGACGCGCATCTCGGACGGCGGCATCCTCGGCGGCATCGAATGGGGCTTCGCCATCGACGAGAACGACGTCGTCTACGCGTCGATCTCGGACTTCTTCGAGCGGCCCGCGGGCGAGGCCGGCGGCGTGACCGCACTGACCGTCGCCGACGGAGCCGAAGTCTGGCACGCCCCGCCCGTGCAGGACACCTGCGGGTCGCGGGAGGGCTGCCATACGGCGCAGCCGGGCGCCGTGACCGCCATCCCCGGCGTCCTCTTCTCCACGAGCCTCGACGGCCACATCCGCGCCCACGCCACCGACACCGGCCGCATCATCTGGAACGCCGACACGGCGGGCGAGTTCCAGACCGTCAACGGCGTGCCGGCCAGCGGCGGATCGCTCAACGGACCCGGCGTCACGGTGGTCGACGGCATGCTCTACGCCGTCTCGGGCTACGCCGGCCTGGGCATCCCCGGCAACGTCCTGCTCGCCTTCTCCGTCGACGGCGAGTAGCCGCGCCGTCTTCTTCATCAGATCCAGGTAGATGGACTTCGCATACCCCGCACGGCTGGAAGAGGAACCGGACGGACGTTACTCCAGCATGAAGCGCCATCGACCATGCCCTCTCGGCCATCGGTCGGCGGGTGTGCGTGTCGCTGGAAGCCTGACCTCCGCAGCCCCCTCGCAACCTTGCATCAGCACACAAGAAGACGGAGTACGCCATGCACCTCGTACGAACGCTCGCAACGACCGCCCTGCTCCTCGCCGCCTCGACCTTCCCCACCGGGGCGCAGGTGGAACGGCTGACCGACCCCATTCCGGAACCGATCCGGAAGGGCGACCTGATCGTGGAAGCCGCGCGATTCGTTCGTGCTCCGCAAACGGCCGATTCCGTCGCCAACGCCCCCCTGCTGACGCCGTCCCACGCCCGCATCCAGTACCTGACGTCGGTCCGGGACGGCTCGGGGCGCCTCGTTCTCAACGACACTCGCGGGGTCGTGTACATCACCGACGAGAACGGTATGGAACCCGTCGAGTACCTCGACGTTCGCACACGCGACATCGGATTCGACGACTCGATGTTCCCCAACGAGTCCGGTCTGGTGTCGGTGGCGTTCCATCCGCAGTTCGGCGACGCCGGCACGCCGGGATACGGGAAGCTCTACACGGCCTACAGCGCGCGGTCGGGCAGCGGCCGCGCGGACTACCTGGACTACCCG
>JAPOVI010000178.1 GCA_026708265.1 Acidobacteriota bacterium
CCGCGGGGGAGCAGGACGCGTTTCGCTGGTGGTTCCAGCAACTCGTCTCGCTTGGCGACCCGGACATCCTGCAACCCGACATCCTCAACGCCGGCGGGCCGAGCGAGGTCAAGCGCATCTTCGAGATGGCGACCACTCTCGACAAGCCCGTGATGCCGCACAGTCCGCAGGCCGGAATCAACTCGATGGCGTCGCTGCACGTGTATGCGACGGTGCAGAACGCGACGCGGCCGCACGAGTTCTCCATCGAGTTCTCGGGGCCGCTCGACGACGTGGCGGACCTCTACGGCGAGGAGGTCCTGCCGCGGGACGGCGCCATGACCCTGACCGACAGGCTGGGGTTCGGGATCGAACTCAACGAGCGGGCGCTGGCACGCCTCACCGTCCGCTGATCGCGGCCCGTCCGCGGGGCGCTATGGGAAGGGCATGTACCAGAGCAGGGCGCCCATCGACACCAGGATGAAGAGCATCGCGAGCGCCAGGATGCGCTGCGATGTCAGGCCGCGCCGCTCCTCCGACGGGCGCTTCCGGTCCTGCGACCCCATTCCGGCGTCAGCCCGCGCGCGCCAGCGGACCGCGTAGCAGGCGTCCTGACTGGGCGCCGGTGTGCACGTTGTCCCGCAGGAGCACTTCGCCGTTCACGACCGTCGCCGCGATGCCGTCCGCGGTCTGCCTGAAGCGCTTGGCGCCGCCGGGCAGGTCGTGGACGATCTCCGGCATGCGGGGACCGATCCGCTCGGGATCGAAGACGGTCACGTCCCCCGCGAAACCCACGCGCAACAACCCCCGGTCGTGCAGGCCCCAGTGCGTTGCCGGCTCGAAGGTGACCATGCGGACGGCCTCCTCCAGGGTGAGCGCCTGCTTCTCGCGCACCCAGTGGCTGAAGATGTGGGTCTGGAGCGAGCTGTCCATGATCTGCGACACGTGGGCGCCGGAGTCGGAGAAGGTCACGACGGAGCGGGGATGCTTCATCATGGCCAGCACGTCCGCATCGACCTCGTTGTTGATCGGGTGGCGGAAAAGCACCTTGAGGTCGCCCTCGAGGGCGATGTCGATGAAGGCCAGCGCGGGCGCGACGCCCCGTTCGGCGGCGAGTTCGGAGAGGGAACGGTTCCGCTCCGTCATCGAGTCCATCACGAACAGCCAGTCCCAGTCCGGCGGGGGCAGCGTCACGCCGCGCGCGGCATGGCGTGCGCTCGGGCGGCTCGCGACGTCCACGAGCTTCGCCTGTAGCGCGGGGTCGGCCAGCCTCGCGCGCTGTTCGTCGAGCGGGAGCGCGCGCACGTCGCGCCAGACGTCCCAGCCATCGAAAGGCGTGTAGGACTCGAACGTGTAGAGGACGTTGAGCGAGCGGGAGTGCACCTGCGCGAACATGCGCCCGCCCGCCTCGGCGGTCTCGTCGAGCAGGTCGAAGTAGCGCCGCCAGAGGTCCGGGGCGTGCCGTGACGCGAACATGCCCCACGTGACGGGAACCCCCGTCTCGACACTCAGCTCCCTCAGGCGTTCGTGGTAGTCCCGGATGCGGTCGGGGTCGGGTCCGGTCCGCTCGCCGGCGATCTCGAACATCCCGGCGCCCGTTTCGCCCATGGCCCGGACGATGGCGCGGACCTCGTCCCAGCTCGCGGCGCGACTGGCGACAGGCTTGTGGTCCGCGGTCTGGTGGTTGGGGGAGCGCGACGTGGTGAAGCCCATCGCGCCGGCCCGCACGGCCTCCGTGACGATGGCGGCCATGCGCGCGAGGTCGTCCTCGCCGGCGGGCTCGGCGAACGCCCGCTCGCCCATGACGTACGTGCGCAGGGCGGAGTGGCCGATGTAGCCCGCGTAGTTGATGCCCTTCGGCAGCGCGTCGAGCACGTCGAGGTATTCGGGGTAGGTCTCCCAGCGCCAGCGGATGCCTTCGATCATCGACTCGCGGGCGATGTCCTCGGCACGTTCCAGGTTGCGGAACACCAGGTCCGCCTCCTCCTATGACGGCGGCGCGGATCAGGACCGCTTGATCTGCCAGTTCGACGCCGTCGGCGGGAGGGAAGGTGAGCTCGACTTGGCTGGGACCGTGCTCGACCTCCATGGTCCTCGGCGGCAGTCCCAGCGCCGAGAGGTTGCGCTGGATCGGCTCGAGCAACGGCTCGATCTGGTCGGAGAAGTTCTCAGCCAGCAGGTCCCAGCCCCGGTGGACGAGCTGGTGGTCTCCGGAGGACTCGTCGACGCGGTAGAGGTGGAATTCCATCTCGAGGCCGGCCCGGAACCGCAGCCCGCGATCGGCCAACCGCTGGTGCGCCTGAGCGCAGATGCGGCGCGTCGACAGCTCGATCGGAGCGCCCTCGACGCTGTACAGGTCGCTGAGCAGCCACCCGGTCCCGTCGAGCCACGGCAGCACACGGAACGTGGTGGGGTCCGGCGCCATGACCATGTCGCGCGCCCCCATGACCGAGGCGAGCGTCGGGCCGCCGTCAGACTCCCAGATCTTGAACGCGTAGTGCTGGCCGGTGTCCTTGGTGAGCAATGAACCCGGGAATGAGATGCCGTTCCGCAGTGCGTCGGAGATCTGTCCTGCGTCCAGGACCTTGCCGTGCAACCGCCCGTGCTGGTCGGCGAACGAGACCCGAACGCTTCGCAGCCCCTTGTCGCGGACCTGGTCCTCGACTGCCGCCGCGGCGTCGGCCCAGTCCGCATCCCAGCGGTCTTCGGGTTTGGAGGTGTCGGGCATCGGTCAGTCCGCCAGCGCGGGAGCCCACCCGGAGGCCTCGCGTCGCTTGGTCTCGAGATCGCGCCACGCCGCGTCGAAGTCGTCGCCGGTGGTGACGCCGTCGATGGCGCCGGGGCCACGGAGCGCCCCGGGGTCTGCCGCACCGATGAGCGTGTCTGCGTCAGGCCGCCGGAGAGCTGCCAAGAACATGCGGCGATGGGTACGGATGCCGGCATCGGTCGGGCTGAGGTGCTCGGTGGTGCGGTCGAAGATCGGGCCGGGCGACTCGACCGCCCACTGGTCGTGGACGTTGATGTCG
>JAPOVI010000044.1 GCA_026708265.1 Acidobacteriota bacterium
TGTAGAGAAGGTGCCTCGATCCGTCGAGCCCAGGCCCGACTTTTTCCACGGGCTGTCAGGGTCGACATCTTTAACGACAGAGTCAGAATTGAGGGGGCGGAGGATGCGGGAAGGGAATCGTTGGCGGAGTTCATAACAGACATGGAGGAACACGTCGGCACACCAGCGGTAGGCTGTTGTGTGGAGGACCATGTGAGGAAGCGCGGGGCGGACGTCGACACCTACACGGAGGCGGACGCAAGGACATGGACGTCGGAGTACGTTAGGGATGTGTGCGAGGCATTCAGTTTCGATTTCGAGTTTCTGGTCAGGAAGAGGTTGGCGGAACGATTTGGTTTGTCTGGCGATACGGTCCGGGACTGGGCTCGGGTGACGCGATGTCCTGACTGAGGCGTACACCGCTTGATCACACCCACGAGCAAGGCCACCGAGGAGATCCGGCAACGGACGCGCGAACGCCTGCCGGGACTCCAGGTGGGCACGATCCACCAGCTCGCGCGCCGGGTGCTGAAGCTCGTCGACGGCCGCACCGTCCAGCTTTCGGCGATGGCGGAGGACAACGGCCTGAGACTGCGGCGCATCGCCGGCTGGATCCGCGAGGAGATCCACCGCGACCCGGGGCTCGCCGCCGACATCGAACTGCGCCGGAACGCGCGCGCCGCCGCGGTGAAGGACGGCGAGCCGGTGGAACGCCACCGCATCCCGCCCGAGGACCGCAAGGTGAAGTCGCACGGCGAGGTCGTGATCGGAACCCTGCTGCACGCCGCAGGCGTGCGCTTCGTCTACGAGGCGTCGTTCCCGCTCCCGGCCGAGGAGGCCGGCTCCGCGGCGGACTTGAGGGACTAGTTACCTGCCGGACCACCCGGACCCGGAGCTACGAAGAGGAGCGCGCCTGGAAGCGGCGTCTGCACGAGAGGCTGTCGACGCGCTACGTCGAGACCTCCTTCGGGGACATGCAGCGCGCCTGGGACGGCGACGGCCCGGGCATGGCCGAGGTCCTCGTCGCACGGCTGCGGGCGGTGGGCGTCGAGATCGACGATCCGGAACGGTGGACGGTGGATGCGGCCGACGACGCCGGCGACGGCCCGGACGCCGGGCCCGGCCCGCTGACGCTGGAGGTCGACGCCTGGATAGGCGCCGTGCGCCGACGGCCGGCCGGGCGCCCGCCGCCCACGGAGCGCGCCGACGTCGGGGCGCTGCGGCGCATCGGCGGCGCCGTGCGGCGGCGCTACGAGCAGGAACTCGCCGACACGGGCACCACCGACCACGACGGCACGATCCTCGAGGCCACCGACGCCGCGCGCCGGCGGCCGGACCTGCTGCCCTGGCGCCACGTGATCGTCGACGAGTACCAGGACGTGAACCCGGCCCAGGCCGCCTTCGTCCACGCCCTGACGACGCCCAGGGCCCGGGAGCCCGGGGGCGAGGGCGCCACCCTGATCGGGGTCGGTGACGACTGGCAGGCGATCTTCGGGTTCCAGGGGGGCGACGCCTCCCTGATTCGGACGACGGCTGATCCGGCCGGGGTCGTCCGTACGCTCTGCGAACCGATCCCGCTCGTCAACGGGTACCGCTTCGGGCAGAAGCTCGCCGACGCCTCGAGGGCCGTCGTGACGATGGACGCGAAGGTCCGCGACCGGCAGCTCCGCGGCCTCGGGCCGGAGCCGGTCGGCGGGGTGCCGCCGGTGTCGGTCATCGGGGCAAGGCCCACGCCGGCCCTCGAGGCCGAGCTCGGGCCGATGGCGACGTCGACGACGGCGGCCGTGCTGGCCGCCTTCGCATACTGGATACCGGAGCACGAGGCGGAACCGAGGCGGCGGCGGCCGAAGCCCGTCACCGTGTTCGTGATGGGCCGCCGGAACATCGATGTGTCGGACCCGACGGCCGACGGCCGCTACGGACTCGACCGCCGCCGCCTGAACGCCGCGGCGCGTCAGTACGGCCTCAAGGTCGAGTACCGGACGATTCACGCCGCCAAGGGCGGCGAGGCGGACTACGCGGTGCTGATCGACTCCGGGGTGCCGAGGTCGGCGACCGAGCCCGCCCAGCTCGCGCTCGACCGCGCCATCGCGGCCGAGATCGGCGGGGCCCGCGACGACGAGCACCAGCTCTGGTACGTGGCGCTGACGCGCGCCCGCTACGCGGCGCTGATCGTGGTGTCCGACCCCGACGACGGCATCTCGCCGGTGACCCGGGCGATCATCGAGAGCGAGGACCCGCGGCTCACGGCTGCCTCGCACCCGCTCGAGGCTTGGCTCGAACGGGTGCGGGAGGTGGTACCGTGCCCATGCTGCAACCCCGACGGTGCCGGCACGGGGCGCTTGCGAGGGATGAGCGGTCGGACCCGGCATTTCGCGGCATGCACGAACGGGAACGGCGGTGAGGGCTGCGGCTACAGGCAGCCCTCCTGCAGCGCCTGCGGCACCGGCTTGCTGGTGGAGGCCCCGGCGGGCTCTTCGAGTGCTCCGACCCGTCGTGCCGGTCGAAGCAGCCGGGCTGCCGCTGCCGCCCCCCGAGACCTATGGTTGTACGGCGTCAGAGGCGCACGGGGAAGCGTTTCTGGGGCTGCTGGCGGTACGGCGAGGCCGATGCCTGCGGCCGCACGCGGCCCATCGACTGAACCCCGGACCCCGCCGACCGAAGAAGACCGTCGTGATCCACCACCTCGAGTGGGATGGGCTCATCCTCGTTGAGGCCGTCCCGTCGCACGGCTGAAGCACCCCCGAGCTTGACACGTCACTACTTCTCGACGACGACGTACTCGGCCCAGGCGTTCATCAATAGGCGACGCTTCGCGAGGAGGTCGCCGCGACGGTATGCTCGCTCGACCCCGGAGCCGACCGCATGGGCCAGGGCGGTTTCGACGACGGCGAAGTCGTGAGCCGTCTCCTCGGACGCCCAATCGCGGAACGATGAGCGGAAGCCGTGGATCGTGCCGGCGATGCCCTGCACCGTCCGCGTCAGCCCCATCTGCGACAGGGCGCGGCCGGTGCGCTCGGAG